>NZ_JAENIK010000009.1:0-300000 GCF_016595465.1 Luteolibacter yonseiensis | reverse complement strand
CTCGCTCGAGCAACGCCTTTCCCTGATGGAGCCCGCCGCGCGCCGGTTCCTCGACGAGGCGCGCTCGCTTCATCTCACCGCCGACGATCTGGAGCCGCTGCTCCGCCGGCTCCGGGACCCCAATCGCTGAAAAATTCATGATCACCATCCGCGGCCTACACAAGCGCTTCCATGGCACCGACGCCCTCCGCGGCGTCGATCTCGACATTCCCCAGGGAAAGGTCACCGCCTTTCTCGGACCCAACGGCGCGGGAAAAACGACCACCATCAAGTGCGCGATGAACCTCATCGGCCGCGATGCGGGGGATGTCTCCGTCCTCGGCGTGGACGCGCGCTCGCTCGGGCCGAGGCAGTGGCAGAGCATCGGCTATGTGTCGGAAAACCGGATGATGCCGGGGTGGATGACAGTGCCGGAACTGCTCAATTACCTGAGGCCGATGTATAACGGATCCTGGGACCGGGATTTCGAAAAGAAGCTGCTGGCGGAGTTCGATCTCCCGCTGAAAACCGAGCTGCGGGCACTGTCGCGCGGACAACGGATGAAGGCGGCGCTCCTTTCCTCGCTGGCCTACCGTCCGCAGCTCGTCGTGCTGGACGAGCCGTTTTCCGGACTCGACCCGCTGGTGCGCGACGAGTTTCTGACCGGTCTGCTCGAACTCACCGAAACCGAAGGCTGGACGGTGTGGATCTCCTCACATGACATCGAGGAGGTGGAGCGCTTCGCCGACCGCGTGGCCATTCTGAACGACGGCAGGGTCGACATCCAGGAGGACGTGGAAACGCTTCAATCCCGGTTCCGCAGCGTGGAGCTGTGGTTCGATGACGATGCCCCCCTCCCCGGCGGACTGCCCGCCACCTGGCTCAATCCGAAAGCCGCCGGACGCACCCTGCGCTTCACCGACGCCAGCTACGATGAATCCAGTAGCGAAACACTGCTGGCTCGGATCTTCCCGGAGCACCGCCGCCATGAGGCCCGGCGGATGACGCTGCGGGAGATCTTCGTCGCCCTGGCCCGGAGCTACCGCACCCAACCCGACTGAACCCATGCCCCATTCACGTTTCACCCGCTACCTCGCTTTTGGCATCATCGCCGCGTATGCCCTGCTCCTGCTGTGGCCGGATCCTTCCGTATATGAAATCGCCTCGCATGCGTTTGGCGCGATGCCGTTCCTCATCGCGCTGTTCACCTGGAGCGCCGTGCGCGACGCGCCGCCGCTGGACGACCACGCGTTCCACCGCACGCTTCCCACCAACGACGCACGGGTCTTCGCCCGGACCCTGCTGATCCATGGGATGGTCCTTGCCGGGATCTCCCTCGCGATCGTGGCCGGCTGCCTGTTGCTGAACTTCGGCTGGCGCATGATTTCCTTCGGGCTCGCCGTGCTGACCATGCCGGCATGGACGCTGATGGCGGCATGCGGCCTCGCGACGAGCGCCGCCACGAGCTCCCACCATCGCAAGAGCTGGGCCTACCTCGCGATTTTCGTCATGCCGCTTCTGTCGGCCGCGGTGTTATACCGGTACCGGCTGCAGGTGTATGATGAAACACGGCTTGATTATGAATTCGGCAATGTGCTGACGATGGCGCTCGCCGGGGCGGTCCTCTATCCGCTGTGCTGGTGGCTCGTCGCGGTGGGACGCCGCAGGACGCTGGGGCTTTCCCTCGGCATGGTCATCGGTTCCCTGATGCCATGGATCTTCGTCAGCGAAAGATTCGACGGGGAATACGATGCCGCCCCCAGCTACCTTGATGAGGAGGTCCATACGAAAACCCCCGTGAGGATCACAAGGAAAGCGGACATGCCCGGCGAAGAGAAATGGGTCCGCGTCGACGACGTCCTGGATGTCCGGGGGCTGCGCGACGGGGAGTTCCTCCACTTGAGCGGAATCAGTTTCGCGGGGAAGAGAGCCGATGTGTATGAAATCCCGGATGATCCCGCGGTCGCCGCGGCCGGAGTCTATAGGGGGCGGTTGCTGATCGGACGTTTCGGCGGGGAAGATGCCCGGTGGGGCGCGGGACCCGTCTGGGATCATCTGCGCAAGCGGATCCCCGCCCATGAGACGTTCGAATTCTGGAACCCGCATCAGAATGTGCCCGCGCACCTCGCTTTCCTGAAACACGGCGAGCCCGGACCGGTCATCCGCGACGAACGCGGGCTTTTTTTCAGAAAACCCAGGCCCCGTGAATGGGACGGTGAGAAGTATCTGGCGGAGGGCCCCTTGAAATGGGTCTGGGCGGAGGCTTTCCACATGGAGAAGGTGGGAGAGGTCGGCGCGCGGAACGGGGGCACCTGCCGGTTGCCGGAGGGAGGCATCATCCGCTTCAGCGGGATCTTTCAGGTAGGGACCGACTATTGGATCGAATTTCAGAACTATCAGGAGGATACGGGGAACGGGGACATTTCCTGGCTGGGAATGAGACATTCGGATATCTCCGGAGGCCAGGAGCCGTGGGTGATCGCGGTGGATGAATCCGGCAAACACACATTCGCCCTGGGCCCGTGGGACTGGGAAGTCTTCTCCCCTATCCTGTTGGGGGCGATTCATGAAAAGTTGCTCCGTCTCGGGACCGCGACGACTCCCGCGGAAATCTCACGGATGGAAATGTTGAAGAAATGCCGGTTGCACGTTTTCTGGCCGAAGAGGGATGCGCGCCGTTGGCCAGTGGTCAAGCCCACGAATTGAGAAGCGTCGTTCTCATGAAAAAATCCAAAACCTATTTCATTGTGATAGTGGTGGCATGCGTTTCCGCCACGTATCTGCTGACCCGCCACCCCACCCGCCAGGACGCGGCGGCGGGTGATGCGAAGTCCGGCCCTCAAGCGGTTTTCCAAGGGGAAAACCGCACCAAGGCGGCGGATCGGAATGACCGGCCTCCCGACAAGCCGAAACGCTGGAGTGTCGGTGAGAAGCTCAAGGCCACCCTGCCTCCGGACCTGGATCCGGAACATGCGAAGAAACTCCTGGCCGCATTCATCGCCGGCAACCCGGATCTTAATGAACAGAGCCGCCATGCGATGCTGCTGATGGAGAAACTCTGTGACAACGGCTTTTCCGAGGAAGCGGAGGATCTCATTCCGGATGAGCGGGGACTGCTCAGGGATAATCTCATCCGGCACTACTTCGCGTATGCGGACCTTCCTTCCGACCAGCTCCTGAGCAAGATCGAGCGGTTCACCGAGCTCGGCGATACCTTGGATGGATTCCGCTCTTATCTCCGCCGCTTCAGTCCGGCGGACATCCCCGAGGCGGCTTCTTCCGAAAGAGTGCGGGAATTGTTGAAAAAGGTGAACCCGAATCGCTGGCAGGTGCATCTGAACCAAGCCGTCAGGAATGAATTCATGATGAAACTCGGTGAGAGTGAGAATTCGGATTTCGTGATCATCAACACCGCGGCAGATATGAACGCGAAGGGTCTGCTGGGCTCTGAGGAATATCTTGAAGTCGTGAATGCCGACAAGACCGCGAGCGCTTTCGACAAGTGGGAGAGAATGCGCCTGGTCAACATGTCCTCCCTTCAGGATAAGGATCATCAGCAACAGTTCATGAGGGACCGTGGCAACTTCATCTCAGGAATGCTCGCCGAGGATGCTCCCCAGACCTTGAGCTTGATGCTGAAGTCCCAAAGCGAATATAAAGACCGGGATCTGGCCTCGGCGATCGGCAGATGGGTGGACATCCATTCGTCGGAACCCTCGGAATGGTTCGTGGCGAACCGCGACAGGATGAGCCACCGGCAGCGGACCGTGGCCGCGGACACCTTCGTGGGCAAGGCCCTCCAGGCCGGCGAATTCGAGGGAGCGCGGCTGTGGACCAAGGAAATCCCGGATAAAGCGAGGAGAGCGGAGGCGCTGGAGATGATCGCGGCCAAAGAAGCGGGAAAACAGAAACCCCGGGCGGGAAATTGACAGTGGTTTCCACCTGAACCTCCGGCCTGAGAATCGGCCGAACACCATCCGCCCCCAAATTCACATATACTGAGTGCCAAAAGTCGTTGCCAAAACAATACACCGACGATCCGCCGGAACATTGTCCGGAGTTCAAGCTTCAGCTTGCTCTTTCACAAGACTCCATCTCTTTCACCAGCCACAATATGTTCACAGACCTCCGCCCTTTCACGAAGTTGGGATTGCCATTCGGAAGAACAGGCTGGCGCTGTCCGCTAAAGCTTGAACTCCGAACACCGCAAAGGACTGACACGATCATTTTAATTTCCGGAAATATCTTTCGGCAATCCGTATAATAGAAAAATATCAAAATGATGTCCGGACGTACGAAATTCCTGATCCTCCTCGGGAGCCTCATCGGCGCTGGCGCTGCCGCGCTCCATCTGATGCCGGTGAAGCAAATGCCACGGACACCGGATCACGGCCCCGGAAAAAACCGCGGTGTCTCAGAATCCGCCACACCGGTAACGGGGTCGAGCCCGGTGGATCTCCGCAAGAAACCGGGAGGCCTTCCCGGGGAGCGGAAAGGAGACATCCCGGACGACATCACACCGGACCGCGCGAAGACGCTGATGGAGGATTTTTTCAAGAGAACCGCCAAGCTTGAAGAACGGAAGGCCTTCGCTTCCGCGCTGATCCGGAAACTGTGCGAGGCTGGGTTTTCCGACGGAGCCTGGGAGGTGATCCCCGAGGACCGGAGCCATATCAGGAGCGCCATGCTGCGGGATTACTTCGCACACGCCAGGCTGCCGCAGCGGGACCTGTTGGCGAGGATCGGGGACATGAACTCGGAGATATCCGATGTCTTCAAGGGCTACCTGAGCCGCTTTTCGCCGGCGGACCTCGCGGAGGTGCTGACTTCTCCCGATCTTCAAAACCTGGTGGCCCGCATGGGCAGGGAGCGCGCCGCCCAGCTTCAGATCAGCCGCCATGCGGGAGAGATCCTCGGAAAACAGCTTGCGGACGATCCTGCCGCCAATGCCGCGGTGATCCGGACGGCGGAGGAACTCAAGGCCAAGGGGCTGCTCTCCGCCGCCGGCTACGTTTCCGTGGTTGTCCGGGACAGGACCCTGGATGCCTTCCAGCAATGGGAGAAGCTGAAGTCGGTCACTCCAGGAAAGGGGGAGGACAGAGAGATGATTCAGGACGAGAAAAAAGAGACCATCAGGGGGATGGTCCAGAAAAACGCGCCCCATACCATGGATCACCTCTTGAGATCCACCCAACCCGACAGGAAGCGCGACATCGGGTCCGCCGTGGATCACTGGCTTTGGGACGACCCGAAGGCAGCAACAGACTGGTATGAAAAGAACCTCTCCCGGCTGGTTCCGGCCGATCGTGATCTCATCACGGCCACCTATGCCGATGAAATCATCGACTCGGGAGATATCGAGCGGGCGCAAGCGTGGATCGAGCGGATACAGGATCCCGCGGCGAAAGAACAGGCGTCCGGCAAGCTGGCGGAGATGTTGGAAATGCGGCGCCGCCATGAGGAAGAACAGAAGCAAAAGGAAGCGGGGAAGTGAGATCCCCCGCCATATTCCCGGCATGCGCATGCCGGGTTCGCCCTTGGGTACATTTTCCGAACTCTTCCGGACAGTGGAATTCCGGCCCCGGTTCCGTGTCGAAAAAATCCCACAGGGCCAAAAATGCGTCAACACCCGAAGATAGGCACGTGACGACGGTGCGTGATCAGGCTTTCCCGCTGCGGGTCAGGAGGCGGCGGCGATGACGGCCGTGGTCTTCGGCAAAAACTCGAAACTGCGGGCGTTGATCTTCTCCATCAGGGATTTGACCGCGGCCTTTGTGCCGGCATCCGCATCGCGCAGCTGTCTCACCAGTTCCAGCCGCGTCGATTCGGTGTTGAGCATCCTCATGAAAACTATCGAAGCCCAGCGCGGAGACCCGCTGCAGAATGACGAAACATCGCGGAGGACTTCGGCCACATAGGCCGCATCTTCGAAGACCTCGATGCCATGGATGATCGAGAACATCAGCTCATCGTATGGGGCATCATCACGGAACAAGCCCATAAGGGGAACGATCGAATCCGTGGTCCGCAGGGCGACCACCTCCGCGAGCCCCCTTTCAAAGGCGCCCACATTCCCTGATTCTCCAAGGTCGATGCCTCGCAATGCTTCGATTAATTCGGAGATCGTTTTCATTTTTTGTCAAACAAGTGGGTTTTGCCTGGTTCTTCCGTCCGCGCGGAGCCTCTTCTCCTGGGGCTCGGACCTTTCAAGACCTTTCCACCTTTCAGATAAATGGAATCGTCCAGATCCATGATGTGGATGATTTCATCACCAGCCTTGTTTTTGACGACACCGATCGACTTTTTCGTGTCATCGACCAGCAGCGACGGAGGCCTGAGTCCTTTCGACAACTTTCTCGAAAAATCATCCCAGTGGACCGGGACAACAACCGAGGGTTTCAGCGTCGTGACATTCTCCTCCCAATAGGCTTTCTGCCTGTCATCCGGTTCCTGGCCGAGAAGCCCCACGCCGAGAAACACGACATCGGCCTCGAGACCTCTCGTGCTGCCAAGCTTCACCCCCGCCGTCGTTGTGACAAACAGGCTGCCTTCATCGTGCTTGATGTGAATCGCATGAACGTCCCCGCATTTGAACCTGGAGAAATGCGCCGGCATTTTGAACGGCTTTTCGATATCCCCCTCGACCATTCTCTGGGCGAGCCGGTGGGATCCCACATGCCCGGATGGAACGAATGTCACGGTGAATTTGCCGCTTTTCCCGATCGATTTCCTCGTTCCGTCCCTCGGGGTGATCCAAAGATGTTCCGGATCGTTGTTGCCACCGTTTCCCTCATGAATGTGACGGTATGAGTCGTTCCCCATGACAAGCGCCCCGGTCCGCCTCGCGACTTCCACGGCATCAAGCGCGTGATCGTGGTGGGCATGTCCGACCAATATCGCATCCAGACTCCCCGGAGCACCAAGCCCGGCCCGGTCCAGTTCTTCTTCGATCACGCAGGTATCCGGTCCGATTTTTCCAAACAACGTCCGCAAGGGACCCGGGCGGGAGAAAAACCCGTCAACCAGGAGCGTGGTTTCCCCATCCGTGACCAGGATGGTCGTGTTTCCCAGAAACGTCACTTTCACCCCCCTGTCATCCGGAGCTGCCGGCAACCTGCCCGCGGGTTCGTCCTTTAGTGGAGAATATGTCCCACAGGCATTGAGGAAAAAAGCTGCCGAAGCCGCGAAGCAACGGATCATGGAAGCACCGGAAAACGTCTTAGGTTTCATATCATCATCTGCTTTTCATTCATTCTTCCTCATACCTGTGTGGTGGAAATCCCAATGGCAGCCGGTCCGTCATCCGGGACTTTTCAATCCCGGTTCATCGAACAATGTCTGGCGAAAAACCCTGAGATCGTGAACATCCGCCGAAGCGGTGACGGTGGAATGTCCCTTGCTGTCATATATGCTGTCATATATCTCCTGGGATACCAGCCAGTGATGTGATACAACAACCCACCCCTTATCCTTATCCTTATCCGGGTCATCGTTATGACCGGATCTGTTTTCCACTCCGAACGCATCCCGGTCACAGCCGCCGTTTTCATTCTTGCCGACACCGATTCTCTTCAAAATCTCCACCTGCCCGTTCAGGGAAGCAGGGCGACGGCCCGGTCGCGTGTTTCCCGGGCGATGCGGGCACCCGTCATGAACCGGTCTTCGGCCACCTCGCGTTCCGTATCGTTTTTCGCGATCAAGCGGGCTTCGAAAAAGATCTTGAAGAGGTGCTTGAGCGTGTCCTCGTATGCATCGTTGAATATCGCTTCCTGTGCCATGCGGTACATTTCAAGGATTTCCCTCCGGTCGTCGAGAACGAATCCCGCCTGAACGAAGAAACATCTAACATCATGCGTCTCCCTCATCCTCCCTCATCCTCCCTCATCCTCCCTCATCCTCCCTCATCCTCCCTCATCCTCCCTCATCCTCCCTCATCCTCCCTCATCCTCCCTCATCCTCCCTCATCCTCCGTCATCCTCCGTCATCCTCCGTCATCCTCCGGGATGCGCCGGATGACGTATCCCGCTCGATTCTTCCTGTTGCCTCGGCCGCTTGAATCCGTGGTCCTTGAACTTGCACTCTGAAAACGGCGTGACGAGGGCTTCCGGCAGCAGTTCGAGATTCCCGACAGCCCGACTGAAGGACATGCGGTCCTTGTTTTCACGACTCCCACGAGGAGGAACGTTCCGGACAGGAACGTCCCTCAAACACCGCCGTCACATGGCTGCGATCATTGGCAAACTAGATGAAAACGGAAGCTTTCAGCCAGTTCAGGCACAGGCTCCTGAGAAGAAAGAGGCTCAGGAGCAGAACCAAATAGGAGTAGACACAACTGAACATGAATTTAGGCACCGTCCTTCCACCTTTGAACGTCACCACGGCACAAACGAAAACACATGACCAGCCCAACAGAATGAAAATCCATCCCTTATCGACCGGAGAACCCGAAATCGCCATTACATTGGGATGAAACCTAATAATTTGGTCCCCAATTGCTCTTACTCCGTCGGACATCACCCAGTTCGCCGCCAAAGTGGCGAAAGCAAGTATCCAGGAAGCAACCAGTGGTAGGATTCGGCCGTTCATTTCTGCATTATGGACATTTGACCGGATATCTGCCTTGTTCCGTACCTTTTTGATTCCCCATAGTCGCCGGAAGATCTGAAACGTAGCGAACCACGATTGTCACCCACTTGCAACAGCAGGTTTTATTCATACAAATCGTCTTCGCATGTTTTTCCGATGCGGCGACCACCTTTTTGATAAGGCCGGACAGATCATACTCACTGATCTTTTCTCCTCCTCTCGGGATGGGGGGAAGATCGGGAACGGTATCCGGCCTCGCGGGATCATTGTCCCCTCCCGATTGTCCACATGAAATGACCACACTTGCCGAACAGTCGGAATCGACGATATTTCCACTCTGCGGGACCTCTCCATTGTGTCCGACGTAAACGATGATCATGCACTTCGACGAATGCACCTTTCCGTCGCTGTCAAACCAGCGGCCTGTCGCGGGGGCCAGGCCAAGCACATCGGCCTTGTTGATCACGTCATTGTCACAATACGCGGTGAGGTTCAGGCCGCCGTCCTCCTGAATCGGATCACGGCTGGCCCACCTTCCACGATCCGGATCATAAGCGCGATAGACGGAAAGTGACAGGCCGCTTTCATGCTGCCAATGGCCGGTATACCCCAGGCCCCAGTCTTCAGTCCCTTGCACCCTTGACCGCCTGCCCCACGGCGCATAATCATAGCTGGCGGTGGCAACGCCTGTCGTCCCGTCGACCACGGCACGCGTGCTGCCCAGGTGGTCCTTGACAATATAGCGTTTGCCCGCGGCCTGTCCCGACGAATTGACGATCTGGATTCCTCCCGTCCAGAAGCGGTGCTTGACCCCGTTCGCAAGCCGCTCTTCGAACATCTGGGTTCCGTTCCAGACCCAGCGGCGTTGCGATACCCCGTTCTTCGCCTCACTGGTGCGGCGGCGGGCACCGTCGTAGGTAAACGTCCAATTGTCCTGTGCGGTCGACACGCCGGTCATCCTTTGGGACACATCCCAGGTGTAGCTGTACCTGCCATCCGTGAGGTTGTTGCCTTCCGCGTCATACGTCGGCACCACATCCACCGCGCTTCCATTGCTGACGCGCCAGGTTTCGGATCTGATGTTCCCGGCCTGGTCCTTCGCTTGTACGGCCACGTCCTGGGTGCCCGGTCCGGTTTCCACCAACGCTTCGAAAGAGCCGTCCGCTCCGATCGTCGCCGCCTTCCCGGCAAACGTGACCTGGGCCGGCTCGTTGACCTTTCCGCGGAACCAGGTGCTACCTCCTGATTTCAACGAGACCAGTTGGTTGAGGTTGTTGTAGGCCGCCGTATTCACCTGATTGTTTTCCTGCGCCGCGATACGATTGCCGGAGGCGTCGTAACGGTAACGCCAGACTTTCTGAAGGATTGGCGGCGTGCCGACCAGCGGCTGTTCGGTAATGGCGGCAACCTGTCTCCGCGCGTCATAACCGATGTTCCATTGTCTCGGAGAGATACCGGGCTGGGTTTGCTGCCAGGTGGTGATCTGATCCGCTGAGTTATAGCCATACTGATAGCTGGCCAGCACTCCGCCACCGGCGATGGTGGCCGCGTGGTGGGTAATGGAGCCGAGAAGGCCCCCTTGCGCGACAGGGAGCCGCTGATACACGGTCTTCATTCCTGACAAAGGGTAGCTGAATTCGCTGACCTTTCCGGTTTCACCGTCGTAAACATTGGCAAAGGTTCCGAGAGGATTGGTGATCGTGGCGATCCTGCCAAGATTATCATATGTGTAGCTCTCCTCCGCGCCATCATAGGTGAACGACGTCTTCCGTCCGTATGAATCATATTGATAGGTGAAGGTATCGTGGTCCAGCGGACCATCCGACGAGACGATGCGATCATGAGGATCGTAGGAGTAGGTGTTGATGGCGGTGCCATCCTCCCATTTGATTCTCAAGCCGACCGCGTCGTAGGTGTATTTCTGAATGGGACGACCTGACACGGATTCGATGACGATCCGCCCCTTCGCGTCATAACCATAGGTTGTTTCCCGGTTCTGGGAGTCCCTTGACCAGGTCATCTGCCCTGTTTGCGCGTCATAACCGTAAGTGAGTTTTTTTCCATCCGGGTAAAATTTCGCGGTAACCCTGTTCGCGGCATCATAGCTCCATGAAACTCCCTCCCCACGTCCGAAATTGAGAACGGTCATATTGTCCTCCTGATCGTAATGTCTCGTGATCGATTCCCCCCCGGGTTTGATTTCATTTACGAGCCGCTTGAGCGCGTCGTAGGTGTATTGGGTGACCGAACCATCACGCGCGCGCTGGCTCGTGAGTGTGCAGCATGAATAATTGCTCTGCGTGTAGGTGGTGTCCGGATAAATGGTTTTCACCAGGCGGTTGAGAAGATCATACTCGTAATTCAACAGGTGGCCCTCCTCGTCCATTTCGGAAACGACCCTGCCCACGCCGTCATAGCCACACGTAGCCTTCACCTTCGCAACCGTCTGCCCGGGCGCGGTGTTCTTCACCTGATACAATCGACCGTTTGTGTCGTAGATCCTTTCTGTCAAACCGACCAAAGGGTGGGTCTCCGTCAAAAGCTGGCCTTTGGAATTCCGCGTGAAAGCGGTGGTCACTCCGAAAGAATTGGTTTGAGACTGCACATCACGGCTGGAGTTGTAGGTGATCTGTGAAAGCGTGATGACGACGCCCCCGACAGTGCGCGTCTCCGATGTCGGATCGATTCCATTCGCGGCATAGGTGGTGGTGTAGATGATTTTATTCAAATCGCCGTCCTCACCTTCCTGACGGATGGTGACATTACCCATGGTATTGTAGGTGTACTTCGTGACCTGGCCATCGGCCCCCGTGACGGAAGCGGCGCGGCCCGAGGAATCGTGGCCGTCGGAAACGGACTGTCCGCCGCCCGGATACCTGGTTTTTTTGATTTGCCCCCTGCCGCCCGCCAGTGCGAATTCATACAGCTTGTGTGGCTCGCCGCTGTCCGGCTTCTGCCCCATCTTGAAATGGCGTTTGCTTCGGTGCCAGCCTTTCTTCGAAGCCCCGTCGAAGTAATACTCCTCTTTTTGCGCCATCGGATCCGTCACGGTGATCCGGTAATTCTCCCACATCTTTCCGCCATGAGGTGGATAAGCATAATCCGCATACTGAAGCCCCATGTTGTTGATGCCATCCGCGGGTTCCGTGTCGAAGAGGTACGTTCCGGTGGGCAGGTTCAGGGCGTTGATGAAAAGCTCGTTGGTCCGCTCCACGTATTCCAACGTATGGCCGAAATCGGGGTAGAGCGGATCCCGCTCCCTCACCCTGGCCGCGGTGGTGTAGCCGTAGCCGTAGGCCACTCCTCCCTGATCCGTCTGACCGGTGAGGCGGTTGTTGGAATCATAGGTGAAGGTCGCCTCGCGCGAGAAGGGATCGGTTATCCGGCGAACCTTGCCCGCCGCGTTGTAATACAGATTCCAGGTGCCACCGGCGGAATGAGTGATGGCAGTTACCGCGCCCTGGCCGTTGTGCGCGATATTGACGGCGGTGCCGTATTTGTCCACGATGGAGGTCAACAGGCTGGCGGCGCTGGCTCCCGCCATCGTTTTCGACACGGAGAAGGTATGCTTTGTTCCGTTTCCATCCTCCACCACGAACGTGAAATTCCCTGTTTTGGTCAGCTTGCTCTGGGCGTTCCTGGCTTCCGGGGTGAAAGTTAGATCAGCGTTCCGGGTGTAGCGTTCGTTGTAACCGTTCCCATACATGATCAAGACCGCGCCGGAAGGATCCTGCATCGCGTAGGCCGAATAGGCGAAGGTCCATTTGTCTCCGAAGGGACGTATCGTAGCAAGGGAGTCCAGGCTATTATAAGTCAGGCTCATGTTGACGGAGGGCCCGTAGGGAGCGTCCCACCACATCGGGGTGTCGTTGATGGTCAGATTCATGTTCACCGGATTGACACTCCAGCTTGGCATCCCCCTGCTGCACGGGCCGCATCCCCCGGCATTCTCACCTATGCCGCAGACAAGGTCATCCGGCATTTTCGGATAGCCGCAGCAGCCGCCAACAACCGTCCGCTTGCTTTCGGCGCTCGCCAGGAGGATGCCCTCGACATCGGGCACCTCCGCGAACAGCGTCGCATAGCCTGACCACTGGCGTTTGAAATAAGTCTCGTCCGCATCGGTCACACCGCCCGTCCGGGAGTCATAGATTCTCATCTTCCCGTTTTCAGCGTGGGAAAGAACCGCGACGAAATGCAGTTGTTCCCCCAAGCCGTAGTGGGCGATGAATGGAACGGGCAGGTCCGCCGCATGTGGCGCGGTGGTGATGATGGTCCTCGCCGTCAACCCCTGCTCTTTCGCAAGGTCTTCGATCTCCTGCAGGCTGAAACCTTCCGGCCGGGTGTTCTCCATCGCGCGCAACCGTGCGGCGGCCTCCGGCTTCTCCAGGAGCGAACAAATTTCCGCGAGAGATTTCTGCGCGCAATCCCGCATTGATGTCGAGTTATCCTTCATCAGGCTGAGGCGGGTGATCCAGTAGGATGCGTAGGTCCCATGTGACGAGGTGTCGGAGGTCGCGCGCAATGAGGTGAATTTCAGGGTTGCCTCCTGAAGACTCCCGCTCTCCATCGCCAGCGCTCCGAGACGGAGGGTGGACTTGGCATGCATCGAGTGCCCTTTCGGACTTCGCCCTTCCGAAGCCTCGAACCAAACCTTCGCCTCGTCAAAGCGGCCGTTGTATTGCGCGTAACAACCCAGATGCAACTCCGCCTCCGCCGCCCACGCGCTTTCCGGAAACGCCTTCAGGTGCTCGTTGAACAGTTCGCACGCCTTTTCGTAATTGTGGAGATTCCAGTCCTGGATGGCCTTCCCGAAGGAGAGATTGTCCTGTTCCTGCTTGGAACGCAGTGCCAGATCCTCGATTTGCGAAGGCTCCGCCGACCTGGTGGGGATGAGCTCCTCACCGAGTTGTCCGGCCATTCTCAGGTCTTTTTCGGACGGGATCCGGGAAAGATCCAACAACAGCAAGCTGGTGTGATCGGTGGGCCGGGCGTTGGCCGTCCACTCCAGTTCCTCCTTTTCGGACGCCTTCACCGCGGCGGGAGCCGGGATGACTCCGTTCACATTTGGCACAGGCTGGAAGTTGTCCGCCTTGGAGGCTTCAGTATCCGGAGCGGCCGATGGAGAGACCGCTTCCTTTTTCCCTCCGGATGGATTATGATCCGCTGTTTGTCCGGAATCGCCATCTTCCGCCCTCCTGAGTAAGAATCCGCCTACCACAGCGGCAATCAAAATAAGTGCGATCGCCTTTCTTCCCAGTGATCCTCCGGCGTTCTTTTTATGAGTCGTCATTTCTGTATTCTTGAATTTTGAAAATGGTTTCGAAGCACTTGCCTCATTGCTTCACCGCGTTCAGCGGTTCCTCAATCGTGATGAGCGGAGCGGTGGTGTCGGCGGGGTTCGAAGTGATCGGGTCGGTGAACATCGCATTCAACGGGTAGGCATCCAGAGCGTCATCGCGTCCGTCTCCATCGCTGTCGGTCTTGAGGGGATTCGTGCCGAGCAGTGCTTCCTGGGCATTCGTCAGGCCATCCAGATCGGTATCGGTCGCCGTCGCACTCACACCTTGTTGGATCGCCTGGAGGTCGCTGAGTCCGTCACCGTTCGTGTCGGCGGCAAGGGGGTTGGTCCCGTGCACGGATATTTCATCGTAGTCGGAAATGCCGTCGGCATCCGAGTCCCGCAGAGCCGGATTTGTCTGGTACGTCTGCTCATGCGCGTTCGACAATCCATCTCCATCAAAATCTTCGAGACCGTCGGGAATCCCGTCATCGTCCGAGTCGGAAACATTGGGATCCGTTCCCACCAGATATTCAATCAGATTGACCAGCGCGTCGGGCTCGAGGTCGGTTCCGCTGTCGGAATCGTCATCCTTGTCCAAGCCATGTCTGATCTCCCAACCATCCGGCATTCCATCGCCATCCGTATCTTCCGCGAAATGTGGATTGGTTCCGTTGTCATACTCCTGTTGATTCGTGTAGCCATCATTGTCAGGATCGCCCAACCCTCCTTCACCTCCATCTTCGGAATTGGGATTGAGTCCATTGAGAATTTCCCAATTATCCGGAAGACTGTCATAATCGGTATATTCGGTCGTCGGATTTGTTCCGTACCGGTATTCCTGAATATTGGTGAGGCCGTCTCCTTCAATATCGATCGCAGCATCCGCTGTCTCCCAGTCCGTGGACCGGTTGTAGAGGCGGTGGTTTGTTTCGGAATGCCAACCCCACGCTCCCCAGAGAACCTCCCACGCGTCCGGCATTCCGTCTCCGTCCCGATCCCTGTTCGCATCCAGAACTCCTCCTGTCACGCGATTGTTGGGATCGGATCCAAGCAGGTATTCGTATTGGTTTTCAATACCATCCAGGTCCCTGTCACCGCGTCGGCCTTCACCGCCGGTCGCGGAATTCGGATCCATTTGATGGGTCAACTCCCAGCTATCTGGCAAAAAGTCGCCATCCGTGTCATAATCGGCGGGATTCGTATCATTCTGATATTCCTGCAGATTGGTCAGTCCGTCCTGATCGAAATCCAAGGCCGCGTCATTGACCTGCCAGTCGACAGTCCGGATGAAAACATAGTGCTGGAGATTCGAATCATACTCTTCTTTGACATACAGTGCCTCCCAACGGTCCGGCATCCCGTCCGAATCGCCGTCCCTCGTGAAGTCCGCCACGTTGCCGGCCGGGGATCGGGGATTGGTGCCCAGCAGGTATTCCACCTGGTTGATCACACCGTCACCATCGAAATCTCCGGATCCGCCATCCTCTCCGCTTTGACCATAGTATGAATTGGGATCAAGTCCATTCGCGATCTCCCAACCGTCCGGCAGTGCGTCGCCATCCGAATCGTAATCGGTGGGATCCGTGTGGGCCGCGTATTCCGCCAGATTCGTGGCGCCATCATTGTCGAAATCCACCGCCGCGTCATTGACCTGCCAGTTGAGGGTGCGGACAAAAACATTGTGCCCGAGAACCGCATCATAATGGGCTTCGGCGAACGTGGCTTCCCAATGATCCGGCATTCCATCTGAATCGCTGTCCTTCGTGTGGTCCGGGACCCCCCCGGTCAATGGAGAGTTCGGATCGAAGTTCAGGATGTATTCGGCCTTGTTGACCACCCCATCCCCTTCGAAATCACCATAACCGCCATCCTCTCCTTCCTCCCCGTAGGAAGAATTCGGATTAAGGCCGTTCAAGACCTCCCAACCATCCGGAAGGTCGTCACTGTCGGAATCAAAAAGGGCCGGATGGGTGCCGGCCGCATATTCGGCGAGATTGGCCAGGCCATCGTTATCGAAATCCAGGGTCGAATCGTCGATATTCCAATCGAGGGTCTTGGTAAACTTATAGGTGCCCAAGCCCGAATCATAGGAGAACTTCCCATAGGACACCTCCCACCGGTCGGGCATGCCGTCTGAATCACTATCGCGGCTGACATCGGGAACGCCGCCGGTTGACGGACTTTGGGGATCCGAGCCCAATTGATACTCTTGATAGTTCCAGATCCCGTCCTCATCAGCGTCGCCATTGCCATCCCAGGATCCCACGATCAAGCCATGGAGCAACTCCCAGGCATCCGGCATGCCGTCGCCGTCGATGTCCGCGAGGTGGTCATTCGGCGGACTGTGATCCAGGTATTCCTGATAGTTGCTCAGTCCGTCGCCATCATGGTCCGCAAGCGGATCGATCCCCACCTGCCAATTGAAATAATATCTCTGCCACCACTCCGGCAGTGTGTTGACAGGTGCGGTGAGGTCGAAATTGAAGACCGTTTTCAATTGGCCGATGTTGGCGAGCTGGTTGTCGCCGGGACCTGCGGCGGCAGGCAGCCAGGCCGGAGGAACGTCCAGGTAGCGGACTTCGACCAATCTTTCATAGATCGGTTTCGCGACCGCCTTCAACTGGCCGGTGAGCATCACAGCCTGATCGCCGGAGCTGGGATGTGCCGCGACCCAGCCGCCGACCATCCCGTTGAGCTCCGGCCCCGCGCCACCGGGCAAGCGCCCGTTCATCTCCGCAACCGCCTTGGTCACGAAGTGTTTGAGCTGGCCTTGCAGGACCGGCGCGTTGTCGTTGATGGTGCTGCCATTGATCGCCCCGCGCGCCGCCCACCACGCGGGTGGGGCGGCCGTCGATGAAGAGCATAGCGTCAGCAGGAACGCGAGGGGAGAAAGGTTGCGGAACATTGGTTTTGAAACGTTTCAGATGGTCACATTGGCGGACTCACGGGTGCGGTCGTGCGGTACGGCACGGAATCAATAACCGGTGAACATGGGGATGTCCCCCTGCGGCGTCGTGATGACGACCTGCCCCTTGAACTCCGCCACGCCCGCCACTTCCAGCGAAGGCGACATGGTCCTGCCCTTGAGGTGGGTGTGGGTGGTGGCCGCGTTCCCGATCACGGTGGTGTTCGCACCCGCGCCAACGGCGTTCGCCCCGATGACGATGGAGTTGTTATCCGAGTTGTTGTAGGCCCTCGACTCATAGCCGATGTAAACGCTGTTGGTGGTGGCCGTGAGGGCTGTCGTACCTGTCGCTCCCTGGTATTGGCCGGCAGACGCTCCCACGAAAACATTGCCGCTCCCGGATGACTTGGAATAACCGGCGGAAGTACCGACGCCGACATTGTTCCAACCGTTGACATTGGCATACAAGGCATTCGTGCCAAGGCCCGTGTTGAAGGTTCCGGTGGTATTTTCGGAGAGCGAACCATTGCCCAGAGCGGCGTTGTTGTTGGCCGTGTTCTTGCGCAAGGAGCCGTTACCCACTGCTGTGTTGTAGTGGATTTCAATACCTTCCGAAAGGGTGTTCGTACCGACGGCGGTATTGTTGCTGCCTGTCGCGAGGGAGAGGGCGAGAGTTCCCATCGCGGTATTGGCGATCGCAGCGGTGCTGGCGGTGAGGGAAAGGCTTCCCACGGCGGTGTTGCTGGAACCGGTGGTGTTGCCCTGAAGGGCCTTGTATCCGCTGGCGGTGTTGTTGGCGCCGGTGGTGTTCGAGTAGAGGGACCGCGCGCCCGCCGCGGTATTTTGATAACCGGTGGTGTTGCCGCGAAGGGCCCAGGTTCCGCCAGCCGTGTTGTTGGCACCCGTGGTGTTGAGGAAGAGGGACTGGAAACCGTGGGCTGAGTTTTCCGCACCCGTGGTGTTGTTGTAGAGGGCTCCGCTCCCGGTGCCGGTGTTGTTAAACCCCGTGGTGTTGTAATAAAGGGCCTGGGAACCCGCCGCGGTGTTCTGGGAGCCCGTGGTGTTCAGGAAAAGGTTCTGGTATCCGTTCCCGACGTTGCCGCTGCCCGTGGTGTTGTAATAGAGGGTCTGGAAGCCTACCGCGGTATTGTTGTTGCCGGTGGAGTTGGTGTTGAGAGAATACGCGCCCACGCCGGTGTTGTTATAGCCGGTGGTGTTCAAATACAGCGAATGATCCCCAAACGCCGAGTTGTTGGATCCTCCGGTGTTCGATTGCAGCGAACTGACGCCCGAGGCGGTATTGGACATACCCGTGACGTTCGCATACATGGAATAGGACCCCATGGACGTGTTGCTGGCTCCGGAGGTATTCTGAAAAAGGGAGTTCAGTCCCACCGCGGTGTTGTTGTAGCCGGTCGTGTTCGCCCTCATGGCCGTCGCTCCCATCGCCGTGTTGCTGAAGCCGGTGGTGTTGTTCAGCAGGACATCGATGCCGAAAGCCGTGTTGTTGCCGTTGGAGCCCTCCCCCTTGCCGATCCTGATGCCATTGATGAACGAATCCTTGAGCACGCCGATCCCGCCCGAGACGACGAGAGCTCCCGTGGTGGACGAGGAGGATGGAGTGGTGGACGAGATCGAAACCGGCCTGCCGCTGGCATAGACGACCTTGCCCGTGCCATCGATCGTGAAGATGGAACTTCCGTTCACGGAAATGCCGTTGCCTGACGTCGCCGTGAGATTCAGACCTCCCGTAACGCTCAGCGAGCCGTTGGTGATCGACACGTTCACGTCCCTGAAGGCGGCGGTGTCAGCCGCCGTATCGATCTTGAAAACCGGATAATATCCCGCGCCATTGCTGTAGGACGCAACATCCCATATGCTGAACACTCCCTGGTACTCCAAATCGGAACCCAACAAAATGTTGAAAGGCGTGCCGTAAAAGTTGAACCCGCCATCATTGGCTCCATGACTGGTTTCGGGAAGCGAAGAGTAAAAACTTATTCCTCCGGCGTAATTCTCGAAGGTGACGTTGGCACGAGTGCCGCTCACCCAAGGGTACATCACGTTTTGACCACCGGAACCAAAGGTGATTCCATCGACAAACGGGATTACCGCGGCGGATGCCGATGGTCCGACGGCGGACAACAGGCAGAGAGACGCCGCCGGGAGGTATTTGAAGGTTCTCGGTTTCATAAATGATGAACAGGGAAAGCGCTGGATGAGGAAATGCAGAATCTGTATTCCGCCCCAGAACTGCCTATTCTGTCAAATTATCAATTCGGCACAATTCAGGATGAAATATCACCCAACTATTTCGAAACCAATGATCGAAAATAATTAGCCCGTTAAAAAATTAATCCACCGGATCGATTGTCGATCTCGGTTTGAATTGCCGGCACGGCACATGGAAACGTGATCCGGTCCCGCTCAAGCTGTTTTTGTTGCGGAGGAGCCGGATTTGAGAATAGACAAGGATCACCATCCGGGTCCGGCACCAACTCCTCTTTCCAACCAATCGCGATGCCGCGTCTACCGGAACACTTCGTCGTTGTCGGACAACAGGCTCGTCGCGAGGCATTCGAACCACTTGTGGACCGCCATGTCCTTGCCCATGTTTTCCGAGCCGATGACTTCCTTCCGGAAGAGATTCGAGGCGGCGCAATGGCCGAGGGACCGGTAGGACTCGAACTGGGCCTCATCATAAAACTGGTCCTTGGTCGTCTGATGGGGAAACTCCGGATTCTGGCGATGGTAGTCGAGGACGTGCCGAGGTTCGGTACCCGTCATGGCGAGCTTCAGGTAGAGCATCCACCCGAGTTTGTCAGACGTCTCACACCCGTCGGGCGCTTCTTCCGGCGCGTAGTCGATCTTCACGAGCGTTCCATACGCACGGCTGTATTTGGAAGGCAGCGGGGTGAGGTCGCTGAGGTCGAAACGCATGTTGATGCCGAAGTCGATCTCGGCCAAACGCTGCAGCCGCATGAGGTCCGCGCACTCCATGCCGGGCTCCATGCCCGCGTCAACGCAGACGATGAACCTGCACTGGCGGCGCAGCAGTTCGTAGGCGCCGAGATTTTCGATGTGTCCACCATCGGACAAATTGACATATCCGTGCCCTTGATGGATGAGGCCCAGCATCTCACGGAAAAAATATACCGGCCCAGGCCCCCTGAAGAGGGCGAGGGCGGTCCTCCGCCATTTGCTGCGGACGAGGCCCGGACGGCGCATCCAATAACCGAGCCGGATGTTGAACAGGGTCATCAGGAAGCGGTACTCTCGCATGGTCTTCGAACCCATGTTGGTGGAAGCCGCGGCTCCGGAGATGGCCATGGCGGTTCCGAGATCGATGCCCGGATCCTCCGTCTCCATGGCCTCGGTGGTAATGTAGCCGGTGAGGGGGCTGCCACAGTATTCCCGGCTGAAGACGAAGAAGTCCCCGTTGCGTCCGCGCAGTTCCGGGTTGCGGCTCGCCGGCGCGTTCAACGTCGCGTTGATCAGATGATAGGGAGCGGCGGGCCCCAGCCCGATTTCCGACAGTCTTGAATATTTCCTGGTGCCGACAACGACCGGGGACGGGCAGACATCCTGGCATGCTCCGTAGGTAAGGTTGTCCAGTTTCTGCTGGACGATTCCGACCTCGCTGTCCGCCGGCACCGCCAGATAGCATTCGCAAAGGCGCTCCCGGTAGTAACGGTGCAGGGCGAACGTGTTGACATTCAGGGCCAGGAAAACCCAGGCCAACAGCCCCAACCCACCGATGATCCACTCTCCCTGATGGGCCGCCTCCACCCCTCCCACCCCCATATGCCTCGCGATGATTGTTAAGGTCGTCAGGAAAAAGAGCGGCCCGGTCAGCAGGAAGAGCATTTTGGCCCACTTGCGCTGGGTTCCGTTTCTCCGTCTGGCGAGAAGTCCGAGGATGGTCGGCATGATGGCGGAGATGACTCCTGCCACCCATTCGATATGGGTGGCACCAAGAGAAGAGGGTGCCCATGACGAGAAGGGGGAGGTCACCAATTCTGCATATTGTGGCACCCAAAGGTAGAAGGCGCACATGGCGGAGATCACCAGCACCACCAGAATCAGCAGGTTTCCGCCGAGTTCGATGAATTTCCGGGACTGCACCCATCCCGACTTCCATTTTTTCCCTTCCGCAAGCCGCTGGGCGAAGGGGCGGAGCAGGAGGAAAAAGATGCACAGTCCCAGCATGACAGCGAGATGGAATCCGCCGGGCTGCTGGAAGATGGCGGGCGTGAACGTGGTGGCGAACCCATCTGACAGATGATCGAAGAATCCGAGCATCCGATCAGGAAGGAGATCGGCCGTCCAACGGCCTATCGCGGGACTGCTAAAAAGTTCCACGAACCTCAGTCCCAGCGCCACGAGCACGGGAAGCGACAGAAGCATGAGAAAAGCGGCGAAGACACCGTTGAGGAAAACCGCCCCGATTTTCAGCAAAGCCTTATTGCCTCCGTTCAGGAGATACTTGCTGTTGTTGCGCAGGTGCCGGAGAGGAGGAGTCTCCGCAGCGGTGGTGGGACCTACTTTCTTCCCCGCTCCCGGACTTCCGTAGGAAGGCCCCAGAACATCATCAATCACTTTTGTCGGGTCGACGTTCGGAATGGAGTCGCCTTTCTCGTCGACAAGCTGATGACCGAGATAACTGGTGAGGAACGTGCCGAGGTATCCTCCGCCGGAGACGGTGGACAGGTAGTCCACCTTGCGGAACAGCCCCCTCTTGTGCAGGGACTGGACTACACCGAGACAAAAGGTGGCCGAGCGGATGCCTCCTCCGGAAAGGGCGAGGCCGAAGGCGTCATACAATTCGGAATTCCCGGAACCGGCCTGCGGCATCACGTCGCTCCCCTGCATGGCCGCGCGTCTTCTCAGGATGCTTTTCCGCTCGCTCTCATGCATCTTGTCCGAGATGGGATTCTTCGCGTCCCGTCCTTCCTTTTCGACCCCGTAGAGAGCGACCTGGGGTCGGATGACTGATTCCAGCGGCATGTTTGGGAATCCGGTTTTTTTCCATAGCTTTTCGATTTCCCCGTTCAGCAGATAATAGGTTTGTGACCCTTTGGTGAAATTCAGCAGGACGGGATCCGGACTCCCCCCTCTGGAAAGTTCCTCAAACGTCTCCGAGGCTCCCAGCAAGCGGGGTTGCAGCTCCCGAAGCTCGGCCCTGAACCTCCGGCGGGACCACTCGTCCCGGAACCTGATGGCCTGCTCGCCTTCCCCGCCGGACGGAGTTGCTCCGTTGTCCGCCCAGTCTTGCCAGCGGACGAGATGGGGCTGCAAAATTCCCTCGAGCAATCTTCTCGCGGCCCGGGTGAATTTCCCGTCTTCCGATTCCTCCATCAGCAGCTTCCTCGTCACATCGGAGAGAATGCGGACACTACCGGCAGCCAGATCCTCCTGCCTCGAACGGCAGTACAACCGTTGGTCGGTCATGCGGGTCACAAGCTCCAGATGCAGGATTCCCGCCGAGCCACGGGGTTTGGTTTGACAGGAGGTGGAGGTACACATGGCAACAGGATTTCGACCGGATTAAAAACTAGCTGCCCTAAAACATTGCAAATTGCAATTAAATTCTGATTTTTTGACTCTGCCAGGTTGGGGACGGTCAAAACACACCTACGAAGATTTCACCTGCGCGGCGTGGTGAGCCCCTTGCGTCTATTCGGGCCGGAAATAACTCTCAGCGCCATCTAACGATCCGGCCGACCGAGGGCCCCAGCAGCTCCTATCGGTTACAGCTTTGGCTCAGAACCCGGAGGTTCTAAGTTCATTTCAAAACCAGCTCCATGCAATCGAACGCAAGCTCGCGCCGGGGAAACCAGACCTGGCCGACCGGTTCGTATCCCCTGCGCGCGTACATGGAGAGGGCGCGCGGGTTCCCTGTGTAGGTGTCCAGGCGGATGCAGGAAAATCCGCTTTGGCGGGCATGCGCTTCCGCGTGGTCCATCAGCATCCTGCCGATGCCCCGGCCTTGCCGGTCCGGACGCACGGCCAGGCGGTGCATCACCATGGCGCGGCCGGTGGAACATTTCCACGGCATTGCGGCATAGGCGTCCGGTTGTTCGTCATCCAGTGAAACGCAGCCGACGCAGACGCCGTTCTCACGGATGAGATGGAGCGTCCCGGCGCGGGCGTCCGCCTCGACGAATGAAATGTCCGGGTAGATGTGATCCCACTGGTGGATGCCTTGCGACAGCAGTTCCTCCATGCAGAGGGTGATGAGATCCATCACCGCTGGGGCGTCGGCGGGTTCGGCAAGGACGATTCGCATGGGCGTGCCATACGGAAAGAAAACACGGCCCTCTTGACCAGCGAAACCTTCACCATGCCGACGCTCACCGGTCTTCGCAATCCATGGGAACCATTTGTCGGTGACGGAATCCAACGTGACCGCCCGGGAACACCAGGTGGATTTCCCGGCGCTGGCGTGGCCGGGATGAACGATTCCCCGGGCACCGGGCCCGGCTACCGGAGACGCTTGGTGAGGAAGAACTTGCCATGACCGGATGAATCCCAGTCAGGAATCTCACCGACGATGGCAAAGCCGTGTGCCAGGTAGAAGCCCGGTGCCTGGTAATCCATCGTATCAACGTAGGCGTGGACGCACCCTCTCTCGACCGCCCGTCGCACGGCTTCCTCAAGCAATGCCGAGCCGAGCCCCCGGGAGCGCCACTCCGGAGCCACGGCCATGATCGAGATACGCAGCCACGCCAGCCGGGTCTCGGCAATCAGTCCGCCCACCTCGCGGCCATCCGCGACGACAGTCAGGACCAGCGGCCTGGCCTCGTGCTCCGGCTGTCCGAGCTGCCGCATGAACACCGGATTGGCCGCATGGTTGTGTTCACGGAGCCACTGGCGGACGAGATCACATCCCGGCGCCGACGCGTCATCTGCGGAGGCGATGCTCCACCCTCCGGCCGGCGGATTCATAGGGTCGGTCGGAATTTTCATCGGATCATCCACGGCACCACGCTGCGACAGGAGGGAAAGCGGGTCGAGCGTATTGTCGGCCGCCGGGCCCGCCTCGCTTTAAAAAAATTGACAACCAGAACGTTGAGGACTGAATCAAATCATCCCAAAAGCTTCAGGTGCGGAAGGTCCGGAAAATCTCCTCCGCAGCCTGGAGCCAAGCATCTTCATGACCGACCCGATGGATTCCCCCAAAACCGAAAAACCGGGCGCGGCCTCGCAAGCGGCGCGGAACCGCCGGCTCCTGTCGATACACGTCGCCCTGCTGCTGGGAGCATGCGTCACCCCGCTGATGGGGCTCGCCCTGTATTTCCTCTCGACCGGCCTGCACCGGGAAATCGCCCTCGCGGAGCGGGAGCGGGCCGGGCTGGGCCATGTGCGCCACGCCGTGGGCGTGCTGCAGCAGGCCGTGCGCCTGACGTGGACGGAGGACGGCGAGGACGAGGCGATGATGCGCGAGCTGGAGGAGGCCCTGGAGGCGATGGACCAGATGTCGGTGACCGGGAACATCCAGGCGTCATCCATCATCCAGCCCGCGGGTTCCGCCCCGGAACAAAAGGCCGACGCGGGAGCTCTCTGGGAGGGGGTGAAGAATACCGACGCCGGATCGAAGGACCGCACCGCGGCCCTGCGCAAGCTGACCGAGCACCTCCACCAGAAAATTTTCGAGGTCAGCGACCAGAGCGGCCTCAGCTCGGGAGCGGAGGACGAGATCAGCGCGCTCACCGACATCGTCGCGGTGGGCCTGCCGACACATGTGGACCGCCTCCTGCACATGCACGAAAGCCTCGCGCACAATTTGAAAACGAAGGGTTGGGATGCGTCCAGCCGCGAGGTCGCCGCCGTCTTCGCCCACCAGTTGGAGCAGGATGACATCAAGCGCCTCAGCCGGAGCATGGATGCAGCCCTCAGGGCGGACCTGCGCTCCTCCAAGACCTTGAAGTCGTTCCAGGACGAGTTCCCGACGCAGGCGGAAAAACTGCTGCTGAGCCTGCGGCAGCTGGCGGTCTCGCTGCGGCCGTACGAGGAGGAAAAAGCAATCGCCGGAGATCCCCGGCAGTTCGACGAGGTGCTGGACGCCGCCTTCGAATCCGCCGTCACCGGTTGGGACGCTTCCATCCATCATCTCGACATCCTCGTGGCCGACCAGATTTCCGAGGCGGTCTCCCGCCGCAACCACGCCATCGGCATCGCGGGGGTCGTCATGCTCGTGCTGCTGCCGCTGGCATGGTGCTATTTCCGGTTGCTCATCCTGCCGGTGATCCGGTCGATGGTGGACGAGGCCGCCCGCCACCAGCGGGATGCGGAGGAGGCGCGCCGCGAGGCGGACGACACCACACGCCGGCTCCGGCAGACGCAGGCCGCCCTTTACGGGCATTGCGCCGTTTTTTCCATCGATCTCGCGCACCGCATCATCATGGCGAACGAGAGGTCGTGCGAGCTCTCGGAATATCCGAAGGAGGAGCTGGAACAGCAGTCCTACATCCCCATCCGCACGCCGCTGGACGAGGACCGGGATTTTTCCTCATCCGTGTGGTCGCAAGTGGAGGGCGGGCGGGTGTGGAACGGAAACCTGTGCCGCCGCACCCGAAGCGGCCGGTTGATCTGGCTGGACGCCACCATTTTCCCATTCCTCGACCGGCAGGGACGGCCTGTCGAGTTCGTGGCCATCGAAACGAACATCACCGAACTCGTCACCGCCCGTGAGAACGCGGAAGAGGCGGTCCGTGCGAAGAGCCAGTTCCTCGCGATGATGAGCCACGAGATCCGCACCCCCTTGAACGGGGTGATCGGATTCGCCCAACTCATCGCCGACACACCGCTGGACGACCAGCAGCGGGATTACGCGCGCACCATCCTGACATCCGGCGAATCCCTCCTTGTCATCATCAATGACATCCTGGATTTCTCCAAACTGGAGGCGGGGCGGGCCGAGCTGGAACTCCGCCCCGTCGCCCTGAGACTGCTGATCGAGGACGTGCTGGAACTGCTCGCGCCGCAGGCCCGCGTGAAACACCTGGAGCTGGTCTACGGGATCGATCCGGCCATCCCGGAAGGGATCCTCGCCGACGGGGCCCGGCTCCGGCAGATCCTGCTCAACCTGGCGGGAAACGCGGTCAAGTTCACCGCGAAGGGGCACGTGGAGATTTCGGTCACCACCGTTTCAGGAGAAGGCAGGTGCGGGAATCTGGAATTCCACGTCCGGGACACCGGCATCGGCATCCCGCCGAACCGCCAGGACAGGTTGTTCAAGGCGTTCTCGCAGGTCGAGGTTTCCGACTCCCGCAACTATGGCGGCACCGGCCTCGGCCTCGCCATCTCGCAGCGGCTGGTTTCCCTGATGGGCGGGGAAATCGCCGTGACCAGCGTGGCGGGCGAAGGCAGCGACTTCCACTTCACCATCGAGGCGGAGGCGGCGGACGTGACGGGAGAGCTCGCGTCGCGCTCCTCGGCGAAGGATGAGGAGATCGGAGCCGCGCTGCGGGGGAAACATTTCCTCGTGGTGGACGACCTGTCTGCCAACCAGCGGCTGCTGGAGCGGATCCTCGCCAAGTATGGAGCGGAGATGACCGCGGCCGCCTCGGCGGAGCAGGCGCTGCGCGTGCTGGATTCCAAATGCTTCGACCTCGCCATCCTCGACTACATGATGCCCGGCGAGGACGGCATTGCCCTGGGCCGCAGGATCAGGGAAAACGAAGGCACCACCGGCTTGCCCATGATCCTGGTGGCCTCCGCCGAGCCGGACACCGCCACGGTTCCCGACGGATTGTTCGCGTCGGTCATCCTGAAACCGATCCGCAACCAGCCCTTCGCGGCGGCCCTCGCGCTCTGCCTGCGGAAAAATTCTCCCTTGGAAAAAACACCGGAGCCACCGCACGGAGACGGGCGGTCCTTCGCGGGCACCCATCCATTGAGAATCGCCGTCGTCGATGACAACGGGGTGAACCTCAAGTTCATGATCGCGATGCTGCGCTCACTCGGGTACGAGGCGGCCCCTTTCAAGGCCGCCGCGCTGGTGCTCGAAAAACTGCGGGAGGAGGAATTCGACCTCGTCATGATGGACGTGCAGATGCCGGACATGGACGGCCACGAGGCGACGAGACAGCTCCGCAAGGGAGCCGCCGGCGCGCTCAACCGGGACACGCTGGTGATCGCGCTGACCGCCGGTGCCATGGCAGAGGAACGGGCCGCCTGCATGGAGGCCGGAATGGATGACTTCATCGCCAAGCCCGTGCTCCGGGACGAACTGGTGAAAAAGCTGACCTGGGCGAGCGGAAGGATCAGCGGGGCGGTTTGACAAAAACCACCTCCGGAACCCGGGCGGCGATGTTTCTCCAGACCGCCGCCCGGAGTTCGCGCTTCAGCGTGCTCTTCCGAATGGCCGGACGGGGATGAAATGCAAACGGCGTGGATTTAGGACGGTATCCGGAATGGCGACCTTCCTGTCGCAGCCGGAACCCGGGCGGCGATGTTTCTCCAAAGCGCCGCCCGGAGTTCGCGCTTCAGCGTGCTCTTCCGAATGGCCGGACGGGGATGAAATGCAAACGGCGTGGATTTAGGACGGTTTCCGGGATGGCAACCTTCCTGTCGCAGCCGGAATCCGTGCGGTGATGCTTCACCAAAGCGCCGCCCGGAGTTCGCGCTTTAGCGTGCTCTTCCGAATGGCCGGACGGGGATGAAATGCAAACGGCGTGGATTTAGGACGGTATCCGGGATGGCGACCTTCCTGTCGCAGCCGGAATCCGTGCGGCGATGCTTCACCAGACCGCCGCCCGGAGTTCGCGCTTCAGCGTGCTATTCCGAACGGCCGGACGGGGATGAAATGCGAACGGGCGTGGATTTAGGACGGTATCCGGGATGGCGACCTTCCTGTCGCAGCCGGCACGGGACGTTCCTTGTAGCGACAGAACCACTCCGGACGGCTTCCGCGTGTTTCCCGAACGTTCCGGCGAAGGTGAAAGAGCACGCTGAAGCGCGAACTCCGGACAGCGTTTGGGACAAGCATCGCCGTACGGGTTTCGGCAACGATTTTTTGTCAGACGGTCCATCCGCAGTTTACATCCGTCACCTTGTTTTCGGAAACCGGCATCATCCCTCCGTCACCGCCGGGCCGGTCGCGGTCCGCGCCTCCGGAGATCGCCCGGCCGGACGACTCCCGCCCGCCGTCCCCGGCTCATTGATAAGATATTATAGAAATATCCACGGCATCCACCCTTCCGGATCACGGGTCCGCAAACCCTGTTATATATGTTAGAAAACATACAACCACCATGCAATAGCCCGCTACTTTCGCGCAATAGACCGTGAGCAATGTTCTTGCCGGGGTGCCATGATCCGCGCCGACATGAAACATAAATATCTTTATCTGCTCCTGCCGTTGTGCGCCGTGTCATCCGCCGGTGCGGCAACCACCATGGGGGGTGTCACCCTCGGTCCCATCAGCGGGCTGGGCGCGAACAGCACGTTCGCCATCTGGAACACGATGAACGGCTGGCATGCCACCGCCAACCCCAACGGACTTGCCGGCACGGGAAGTTTTCCGGGCACCACCATGTGGGCTCCGCAGAACTCACAACCCGGTTCAAATGAGTCGAATACGAAACTGGTGAAGGTCTCGAACGGCGTGGGCGGCGGCCCGTATGCGGCCAGCGGATCCGTCTATTACGGGGGCTTCAGCGGCACCCCGAACCTCAACGGCGGGACCCTGTCCCTCAGCAACGCCTCGCCATTGGACAACCTGCAAACCGTGCTTTTCCAGATCCAGATCGGAGAGGCGGCGACCTATGATTTTCATAACCACGTCCTCCCTGTCATGAGTTACACGCTCGTCGGGGATGTGACTCTCCACACATTGGCCGCGGCGGCATCCTCCAACTATCACAAGCTGGACAACGGCACCATCGAGATGCCGACGGGAACCGAACCACTCTATATCAACTCCTACGCCATGTGGTTCGATTTCTCGGAAATCGCGGGAGATGTGGAGAGTTTCAGCGTCTCGTGGACGGGCGTGCAACACGCCCAGCTCTATGGGGTCAGCCTCCAGCAGGATGACGTGGCGGCCTCCGGCGCGATCCTTCCCGTGGCGGTTCCCGAGCCATCCGCCGTGCTGCTCGGCGGCATCGGCTTCCTGTTCCTGCTGCGCCGCAGGAAATAACCATCCCGTCAGTCCGGATATGCCGTTGGCGTGGAACCACGTGTTTCACGCCAACGGACGACTTATGCCTTACAACCTATATCTATTTTCCAAAGCCATGTTCACAAACCAACGCCCGCCCGCAGGCCCCACCCGCAAGCCGGACACCTTCCCGTCACCGCGGGGTTTCACCCTGACCGAAACACTGGTGACACTCTGCATCATCGCCGTCATCGGGGTGATCTGCGTCAACCTGACCACCCGGTTCAGGAAATCGGGCACGACCGTCATGGAGATCGGGGCGGCCCGGACGATGACCGCCGCGCTGATCATGGCCGCCGATGAAAACAACGGACGCCTGCCCTTTGGCTACGACACCACCATCAACTCCCTGCCGACGGGAGGCTCCGGCTTCCGCGGCGGGGCGGTGCATGGCGAGGCGGCCCACCGCTATCCATGGCGTCTGGCACCCTATTTCGGTTACAAGTTCGAAGGCAACACGGTGATCGACCGCAGCCTGAAATACACCCTTGAAAAAAAGGACACCTATCTGCTCAGCCTCATGCCCTCGCTGGGAATGAATGTTTACAATGTCGGTGGTTACGTGGAGCTGGGTTCGAAGGAACCCATCGAAGGAGCCATCCGCCGGATGAGCGAGGCCTTCTCCGCGGACAAGACCATCGCGTTCGCGTCCGCCCGGCTTTCGCACGAGGGAATCGAAGGCATCGCTCCGGGATTCCACATGGTGACCCCTCCCATCACTCCGGGCGGGGACTGGGCGGAGAACTACGACCCCGCGCGGCCATCAAGCTGGGGAAACATCGACCTCCGGCACAACGGCAAGGCGGTGGTGGGCTTCCTCGACGGCAGCGTGGGCACCCTCGGACCCGAGGAACTCACCGACATGCGCCACTGGAACAACGACGCCGCCCGCGACAACGACCGCGCCCGCCGCCCCATCACCACGCTTCCCGGAGGAGGAGGACGCAGGGACCGCTGACAGAGCTTCACGAAAAACGACATGACCCCTTTCTTCAGAATCTCCCTTGTCTCGCTCACGGCTTCCCTGGGATGCCAGCACGCCTCCGCGCAGCTGCTGCGCCCCCGTTATGTGATTCCGGACTTCAGCACCAGCCAACCCGAGTATAACAACTGGGAATACTCGCGCTGGGACATGTTCTACACCCCGCACGACCAGAAGGGCACCCTTTCCCAGAACCGCAATTACCCGGATAAGGCGGCACCCAACGGCTACAAGGTCTACAAGGTCGGTTCCGATGAGATCGGCCCGGTCGGCGATGTCGCGAAGATCGGAGACAAGTATGTGTATGTGGGCGCCTTCAACGGGGAATACGTCTGGGACACGCAGAGCCACGCGGAGGCGGTCGCCAGCGGCTTCACCGGGCCGATGCCCACCAATCCGAACCCCACGCTCCCGCGCACGATCTTCCACCTGGACAATCCCTCCATCCGCCAGCACGCCAGCTCGGCCTTCATCATCGGGCCGGGATATACCGGAAACATCTATAGTTTCGCCGAACTCGTTTCCTACACCCTGGACGACTCGCTGGCCTACAACGCCGGCACCGTGGTTTTCCAGTTCCAGAACCAGGGCCGGGACGTGGACATGGACACGCTGCGCCTGAGATATGTCAAAAACGGAAACACCACGGAGATCCCCGCGACGGACCTCATCATCGAGCGCGAGGCGTTCGCGTCGCACGCCGGCTTCACCTTCACCACCCGCGCGGCGGCGGAGTGGGATGTCTCCAGCCTCGGCATCCGCAGCTACCAGATCGTCTGGAAGGCCGCGGGCTCGAGCTGCAGCGTCCAGGAATGCCTCCTCGACACCGCGGACGCCTATGTCCGCGACAAGGGGCTGCCCGCCAAACGGATTTTCCTGGGCACCAACGGCGCGTCCTGGAACCAGGCGTCGAACTGGCGGGATGTCGCGGGCGGCACCTCTCCGCCGAAGAACGGAGCGAACATCGAACTGAGGGGCGGCACGTCCCTCGATCTCGGCAGCACCACCCGCAAGGTCGGTCTTTTGAAAACCCAGCTACCGGGCGATTTCACCCTGCAGGGCACGACTCCCCTGGAACTCGGAACCGGCCTCCAGTCCGCCACCAGCGCGACGCCCAAGACCATCGCCTTCAATGTTCCCGTCCGCATGACCGCCTTCAACTACTTCGATGTGGGTGCGAACGTGACGGTATCGCTCAACCAACCCTTCACCTCCGCCCCGCCGGCCACCGGGTTCACCGGTGCCACCGGCTTTGAAAAGCGGGGTGACGGAAACCTGAAGCTCGCGGCGGACAACTCCTTCGCCGGCGCGTTGTTCGTCTCCGGCGGCCAGCTGACGATTTCCGGGAAAAGTTTCTATGGCGCGCCCGGCCCGACCGAGCTGGACGTCACCTACATCTATCTCGGGGAACTCGTGCTGGAGAGCACGGGCACTCTCGGCGTCAGCGGCGTCCGGGTGGAGCTCGGCAGCACCCCTTATGAAATCCCGGGGGAAACCCGGCCGAGCCGCCTCGTCGTGAAGGGCGAGCGCGTCTTCGACCGCCCCATCAACTTCACCGGCGGCTCGAATCCCAAGCTGCTGACCTTCACCGGGACCGGCGCGGGCAGCACCTGCTCCTCCGCCATCACCCTGCACGACGGCACCGAGCTGGGGATCTTCGGGACCGAGACTCCGACGGGGGACTTCTCGTTGGAAACCCCGCTGGCGACCGACAAGGTGCGCTTCACCGGCGCGTTCACCGGCGGCGATACCATCAACCACGCCCCCACCCCTCACTCGCTCCGCAAGACCGGAGCGGGCACCGTGACCTTCGCCGGAACCAACAAGGCCTACAAACACCGGACAAGCGTGGAAGAAGGCAGGCTGGTCTCGGAAGCGGGGACCGGCATCACGGGAGGAAACTGGATTTCCGTCAGCCAGGGCGCGACCTTCACCGCCAACGGCCCCCTGACGCTCACGGGTGGAAACCTCACCGTCAACGGACTGCTCGACGGCTCCGGTGCCCTGACCCGCTCCGGCAGCGTGGTCGTCAGCGGCGGCGGACACATCGCCAAGCCGCTCACGATCGACGCCAGCTCCGCGCTCGCTCCGGGCAACGGACTCGGGTCGATCACGATGACCGGCAACCAGACATGGGGTCCCGACGGCCACCTCCGTTTCGAGATCGGTGGCGAAGGGGTTTCCGACAGCGTGAACATTTCCGGCGCGCTCGCACTGACCGCCACCGCCGCCAACCGGTTTTTCATCGACCTGCAGTCGCTGACCCTTTCCGGCGCGGCCGGCCCCGTGCATGACTTCAACGGATACGGTGATTTCTCGTGGAGAATCTGCACGGCCAGCGGCGGCATCACCGGCTTCGATCCCGCCGCGTTCTCCGTGAACACCGCGGGCTTCACCAACAGCCTCGCGGGAAATTTCTCGGTCGCCCTGCGGGGGCAGGACCTCGTCCTCGTTTATACCGCCACCTCGTCGCCGAACCCGTCCTTCACCACCTGGGCCGCCTCGCTGCCTGCCGGCAGCCAGGGTCCGGCCGACGACGCCGATCACGATGGCGTTTCCAATCTCGTGGAGTTCTCGCTCGGCACCTCCGGCACCGCCGTGAATGCGGACGGATCGCCACTCAGGATCCGCCGCGAGACCACCGAAGGCATCGGCCATTCCGTTCTCGAATTCAGCGTGGCGGAACCGTTCCGTCCCGGAGTTGTCGCCCAGTTGCTGCAATCGCCTTCGATGGACTCCGGAAGCTGGCGGACCGTCGCGTCCAAGTCAGGCCCCGCCGCATGGCAGTCGCTCGGCATCCTCACCGAAGCCACCCCCGCCGGAGGACGCAGGAAGCTCACCGTCCGCGTGCCGGATGCCGCCGGCGAGCCTCCGCAGCGGTTCTTCCAGCTCCGGTTCCGCAACGGGAAATAGTCTTCCCGGCGGAAGGCCGGTGCTCATCCGAATCCCACCGCCGAGGCACGAACCGACCTCGATCCGGAACTCTTCAGCACCAACGGTGCGGAATGGGACAGCCCGGGACAGCGTCCCGGGAAAAGAGAGGCACAAACATCAAAGTCCTGAAGGGACGTGACCGGACAAGGCGTGCGCGCCAGGGATGGCGTCCCTTCAGGACTTGTTATTCCGGACAACCCAACCCGGGGTTGCGCTGCGCCCACCCCGGGCTTTCACATTCCGCACCTTTGGTGCTGAACCTGTTCCACATCATCGGGATTTTCCGACCGGGAGATGTGGATCAATATCCAGACGGAAGGCGCTGTCCGATGCCCGGCCCTGTCGGAGCACCCGCGCGGGACCGGATTTTTTCCGCCCCCCGCCTTCTAACAGATCGGAAACTCGGACACCTGCTCCAGCTTCACCTGATAGAGCGCCGCGATCTCCGGGGCGTCGGACACGTGGTAGATCTCGCGGTAGTAAATCTCCTTGATGCCATACGCGCAGAGAGTCTGCATGCAGGCGGTGCAGGGCATGGTGGTGGTGGCGACGATCTTCGCCTCACCCCGGCGGAAAAGGCTGCAGAGGTTCACCTCCGCGTGGAGCATGAACTTCTGCCGCTTGTCGCGGTCGTCCCAGAAACCCGGCGGCGGATTGTAGCCGGGGGCGAGGCCGTTGTAGGCGGTGCCGATGACCCGGTTGTCGAAATCCAGCGCCGCCGCGCCCACCTTGCGGTAGGGGTCCTCCGAACGCAGGCTGGCGACGTGGGCGAGGGCCATGGCGTATTGCGGGATGGACAGGCGGCTGGCGGACATGGCCGGAGGATGGGTGGAAATCCCCGATTTCAAACCACAAATCCATGGAGCGTGAAATTTCACTTTGTCACGACGCCAAGGTCGGTCAGATTCCCCGCGTGGATCGCACCCGTTCCGGAGTCCTGGCCGCGCTGGCGGCGTTTTTTCTATGGGGGATTCTGCCGATTTTCTGGAAGCTGCTGGATTTCCTGCCACCGCCGTCCATCGTCGCGCAACGCACGGTGTGGTCGCTGCTGATCGTCCTGGCGATCCTGTGGTGGAAGGGCGAGGGCCGGGCGCTGGCCACCGGCATGAAGTCGCCCCGCGTGCTCGGCTGGCATTTCCTGTCCGGCGGGTTGCTGGCGTCCAACTGGCTGCTTTACGTGTGGGCGACGCTCAACGGCCACATCATCGAGGCGGCGCTGGGTTACTACCTGAACCCGTTTTTCAACATGCTCTTCGGCGCGCTCTGGTTCGGCGACACGAACAGCCGCTGGCAGATGGCCGCCATCGCGCTGGCCCTCGGCGGGGTGGCCCTGCAGGTGCCCGCCGTCGGGCATTTCCCGTGGATCGCGGTGGTGCTGGCGCTGACATTTTCGCTGTATGCGGTTGTTAGAAAACGCGCCCCGCTGGGATCGCTCGTCGGCTTGGCGGCGGAGACGGTGCTGCTGGCCCCCATCGGGCTGGTGTGGCTTTTCCACAAACACGGCAGCACCGGCGAGGCGTTCGGCGGCAGCCTGCCACATGCCGGGCTGGTGATCGTCACCGGCTTCGCCACCGCGCTGCCGCTGTTGTTCTTCGGCCACGCGACGCGGACCATCCGCCTGACGACGCTGGGCATCCTGCAGTTCCTCGGGCCGACGCTCCAGTTCTTCATCGGCTGGAAATTGTATGGCGAGCCGATGACCGGCGGACGGCTGGTCTCCTTCGGCCTGATCTGGCTGGCGGTGGGGATCTACGCCGCGGACGCGCTTCTGAAAAAGGAGCAGGCGCAAGTGAAGTGACAACCGTTGCAAGCAATCCTTGCCCCGCCGCGCGCGGACGTTTACCCAACGTGCATGCAAGATGAAGTTCGCGCGCTGTTGATTCTCCAGGACCGTGACCGCCGCCTGCTGGCGCTCGCGAAGGATCTTGAAAAACTCCCCCAGGACGAAGCCCGCGCGAAGGCGAAGCTGGCCGGGGATGAATCCGCCGTGGCGAAGGCGCACCAGGCCCTTCTGGACAGCGAACTGCGGGTGAAGAAGATCGAGCTCGACGCCGAAACCCGCCGGACCACGATCAAGCGGCTGAAGCTCCAGCAGTTCGAGACCCGCAAGAACGAGGAATTCGTCGCGCTGGGCCACGAGATCACCCGCTACGAACGCGAGCTCGATGATTTCGAAACCAAGGAGCTCGAGGCGATGGAGGAGGTCGACGGCTTCCGCACCGCCCTGAAGACCGCCCAGGCCGCGCTGGACCAAACCAAGACCCTGGTGCAGGAGGACCTCGCGGTCATCAAGCAACGCCACGAGCGGATGGATGACGAGCGCAAGGAAGTCTCCGCCGAACGCGAGAAGCTCGTCGGCAACGCGCCGGTGAGCGTGCTGCCCCTCTACACCCGCCTGATGAAAACCAAGGCCGGCCTCGCCATCGCCCCGCTGCGGGATGGCAAATGCGAGGGATGCCACATGCGCCTCATCGCCTCCACCGTCATGAAGGTGCAGACCGGCAAGGAAATCGCCCAGTGCGAGGACTGCGGACGCATCCTCTACATGGAGGATTGATACCGGCCTTCGGAACCTTGCCGCGGGGGATGATTCCCCGTTAGTAGAATTCCTTCCGCCGTTCCTCCAGCACGACCAGCCAGTTCATCATCACGATGGGCGGAACCTCCGATGGATGGCGGATCTGGCTCAGGTTCACGTGGATTCGCTCGGCGGCGACCGCGTTTCCGCTCACGGTCTTGGCGTCCAGCGGCCGCACACCCTCGGTGGCGGTCTCGCTGGCGAGCGAGCCCACCTGGCCGCCGATGTTCACCGCGAACGGGTCGGACTCGACACCATACCGCTTGTCCGGGGCGAACAGCGAGCAGGGTGGCATGAAGCGCCCCGTCGGGTTCGAAAGCGTGACGGCGGGCGTATAACCCGCGGGCGGGGTCGTGGGCACGATGTTGAAATCATCGCCGATGTAGAGCCGCATGTTCGTGACGAGCGAGAAGCCCTTGGTGAAGGAGGTGAGGTTGCCGCACTCCTTGAGGATCACACCGTAGTCCGTGGACAGGTAGGGAGTCGGCGGGTTGGTGGGGAGCGGGTTTTTCGGGTAGGTGTCGCCGATGCTGGTCTTGTAGTCCACGTTCACGACCAGCGAGCTGTTCACGGCCGTGGAGTCCGCGCCGAGGGCCGCGAGGAACGCCTTGAACCGCTGGGGATAGACGGCGACGCAGGTGCGCCCGTCCGGCTTGGAACCGCTGACCTCGAAGGGGAGCTTCAGGTATCCCGTTTTCACGGTGCCGACCAGCGGATCTCCAAAGGTGGCGTTGTTGAAGGTGACGAGGCCGGTGACGTTGTTCTTGTAGGTGTAGACACCGTTCTTCCCGTAGGCGACGTCCACCACATCGGTGCCGAAGTTGTAGGAACCGTCCTCGGGCCAGAACCCGTAATAACCCGGTGGCTGGCCGGAAAGCTGGATGGAGAGGTTCTGCCTCACCCCGTTTTTCAGGTAGGAGAAACGGAAATGGGTGGGGGTGATGTTCGCCGGGTTCGAAGACTTCACGATCTGCGAGATGTCCAGCCGCATGGCGCACTGCTGCGCTCCCACGGTGTAGTTGTTCCACGTCGTCGGCGAGATGGCGTTCGGCTCCGAGGTCGGGAGGAAATACCGGTCGAAGAACTCCGCGCCGCGGTTGTGCGCGATGAACGCCGCGCGCCCGCTCTCGGAGGCCAGCGAGACAGGAAAAAAATCCCCCTGGGTGACCTGGTGTTCCTCGCGGACTCCGGGGCTGAACGGATTTCCGGTGAATCCCCGGCCGCCGATGGTGGTGCCGCTCGAAAGGGTCATCCCGCGCCGACTAGCCAGCGCGGGCAGCGCGGTGTCCCCCAGCACGTCCGCCTTGCCGACGAACATCCCGCCGTCGATGTTCACATTCGTCCAGGCATCGCCGGAGGCGTACCGCCCGAGGGACATGTGGGAGGCGGCCGAGATCGAGAGCTGCGAGGGGATCTCGTAAATCGACAGGACGAAATTCCGCTTGGGACGGACGAGGAACGTCCTGTCATCGTCGTGGTCCGCCACATCCACCGAGAACGCCCACCAGTTCCTCCTGGCCACGATGTCGTCGCCCGGCCTCGCGTAGCCGAAGTTGATCTGCGGGTACTTCACCAGGTTGAATGCCGGATAACTGGCGACCGGCAGGCCCACCCCGCCCTGCGAGATCGTGCCATGGGACTTCGCGTGGGTGATGAGCGGGTAGAGCTTGTCGTTCGCCGCCGCGGTGGTGTCGCTCAGGACGAGGGGCGCGGGATAACCGGCTTCAAGGGCGCGGTTGATCCCGGGGGACACATACCCGGTCTCGGGTGCGATGGCGGCGAAGATCCTGCTGGGAGTGCCGAGATCGGAATCCCCCGTGTTCGCCACCCTGAGCCCGGAGATGTTGAGCGAGGTCATGAGCGGGGCGGAGATGGAGGTCCTGGAATTCGCCAGCGCCAGCGATTCCGTGAAGATGTCCTGCCAGCGCAGCGGATTGCTGATGGTGGCGGAGGAGTTCGACTCCGCCTGCATCGCCCGGATCGCACGGTTCGGGGTGATCGCGACGATGGAGCGCAGGATGGCCTCCTCCTTCTCGCTGTAGTCCACCCGCAGTTGGACGCGGGACTGGATGGTGTGCGAGTTCATCGCACGCCGGTAGGCGTAGATCATGAGCAGGCTCAGGATGGTACCGGTCGAGAGGACCAGCACCAGCGAGACGTAGCCGGCCCTGCCGGTTCTGACACGTGGCCGCCTCATTGCTGCATGGCCCCCGAGTAGGTGATTTCCTCGTCGTGGATTCCCGTAAGTGTCATCCGCAACACCCCGTTCACCACCGCGAACACGACGTTTCTCGGAGCCTTCGTCACGGTCCACTGGGGGTCGCCCAGCACGCCGTTCAGCGGCACCACATAGTAGTAGAGCGCGTTGCCGGAACCCTTGTCCTCATAGGCGAGGATGGACGCCCGCATGACCCCGTCCGGCTGGCGGAAATTCAGCACCACCACCGGGGAAGATGTGAGGCGGGGGTCCTTCCCCTTGAGCGCGTCATCCACGGAAGCATGCAGCCGGAACCGGTCCGCCTTCCCCACCAGCTTGCTCACATGCATGCTGATGAGCGGGGCCTCCTCGGTGAGGAATGTCTGGGCCTTGAAAATCTTCAGGAACGCGATCTGCTGGTTGAACAACGCCAGGACCATGCCCGCGGTGGCCATCCCCAGCATGATGGCGATGGAAAGCTCGATGAGGGTGAAGCCCCGGTGCGGTCGATGGAACAGGCGGATCATTGGGAGCGCAGCACGGTTCGGGATTTCGCGTAGGTCTTGTTCCCCACCTTGTAGGTCAGCACGCTCTGGACCTTCCAGATCTTCATCGCCGCCGGATTCGTGGCGACGGTGCCGCCGCCGCCGTCGATGGGATAGTTCCCGGGATCCGCGAAGCGCGTGCGGGTCACCTTGGCCGTGACCACCTCTCCGCCGGGAAGTTTCCCGATGTTGACCACCTCCGAAGCCGTGTTGTTGGTCCCGGCGGCGAAATCCGGCCACGGCGAGCCCGCGGCCAGCAGGTCCTCGAACGGGATGCGCTCCGCGTAGGCGCGCTCGTAGGTCATGTAGGCGTCCGACAACGACTGCTGGAGCGTCCACTGGCGGGGATGCAGGATGTTCAGGGAAAGCTTGAGGAGGACCAGCCCCAGCACGGTGAGCAGGGAAAGCCCCATCATCGCCTCCACCATCACGAAGCCCCGCCCGCGCGATCGCGCCTTGCGGACCCGGCGGGGAACGGCAAGACTGCCACCATGTGCGGGTGCTTCCTTCGCAGGTTGGTCGTTTTCATCGTGCTCCAGGCGGGCGGGTGGGCCTGCGGCCAGGCGCTGCTGGAGCCGCCCTTCGGCCTGCGCTGGGGAGACTCCCCCGAGAAACTCGTCGCCTGGGCGTCCCGCCACGCGCTGGATGTCACCATCAAGCTGCCCGGCGACCAGCCCGCCACCCGGATCCTGCGGACGGAGGCCAGGAAGGGATTTCTCCCCGACTCGCAGGCCAGCGCCGTGGAATGCCGCTTCATCAGCGGCAGGCTGTACGAGCTGACCGTCCATTACACCGACCCGACAGCCTCCGCGGACCTGATGGAAACCCGCTTCGAGACCCTGCGGAAACAGACCGGACTGGAACACGGCGCGCTCCTGCCGAACCAGCAGCAGCGGGCGGTCGAGGACCAGTTCGTGACTCGGACGCGGTCGTTTCATCGGGAGCCGGTGAAGGGGTTGTTCCTGCTGCTGGCCTTCACCGAGGTGGAGGACCTGCTGCGCGGATCCAAGGATGCGAGATTCTCACTCATCTATCGGAATGACAATTTTCGGAACGAGTTGCTCGAGGAGTTGAAGAAACCATGAATCCCCTCACTCGATCGTGTTGAAGGAACCGTTCACCTCGATCGTGCGGTCCAGGGTGAAGCTGACATACCCGAGGCGGTCGATGCCGAAGGGCGTCACCGTCAGCACCTCCATCGTCCAGCGGCCGTCGCCGTCGAAAATGCTGTCGAAGTCCGTGCCCGTCACCTCCACATAACTCTCCGGCACCTGCGCGGTGTTGTTCTTGTGCGATCCGGGGACGATGCGGCCCTCCGCGTTCAGCCGGACCTCCCCCTTGTAAACCTGCGCGTAAGTGGACGAGCCGGGGTAGGTGTCGTTGTAGGTGAACGTCACCGTCGGCATGCTGAAGCGGACGATCTGGTTCGCGGTGATTCCCGAAATGGAACCATCCGCCACGGGCCAGACCTGGATGTATTGCGAGGCGAGCTGGGACGGCTCGATGACCTGTCCGGCGATCTGTTCGTCACGGATCGAGAACACCGAAAAACGCTCCTCGCCGCGGACCTTCGCCCGGTCCGCGCCGGGCACGGAGGTCAGGGTGTAGACCAGCGGATTCAGGACCCCGTTCTGGCTGAGCGCCACCTGGGAAAACAGGCTCGCCTGCGTGCGGTTCAGGTTCGCACCCGTTCCACCCGCGCCGTAGGACTGCACGTGCCTGAGGAAACTCACCGTCTTTGAAGCGGGCGGGTCCGTGGCTCCGGCGAGAAGTCCCTCGGTCTTGAGATACACCTTGAAAGGACGGTCCGCCCGGGTCCTGCGCACCATCGCCGGGATGTTGACGGGGATCTCCTTCTTCGTCGCGAAATCCGAATTCTCATAGGACACGTTGGTGAAGACCCCCGGTTCGTCGAGCTTCTTGCCGTAGGGGTCCTCGGAGTCGATGACCACCTGCGCCATCGGGACGAAGGTCCCCACGTAGATGCTCTGCAACTGGAAGCTCGCGAAGGGCGAGGACCGGGTGGTCCACAGCTCGAAGCGCGCACCGTTCGGATTGATCGCCAGCGGCGAGTTCTGCTCACCGCTGGGGGCGAGGTTCGGCACGTCCACCTCCACGCCGCTCGGCAGCTGCTTCTGGCGGATGAAGTTCGTGTAGGTCGGGTCGTCCTGCGCGTGGACGGACACACCGGCTAGGCACGCTGACAACAACAGGGTGAAACGGGTTTTCATGGCTTGGTTGGTTTTTCCTTCGACTCTTCCGCCGGGGTCGCCGGGGCGGGCGGCGCGACCTTGGGCGGCAGGACCGATATGGGATTCCCCCGGTAGGTCGCGACGGTGAGGTTCCCGCTTTTCACGATGTGCTCGCGCGTCTGTTCCGCGATGGGCTCCTTCCCTTCCGCCTGCACCAGGCTGACCTCCACGGTGTTGATCCACCCGCGGTTGAGGGCGTAGAAATCCGCCCAAGTCTTGATCTTCGCCCCGGGCTTCATGACGAGACGGTCCGAGAGATTCTTGGGAGTCTGCACGATGGCCCCCTTCGGAACCAGGGTCGCGATCCCGTTGAAACACAGGATTTCCGAGCGGCTGACGAGATCGCCCGGTTGGTGGGCGACGGACGGGTCCTCGCCCTTGACGGCCTCGAACGCCTTCATCGGGTCCTGCTGCTGGATTTTCCGCAAGGCGGAGCTGAGCTCCTCGTGGGTGGCGGCGTCCCTCATCACGGGTTTGCCGGCCGGTTCCTCACCCGATGCGGTCCGCCCCATCCCGAGGATGACGGCCAGTCCCGCGGCACGCGCGATCATGATGGAAGTTTTCATGGTTTCGGTTCCCGGTTTTTCAGTTCTTTCGGAATGTGACCAGCAGCACCAGGTCCTGGAGGTCATACCCCGGGTCCGATTTCTGCGAGGACGAGTGGGTGAGCTCCATGAAGACGATCACATCCATCGGGCCGATCTTCACCTTGCCGGTGGCGTCGAGGTAGGGCCGCAGGAAACTCTCCAGCGAAGGCGCGTTGTACTGTGGCACGTTCGACGGAGGCCTGTCACCGCTCACGAGGAAGCGGACGTTGTCGGTGCCGTCGTTGGATTTGTAATACGTCCCCCACGCGTTGTTATACTTGTAGCGCCCGCCGAACCGGATGGCCTTGCCCGACTGGATCAGGTTGTTCGTGTAGGTGGTGCCGAAGACGTTCTTGATGTTGATGACCGCCCCCGGATTGATCTGCGGGTTGGTGCCGTAGAAGATTTCCCGGAAATCGGTCGTGCTGTTGATGCTCATCGTCGCCTGCGTCGGCACGAAGGTGTAGCCGCTGTTGTTGCTCGTCACCGTCACCCCCTGGCCGATGATGCGCACATCCGCGTAAAGATTCTGCAGCGGGATGATGGTTCCCGGCTGGCCGCCGTCTCCCCCTCCGCCCGGATCGGTCGGAACGGACGGGGTGATCTTCACATACTGCTTCACCACCGAGGGATAGCTGATGCTCCAGATGAGCTTCGGCGACTGCCCGGCCTGCACCATCGCCGGGTTCGCGACGAGTGATCCGGTAAGGTCCGCCGGGAGCGGTTCCGCGCGTGCGTGGTGGGATGCAAGGGTTCCCATGGCGGCGGCGATCGCCCGCAGGACTGTCATTTGGCTGGTTTTCATGGCTGGTGTGACGGTGTGGAATGAAAAAAAACCTTTCGCCGTCTCCACGGCGGGACAGCCGGGAGCCGGAAGTGGGGTCCGGCGCGGGCACGACAGGAACCGGTGGAGAAAATTCCACAGGATTCATTCCGTCGGTTCGGGACAGAACCGCACGCCGGATATTCCGGGCCGCCACGGGACGTGTGGCGGCTCAGCAAAGGTTGGTTTGATTCGCTAAACGGAGGTGGTCGTTCGGATCAGGTTTAAGGGTTAAGGGAATAGCACGGATTAAGGGAAAATTGTCAGTATCACGGCCTGCCGGACCAGTCCTTCCAGGGTCCTGCGGGCACTTCCTTGTCATTCGCGAAGCGCCACTCGACGGTGGCCCCGCTGCGCATCCTGAGGAAATCCCTCACCGCCGGACTCACGTCGATGCCGGCGGATTGGTTGCGGTTCCCGCGCGGGGATTCCTTGCCGAACACATATTGCCAGTGGTCCACCTCGAACGGGCCGACGTCCTCCCACTGGGCGAAACAGACCCGGCCATCATGGTGGATGGCGATCCAGCGGTCCTTGCAGACTGAAATGCCGTCGCCGCGATAGCTCTCCCAGAACCACGGAACAACCTCCGCGGCCTCGGCCTGGTGCCTGCCGCCGCGCGCGACGTCGTTGTAGGGCAGCGCGACGTAAAAAGGATTCAATGCGGGGACGAAACCCGCGGGCAGATAACCGTTGCGGTTCTCCGGGTGGTCGTAACCACCGTAGTTCGCCTGCCAGTTCTGGTCCCATGCGCTCTTCACATTCGGCGTCGGATTGTTTTCCGAAGGCAGCTCGCCCACCCAGAATACCGTCGCCACCACGTTCCGCTTCCAGACAACGGAGGATCGGAAGGCGTCCCGGGGTTCCTCGCTCACCACCCGCGCCACCTGCGGCACGCCATATGGATCGCTCAGGCCGGGAAGCATCTCGCGCCGGTTTTCCAAAAAAACCTCATGGGCCGCGGAAAGCCGCTCCGACAACCTCGCACCCGCCGCAGACCCGAGCAGGGCCAGGCTGGCGATTCCGGTGGTGGTCCATAGGGTTTTCATGGGTTCCGCTGATGAAAATCCAAGCCTGTGTCTGCTTGAACCTGTTTGGAGAGTAAAATTTTAACCAAGCTTAACAAGGAAAAATTCAGTCGGATCGGGCAATTCAACCGATATCACAACTATTTAAAAATCAGATATTTAAGTCGAAAATTACGGATCGATCTGTCACATCAAAGTGCCGTTTTGAGCATCAATCCGGCAAAATTAACCGAAATTTCCATGTGCCGTGACAATAATAATCGCTTAATTTTATGCCAATGCCACCCGAATTTGAATCTTTAATCACAACGCGATCGCGTAGGGCGGACTAACGCGATCACGTTACCCCCGGCTCACCCCGAATCTCCGGTCCAGTTCCCGCATGCCGAATTCCGACAAGGTCGGCCGGCCGTCCGCCGCGCAATAGGGCAGATCGCAGGCGAACAATTCCGCCAGCAGCGGCATGGTTTCGGCGAGACGCGGCTGGACAGGCATGGCCGCCCGTTTCGCGATGATCTTCGCCACGCGCGACAAGGCGAACCTCACACCCGGCGAGGACTCGTGGAGAAGCTCGTCCATCAGGGCACCGAGAAAGGCGCGCGGATCCTCAACCGTCACACAGGCGGGCAGCGAGCGGATCTGCAGGGTGTTGCCTCCGAACGCCTCCACCTCGATCCCCGCTTCCTGCAGCGCCATCCGCTCGCGGATCACCAGATCGAGATCCCGGGGATCCAGTTCCAGCAGGACCGGCATCAGCAGTCCCTGGGTTTCGAGCGCGGTGCCGTCATGCTGCGTCAGCTTTTCAAAAATGATGCGTTCCCGGGCGGCCTTGGGGTCGAAAAGCACCAGCCCGTCCCCGCTCTCCAGCAGCACATACCGCTGGTGCAGCAGTCCGATGATGCGGAAATCCGGCACGGCCCCCACGGCTGGTTCCAGCGTCGCCATTTCCTCCAACTGCGGAACCGGGGCGGAAGCGGTGGCCTGATCCCAATTCGCCAGCACCGGCTGCGGAGCGCGGAAAACCGTCCGGGAGGGCGCGGTCTCCACCACATCGACCGCCAGATCCGGCAACGGTGGCCGCACCACCGGCAACGGGGCGGGCGGGGGCGCGGGTTTCAGCCCCGCCAGCACCGCATCCAGGATGGCATCCCTCACGTCCAGCGGCTTGTGGAACCTGACCTCGCGTTTGGCAGGATGCACGTTCACATCCACCAGCGTCGGTTCCAGCTCGATCCACAACCACGCCGCCGGGTGCAGCCCATCGGCCAGCGCGCCCCGGAACCCCTCCGCCAGCGCGCGGGAAATGACGGAATCCTCCACCGGCCTGCCATTGAGAAAAACAAACTGGTGCCTGCGCCCCTTGCGCGCGTGGCTGGCGGGCAGGACGTAGCCTTCCACCGTCACGCCGTTGCCGTGGGTCAGCGGCAGTGAAATGAGTTCGCGCGAAAGATCCGTGCCGAGCAACTGCCGCACCCGGTCCAGCGGTTTCGCGACCGCGGGCAGGTCGAACACCTCCCGGTCGTCCCGACGCAGGCGGAACCTCACCCACGGCGCGGCCAGCGCGTGCAAGCGCAACTGGTGCTCCACGTGGGCCGCCTCGGTCGTCTCCGCCCGCAGGAATTTCCGCCGCGCGGGCATGTTGAAAAACAAAGACTTCGCCTCGATCACCGTGCCGGGCGCGCAACCCGCGTCCCGCACGTCGTTCACCCGCCCGCCGTCCACCACGATCTCCGTGCCCGCCACCGCGTCCTTTTCCCGGGTGACCAGCCGGAACCGCGATACGCTGGCGATGCTCGGCACCGCCTCGCCGCGGAATCCCAGCGTCAGGATCGCCGCCAGATCGCCTGCCGTGCGCAACTTGCTGGTGGCGTGGCGTTCCAGCGAGAGCAGCGCGTCCTCGCGGGACATCCCGCAGCCGTCGTCGCTCACCCGGATCAGCGCCGAGCCTCCCCGATCCATGTCCACGCGGATCTCCTGCGCGCCGGCATCGATGCTGTTTTCCACCAGCTCCTTCACCACCGAAGCCGGGCGCTCGACCACCTCCCCCGCCGCCACCTGGCTGGCGAGGATGTCTGGGAGCACTCGGATTTTCGGCATCGGCAGAAGGAAAGACAGAAGACGGGAAGAAACAAGACGCAAGACAAGAGGCGGACCCACGGGTCTCCGGATCTTTTCTCCGCTCTTCCCGTCTTGCGTCTTGTGTCTTGAAGTCTTCTGTCTTCTATCTTCCCCGCATGGCAGGCTTTTTCAAAAACCTCTTCAACAAGATCACCAACCGCGCGGAAATCGATTGGGACGACCTTGAGGCGGATCTCATCAGCTCGGATCTCGGGATCAAGCTCACCACCTCCATCATCGACGAGCTCAGGGACCTCGGCCGGGAAATCTCCGGCAACGACGTGGTGGACGTCACCCGCCGCCAGCTCGCCAAACGCCTGCCCGACAATTTCCTCCCGCCCACGCCGCGCGCCGATGGCAAGCCCTTCGTCATCCTTGTCGTCGGAGTGAACGGCACCGGGAAAACCACCTCCTCCGCCAAGCTCGGACTGTGGCTGAAGAAGCGCAACCGCACCGTCATCATGGCCGCCGCCGACACCTTCCGCGCCGCCGCCGTGGAGCAGCTCAAGCGCTGGGGAGAGCGGCTCTCCATCCCCGTCATCACCGGGAACACCAACGCGGACCCGTCCTCCGTCTGCTTCCACGCCCACCAGAAGGCCATCGCGGAAAAGACCCAGTTCCTCATCTGCGACACCGCGGGCCGCATCCACACCCGCCACAACCTGATGGAGGAGCTCGGCAAGATCCGCCGCACCATCGCCAAGCAGGACGAGACCGCGCCCCACCTCACCCTGCTCGTCGTGGACGCCACCACCGGCGCGAACGCGATGCAGCAGGCCAAGGAATTCCACAAGGCCAGCCCGCTCGACGGACTCATCGTCACCAAGCTCGACGGCTCCGGAAAAGGCGGCATCGCCGTGACCATCCACGACACCCTCGGCATCCCCCCGCGCTTCCTCGGCACCGGAGAGGAGCCCGAGGAGTTTTCGATTTTCGAGAAGGAGAACTTCGTCGCGGAGATCCTTTGACGGAAAGCGGGCTTGGCCCGTCCCCTCGGGGCACCGCACGCATGGCGATCAATCCCCCTTCGTCACCGAAAGGTGGAAACCCGTGAACTCATGGGTATCCCGGAACTCTTCCTCTGTCAGGGTCCTCTTTCCGCTCAAGGGATCGACAAAAGTGACCATTCCCTCCCTGACCTCCAGAACCGCGATAAAATGGCCGAAGCCGGCCATCCGCACGCCGACAATCGCCGGCAGGCCCGCCGATAGGTCGAACGTCTCACGAAAATCAAACCGTGGTGAAAGCCCCCTCGCCCGGAAATACCGCGCCAGATACCAGGCCTCCGTCCCGCTCGAGGTGGTGAACGCGGCCGCGGCGACTTCCCTTTCCGACGCCCGGTATCCCAAGAACCGCATGATGCTCGCCGCGCTGGCCGGGCCGCAGGTGGATTCGGTCGATTGCAGGCACGCGCCATCTTCCCACGTCGCCTTCAATCCGCTCCTGTCGAGCGGACTCATTATCATCTTCAAATAAGGAGTGATGACGATTGCCAGCGCCAGCCCCAAGGGAACGACGTGTGGAAGGCGGGGCAGCAGAGTGGAGAACGCTCCTGCGGCCGCGCCGACGAAAACGCCAGCAGCTCGGAACCCTTCCACGAACGCAAGGTGTAGAACCAGGCCTTCTCCGGCAGGATGTGAAGATAATAGGCAGCGAAAAGAAGCGCCGGGATGGACAGGATTCCCAATATCAGGAACCCGGCAAACTTCGTTCGTTGAGGCTGCGAACGGAAATGATGGTGGGATATGGCGAATCCGCCGATGCCCAGACCAATTGCGATGGGTCCTAGAAAATTCATGTTTTCGATCCGGCCGGTTCCTTCGGAAGGCATTTCACTGCCACTCAACCTTGAGCTTCCTCAACTCGTGTCTCACCCGCTCCTTGATGACCGCCATCTTGTCAGCATCTGGAACGGCAGGGCCTTCGGCTCCCCAAGCTTCGTGATTCTCCAAGCACACCACCATGTCGAACTCCGGACTGTGGAGCATTTCAGAATCGATATGAACAACCAACCCGCTCTCCGTGTAGGCAATTCCAGCTCTGCCTCGTATCGAGACCTTATATTTTTCACCTGAGACTTTCATTTCATGATCCATTCCCCGCGGAGTATCACTCCGGCACGTGGTCCTTGCAGTATTCCCTGCCGTCCCTGCCGATGCGGAATTCCATGTGGGGATCGGTCACGTCCGTCCTGTCACACACCGCGCAGGTGTGGAAGGCCTCGGAGGCGGGCGGCTTGCCCGCGTTGAATTGTTTCCTGCGCCTTCCCGCCTCCATCACCCGTGCGGTGCCGCGCAGCGCGGGGATGGCCGCCCAGATGAGGTAGTTCGCGTAACCGATCAGGTAGAACGGCAGCAGGATCGGGTGCTTGAGCGCGCTGTAGAGGATCAGGCCGCCGGTCAGCATGCCGAGGTAACGGATCTGCACCGGCAAAATGAGGAACATCAGGATCTCCACCCGGGGAAACAAGGTCGCGAAGGCGAGGAACGCCGAGCCGTAGAGCATCAGCCCGCTGCCGGGAAACCCGTCCACGACGAAGTTGATCCCGAGGATGGCCACGATGCCCGTGTAGTAGAAAACCGACGTCTTGAAACTGCCCCACGCGTTTTCCAGACCATCGCTCACCATGAAAACAAACATGACGCCGAAGTAGAGGAACAGCAGCGACATCATCAGGCTGCCCCGCATGAACTGCGAACCGGCGAAAAACATCGTCGCCAGACGCCAGACCTCGCCGGAGAGGATCTTTTCGCGGTCGAACTCGAACATCAGCACGATTTCCGGGCGGATGAGCTGGATCACGAAGACGAGCACGTGAAACAGAGCGTAATAACGCAGAAATCCGGGAAACGCCAGCCACGGCGCGCGCCGCTCCATTCGATCGAGAAATGACATGCGGTCAACCATCCCGATATCCCGCCCGATGACAAGGCCGGACCGAAAGCGGCGGCGGCGGGCGGGATCATGCCCCGGCCCTCGCCCGGCGCGTTTTTATTTCCTCCCCTGCCATGTGACAGTCTGATCATTCGTGGATTCCGCGTGATGCCGGGGTGCCATCTCATTGACAAGCCCCTGCCGGACTCTCAGGCTCGCGGGGTGATTTCCGAATTGAAAAGCTCTCCGCTGGAAGCCGCCCATGTCGCGCTGGGTGCCAAGCTCGTGCCATTCGCCGGTTGGAACATGCCGGTGCAGTACACGTCCATCATCGACGAGCACACCGCCGTCCGCACGGCCTGCGGGATCTTCGACATCTCCCACATGGGCCAGTTCATCGTCAAGGGCGCGGGTTCGGAACAGTGGCTGAACGGCCTGCTGACGAACAACGTCTCCAAGCTCGGCGATTCGCAAGGCCAGTACACGCTCATGCTGAATGAAAACGGCGGCGTCATCGACGACCTCATCGCCTACCGCACGGCTGCCGACGAATTCTTCCTCGTGGTGAACGCCTCGATGATCGACGAGGACTACGCATGGATGTCCGCACGCCTGCCGGAAGGGATCGCGCTGGAAAACGAAAGCGAACAATGGGCGGGCATGGCGATCCAAGGACCGCACGCCGCCGCGATTTTCGCAAAGGTCTGCCCGGACGAGGTGCTGCCACCACGCAACGGGATTTTGAAAACAGCCGCGGGTTCGGTGGTCTGCCGCACCGGTTACACCGGGGAGGACGGCTTCGAGTTTTTCTCGCCTGCTGCCGAGGCAATCGCCTGGTGGGACAGGTTCCTCGCCGCCGGTGCGAAAGCCTGCGGACTCGGCGCGCGGGATTCGCTGCGGCTTGAAATGGGCTACCCGCTCAACGGCAACGATCTCTCGCCCGAACGCTCCCCCATCGAAGCGGGCCTCGGATTTTTCTGCGATCTGGAAAAAGGCGACTTCATCGGCCGCGACACCCTCGCCCGCCAGAAGGCGGAAGGCCCTGCGGTGAAACTCACCGCCCTCCGCTATCTGGAAAAAGGCGCGCCACCCCGCGCCCATTATCCGGTCGTCTCCGCCGAAGGCGAAACCGTCGGCGAACTGGCCAGCGGCGTGCTCTCCCCTTCCCTCATGACCGGCATCGGCATGGCCTACCTTCCCGCCGCGCTTGCAAAAATCGGCACAAAGGTGAGCATCGAGGTGCGTGGAAAACTCTTCCCGGCGGAAGTCGTGAAAAAGCCGTTCTACAAACCCCAGTCCAAATAATTTCCCAACCCTTCAACCCTACACCGTTTTCCAAATGAACATCCCGTCCGATCTCCGCTACGCCGCCTCACACGAATGGGTCCGCCTTGATGGCGACATCGCCACCGTTGGCATTTCCGACCACGCCCAAGAGGAGCTCACCGACGTCGTCTTCGTCGAGCTTCCCGCCTTGGGCCGTGCCGTGGATGCGGGCGACCCGACCGCCGTGGTGGAATCCGTGAAGGCCGCCAGTGACATCTACGCCCCGCTCGGCGGCGAGATCGTGGAGGCGAATCCGGACGTCGAAGCGGATCCCTCCCTGGTGAACTCGGATCCCTACGGCAAGGGCTGGATCTTCAAGATCCAGGTGAAAAACGTGGAGCACTTCACCAAGCTGATGGACGCCGCCGCCTACGGCGCGCAGATCGGCTGACGCGTTCCGAGGCACTGATCCCGCCGATGGACAAGATGTCCGCGGCACGCGGCGTTCAGGATGAACACGCTCCTTCCGGCGGCAGCCGGCGGAGCGTCGTCATTCTGACGACTGCTCCGGGGGACATCCTGTCCCCCGGAAACCCCGGCGATATCAAGCCCGGAAGCCGGAAGCGTTGTTGCTTTGTCAAAAACCTCACCGCTTGGAAACCAGCAGCCCGCGGGCTCCCCAGACGTAGTTCCAGCCGGAAATGACCGTCAGGGCGACCGCTCCCCACAGGAGAACCGGTTGCAGCCACCCGCCCTCCGCATAGGGACGGGCGAGGTGCTTGAGCGGCACCACCACGGGGAACAGCACCTTCGCCTTCTCCCCCGTCAGCCACACGAGCCCGGTGATGAGGTAGGCGAGCTGGAAGGTGGTCTTCCATTTCCCCAGATTGTCCGCCGCCAGCACCTGCCCGGCCTCCACGGCGATCTGCCGCAGGCCGGTCACCAGAAACTCGCGGCCGATGATCAGCGCGGTGACCCACACCGGACAAAGCCCCTTTTCCGTGAAAAACACGAAGGCCGCGCTCACCAGGATCTTGTCCGCCAGCGGATCCATCAGTTTCCCGAGCGGCGTCACCAGTCCCATTTTCCTCGCCAGATAGCCGTCCACGAAGTCGCTGACCGCCGCCACGATGAAGAGAACCAGCCCCGTACCGTAGCCGGCCAGGGACCGCTGGGACACCGCCACCACGAAGGCGGCGGTCATCACCAGGCGGGAAAATGTGATCGCATTCGGTAAGTTCACGCCCGCAATGTGCGAAATGCATGGGCGGATGGCAACAAGGGGTTGCACCAAACCGCCGATCCGCCTACACCCTCCCCCGCCTCTCCTACGGCATTTTATTATGAGCAATAGCGATTTCGGACTCATTGGTCTGGCCGTCATGGGCCAGAATCTCGTTCTCAACGTGGAATCCCGCGGCTTCCAGGTCTCGGTTTACAACCGCACGGCCTCCGTCACCGACGAATTCACCGCCAAGCATCCTGACAAGAAAATCGTCGGCGAGCACACGCTCGAAGGCTTCGTGAAATCCCTCGCCTCCCCGCGCAAGGTCATGATCATGGTGAAGGCCGGTGGTCCCGTGGACGCCGTCATCGAGTCGCTCATCCCGCTTCTCGACAAGGGCGACATCATCATCGACGGCGGCAACTCCCTCTACACCGACACCGAGCGCCGCGACAAGTGGCTCGGCGACCTCGGCTTCCGCTTCATCGGCGCCGGCGTCTCCGGCGGTGAGGAAGGCGCGCGCAAGGGCCCGTCCATCATGCCCGGCGGCCCCGCCTCCACCTGGGAGGTCATGAAGCCCATCTTCGAAAGCATCGCCGCCGTCGCCGAAGGCGAGCCATGCGTCTTCCACATCGGACCCGGCGGTGCCGGCCACTACGTGAAGATGATCCACAACGGCATCGAGTACGGCGACATGCAGCTCATCTGCGAAGCCTACAACATCTTCAAGGCCGCCGGCTTCACTCCCGAGGAACTCGCCGAGGTCTTCACCGAGTGGAACGAGGGCGACCTCGAGTCCTACCTCATCCAGATCACTTCCAAGATCTTCGCGCAGAAGGATCCCGAAACCGGCAAGCCGCTCGTGGACCTCATCCTCGACACCGCCGGCCAGAAGGGCACCGGCAAGTGGACGCTCATCAACGCCGTCGAGAACGCCGTCGTCATCTCCACCATCAACGCCGCCGTGGAAGCCCGCATCCTCTCTTCCATGAAGGACAAGCGCGTGGAAGCCAGCAAGGTGCTCGAAGGACCGAAGGCCGAGATCGACATCAAGAAGAAGAAGCTCGTGAAAAAGGTCCACGACGCGCTCTTCGCCTCCAAGATCATCTCCTACGCGCAGGGTCTCGACCTCATCGCCGCCATGGGCAAGGAAAAGGACTGGGGCCTCGACCTCGGAAAAATCGCCGCCATCTGGCGCGGCGGCTGCATCATCCGCGCCCGTTTCCTCAACGACATCACGGACGCCTACCGCACCAACCCGCAGCTTGAGAACCTCATGCTCGCCCCGTTCTTCACGGACCTCCTCAACGAGTTCCAGGAAAACTGGCGCGAGGTCATCAGCCTCGCCACCCTCGCCGGCATCCCGGTCCCCGCGTTCAGCGCGTCGCTCGGCTACTACGACAGCTACCGCAGCGCCGTCCTCCCCGCGAACCTGCTCCAGGCCCAGCGCGACTTCTTCGGCGCGCACACCTACGAGCGCACCGACAAACCGCGCGGCGAGTTCTCCCACACCGACTGGCCGGAAGTCATCGGCTGAGGCGCCGCGGCACCCACGCCGCAACTGAATTCATGAAAATGGCCGGGAGCGATCCCGGCCATTTTTTTATCCCTGTCTTTTCTGACGGATCCAATGGATCAAGGCGGCCAGCCCCAGAATCCCACCAACAATCAGACTCCATTTCGAAGCACTTGACGGAGATTCGTGGACGTCAGGAGCTTTACCGCGAGGTTTTGTAGCCGCCGTGGAGGGAGCCGGCGGCTTCGGATCGGATTCGAGAACCGATGCCGGAAGCTGCGTGCTTTCCACCGTGCCATCCGGCTTGAATCGATATTCCACGGTCTGGCCAATGAAGGAAAAAGGGCGTTCGCCCGCCTTCACCTCGTTGAACCACGCTCTGGATCGGGACAAGGCATATCCTTCCCGATCATTTTCTTCCGCCCAATAAGCTGCTTTTGTAACGGGTGGATTTCTGAGCCCGATGTCCATGATTGATTCATAAGCCAGTCTCGTACTGGAGGGCACCGGGTCGGCATCGTTGAAATGATTGGGATTGGGTGGAGGCGGATTATCTCTCTCGTCAAACAGATAGCTTCCTAATACCTTGATTGTCTCGGGACTGGGCAAACGAACCAAGGTTTCAGCGATATAAATCCTTCTTTTCCGATCATAATCAGTTTTCGAATCTCCTGATTTGAGAGCATTCCTTTCCTGATTCAATTCATTCTCGAAATATTGAGCGTGATTGGGAACCGCTAGTATTTCACTTTGAATTTCAGAATAAAGAGAATCAATTTCTTTACTGTGTCCCGCATGAGAATGCCGATAGCCGATATTTCTCAAACCAAGCCAAAGATTTGATATTTTAGCTTGAGGATCCATGGTCTTACTATTTTCCAATTTGGATTTCCATAGTGCAACCTGATCGGATTCGACACGTCTGTCCTCAATGACATCCGCAGCCAGAAAACGAGCGAACATTAAAAAATGGAATATTAAAATTATATTTTTTTTCATATCAATCATCTCCCCTTGGCCTGCTTATAAGCCATGATTCTATCCGGTCCCACTCCGACTTGACGAGTAGTTTCGCATCGTCGGGACGGGGAATGCCCGAACAGGTGATTCTCCTGGTCCGGTCGGTTCCTTCAAGCGGAGCCGCTCCACCGCCTTCGTCCGGGTGCCCTTTCTCACCGGTCATGAGATGGGCAAGCTCGTGAGCGGTCACTCCGAGAACCTTCAAGGGAGCCAGTGGGCCAAGACTATTGCTTCCGGTCGTGACGATGCAGGTCTTCGCGCTGATCGCATGGCCAGCCACGAAATGGAAAACCGCAGGAGCCGTTGATGTGGCGGGAGTGGTATATCCGTAATCGACATCATCAATCATGATTACGATGAGGTCGTAATTGACGGTCTCCGGCCTTGTTTCAATTTGACCAACGATGGAATCCTCTTCGTCCGAGACTCCCTCAGAGGCGATCAAGCGGTTGATCCCACCGCCGAATGGCATTCTAATTTGAGGTTGTATGGTGACATCCATCCATGCGTTGACCTGATAGCCGTAGACCTGATTCAGGTGATACGTCAGATCCGCATCACTTGGGACGGGAACCGTGTGCAATGCCGCGTATTGGCTTACCGGATATACCGCCACCTTCACGGTGCGCTTCTTCATCGTCTTGACCTTGACCGGCAGCTCAACCAGCTCCTTGCCCTTGCCGATCTTCCAGGTGGTGACGTTGTCGATTGTCTCGGAGCCGTTGCCTTTCCAGTTCACGAGGGGGCCGGGTGTGGCGGTGCCGAGGCTGGTGGCATCCGGGCTGGCGGGATCGACGGTGGCCTTGTCGCTGGTGATCTCAAGATCGGCGGGAGGGCTGAGCGGGATCTTGAAGCGCATGTCGTCGCTCAGCTCGACGGTTTGTCCGTTGATAACGGTGGAGCCTCCGGCGGGGGCCATGATCCAGAACTTGTCCTGATAGCCTCCCGATGTGGGGTTCGCGGTGATGGAGACGTCGTCCACTCCGGTGGCTTCGCTGTTGTCCTCGATCCTCACCGGGACCAGATAGGCGGTCTTGCCGGTGACGAGATCGTCGTCATCCCCGTTCGGTCCGCTGAACACGGCCTGGCGGTTGTCCACCAGCCAGTGGTTTCCGACCATGAAAAAGTTGTTCCCACCGGTGTTTTCGTCATCCTGGAGCGAGGAGGCTCCCGTGGGTTTGCCATCGGCGGTGACTTCCCAGTCGTAGTCGGCCTTGTCGTCGTGGTCTTCCAGAAAACCCGGCTCGGTATCGAGGTGGGTGACTGTGACCTCGTATTTGTTCCATTTCCGGAGTTTCAGGGTTTTGGCTCCGGTCGCCCCGAAGCCCTCGGTAGGGATGGTGACGTTCTGGAAGTCGTCCGGGCCCTTGCCGCTGACCGTCATCTGCCATTTTTCGGAGGCACTGACACTGGGGTCCCTGATGACGAAGGGCACTTCGATGATCTTCCCATCATCCGGCGCCTGTCCTCCGTCGGCGGGATTGTTCGGGTCCGAGCCTTGTGCGACCTCCACGCTGTCCGCCACCCCATCGTCGTCGGTGTCGGCAAGATGCGGATCGGTGTGGTTGCGCCATTCCTCGAAGTTGGTGAGGCCGTCATTGTCCGGGTCGTGACCGGCCCCATGGGGAGCGGCGGAGCTCCGGGGGTTGAGGCCGTGCGCGACTTCCCAACCGTCCGGCAGGTTGTCTCGGTCGCTGTCCGGATTCTTCGGGTAGGTGTGGTGGATTTCGGTCTCCGCGCGGTTGGTGAGCGAGTCCCTGTCATAATCCTCCCCTCCGTCGGAGATGCCGTCGTCATCCGTGTCTTCGTCGAGCGGATCGAGGTGGAGGAGGATCTCCACGGAGGTGCCGAGGCCGTCGTTGTCCGGGTCCATGACCGGATTCGCCACGAGGGGATCGAAACCATGGTTGAGCTCCCAGTCGTCGTTCATGGTGTCGGAGTCGGTGTCGGGATTCTTCGGATCGGTTCCGAAGAGGACACACTCGTCATGGTCGGTCAAGGAATCCCTGTCCTCGTCCTTTTTGAGCGGGTTGGTGTGATACACCATGACCTCCTCATGGTCGGTCAGATTGTCGGAATCGGTGTCCTCCGAAGCGACAAACGTGTGGTAGGTGAGCGCTTCGAGGGCGTCGTCGAGACCATCGCCGTCCGTATCGCTGTCGCGCGGGTCGCCGTAGTGGATCCATTCCTGGAGGTTGACGAGTCCGTCATGATCGGGATCCCCATCCGGACCGTTGTCCGCATGGATCCCGCCGTCGTCGGAGGTGTCGAAACCATGGAGCAGCTCCCAATCATCCGGCAGGCCGTCCTCGTCATGATCCGGCACCAGCGGATGGCTGCCTTTCCTCTTTTCCTCCCAGGAGCTGAATCCGTCGCCGTCCTCATCGACATCCGAGGCGGCCACCCGCCAGAAAAGGCGGTCGGGGAAAGAACCGCCGGTATCCGCGGCGACGATTCCGACCTGCGCTTCTCCATCGACGCTGCCGACGAAGCCCGAAATGGGGATCCAACTACCGGCGGAAAGATCCGGAGACCCTAAGAGATCGTAGTGTTTTCCAGCCTGGACTTTCCAACCAACCTTGAAAATTTCCGGAAAGACAATCTCCGGCTCGCCGCCGCCGGACGAGAGATACACGGCGGGAACATGGGTGACATCGGCCTGAAAGAAACCCTCCGGAGGGACCCCGTTGAAGGGATCCGTGGCGGCGACGGACTCCAACCGGTTTGATACCCCGTCGCCATCGGCGTCATCTCCTGGAAGGAAGGAGGAGGGGAGCAGATTTCCGTCATAGTACAGCTTCTCCCAGATGTCCGACATCCCATTGAGATTCTCATCCTCCATCGCAAGCGCGGAGGACAGGAAAATGGGGAAGAGCGTGAGAAGCCGGGACATGGAAAGCGGCATGGCGGTGAAGCTGGGAAAGGAACGGCTCATCGGGGGGAGGATGGTTTGCCGTTCGTATCCGGGGTCTCGGTGAGCCAGTGGCTGAGGACGATGTCCCGTGGCACAGGCGGATCCGCCTTCAGCCGGGCCGCCTGCTCCAGGCTGGCTTGATCGCGTCCCTGTTTGGCGACGGAGAGACGGTCGTGCTCGCTGTTGTAAATGTCGTGCAGGGACTGGAGCGCGGCACTGGCTTCAGGACCCGGGTCTGCGGAAACATACGAAAAGGTGGCAGGGCTCTCAGCGAAAACGGGTATGGCGGGCGGTTGCCACACTTTGCCGTATTCCTCGAAACGATCGGTCATCTGATCCATGTCGATAACACTCCACATCATGATGAAGTTGAAGTGGGTCCCGTCCGAACAGGAGAATCCGGAAATGCCCTGTAACAGGGAAAAGTCCGCGGAACTCCAGAAGGTGACGGGCGGCGCGTCCGGCTCGGGAAGCCAGGTGACGATCGAGCGGGTTCCGGACGATTGTGAACGATAAACCGTGGCCCCGATGCTGAAGAGCCCCGCTCCCGGCTGCCTGTCACGAAGCGCTGCGATCCGGGCACGGACGGCGGGGTTGCCTGGATCCGGCGGCGCGGGTATGGCGGCGGGTTCCGGCAGGGGGATGGGCTTGATTTCCCGGACGGTGATGGACCGCCCGCCCTGCTGGTGGGTTTCGGTTTTCAGAACATCCGCCGCCGGGACCGTGAATACGGGCTTCGGTGGCGCGGGTGCGGCCGGCGTGCCGTCCTGGATGTCTCCGATGATGCGGGCGGTGGTGGGTGGTGGAGTCGGAAGCTGGCCGAAGGACAAGGACAGACTACCGAAAACGATGGGCAAGTACAAGCGGGAACTCATCAATTTAGGGGGGGTAGGAAGGAATTTCAGTCCGAGTGGACGGGGAGTTGAGAAAGTCGCTTACAGACGACTGCGCTGGCCTTTGGCCGGACTACCCGAAGGCAGGCGGCTTGGACATAGCCACCACCTCCCCGGCCGTTGGGTCGGTTTGGTGGCATTGTTGCGGTCAATGCCGACCGCTGTAAGCGAGGCTTCTCAATTCCCCATCCGCCGGAGCGGACACCGCGAGATGACATCAATTCCCCGACGCTGGCAAGAAGGGAATCCCCGGCAGAGCCCGCAGGTGGTGTCATTTTTATTTTCGCTCCGGCTTGTCGTTCCGAGCCGGCATCGCCAGACTCCGTCACATGGCCGGTGAATTGACTTCCGGGTATGTCGCGACGGCCGTTCGCGGGTGATTGAGATGAACGATGCCGGAAAGGCTCCACCGCTCCCGGACATTCCCACCCATCTATCAGCTTTACTGGGGGCGGCATCCGATCCACCCTCGTTCCTCCCCCGGTAAAAGAATCTTCACTCATGGAATTCTCCGCCGCCCAGACCTACCGCGATCCGTCGCAACCCGCCGACACAGGAAACCCCAGCTTCATCTTCCGCCAGTTGGAGCCGGGTCGTCGCGAGGGGATGTTCTGGGTGTTGCAGGCGCTGTTCTGGGGAATCGTGTGTGTCATCGGTATTCTGATCACGGTGGCGCTCCGCTCGGGGGTGGAAGGCGCGGCCTGGGTAATCCTCATCCGGGCGATATCCGGTTTCATCGGCACGGCCATCCTGCGGTGGATCTACCGCCATCCGTGGTTTTTGAAACAGCACGCGCTGACGAAGTGGCCGTTCGCCCTCGGCTGCTGCGTCGCCCTGGCGGTGCTGGAGGTGCTGCTTTTCAAGGCGGCCATGCTGGGTGGGGCATCATTTCCCGGAGGAGCGGAAAACGTCGGCCCGCGGCTGATCGTGGTGCGGCTTTTCATCATCACCATCTGGAGCAGCCTTTACTTCGCGTTCCACCTTTTTGAAAACGCCCACGCCATGGAGATGCGGGCCACGCGGGCGGAGCTGGCGGCGCGTGAGAACGAGTTGAGAAAACTCCAGGCGCAGATGAATCCCCATTTCCTGCTGAACTCGCTCGGCACGGTGCTGGCCCTGAAGGACGACCCGACCGCCGTGAAGGAGGTGACGGAGGGGCTGACCGAGTACCTGCGCTTCCTGCTGGAGGAGACCCGCCCTCTGGAACCGCTCTCGCGTGAAATGGACGCGCTGGAGAAATACCTCACCGTGCAGGCCGCCCACTTCGGCGAGAAGATGGTCTGCCGCATCCAGTGCGAGACCGCCGCGCGCTCCGTGCTGGTGCCGCCGATGATCGTCCAGCCGCTGCTGGAGGACGCGTTCCAGCACCGCGGGCAGGCGGACGGAAGGACCCAGCACGTCTGGGTTTCCGCACGCATCGAGGCGGATTTCCTGCGCGTCACCGTTTACGATACGATGGAGCACTCCAGCCGGGATCTCACCACCTTGGGAGGCGGGTTGCTCGCGCTGAGCCACCGCATCCAGCTGCTGCTCGGGCCGGACGCCCGCGTCGAGCAGGTTTCGGAAAACGGCTGGAGCCGCGTGACCGCCCACATCCCGGTGAAGGATGCGAGGAAGGCGCGGGACGGCATCGAGAGCGGGGATGATTCAGCGGTCGAGGAGAGCGGGGTTCTCCCCCTCCAGCAGGCCTAGCACGATGAGGGACTGGCGGGTCTTCTCGATCAACGCGCCGAGTCTCTCCAGCAGGAGCTCGCGCTGGTTTCCGTCCTTTTCCATCTCCGCCTTGCGGAAGTGTTCCGCGAGTTCGGCGAATCCCATGGTGGCGGCGGTTCCCACGCCCTGATGGGCGGCGGCTTTCCACAACCTGTCGTTCGCCTCGTGGAACGCCTTGGTCATCTCGTCATGACGCCGGCCGGTTTCCTCCAGCGCGGCACCGATCAGGTCGTGGTCCAGCTCCTCGTTTCCGGTGAGGCATTCTCCGAGCTGCTGGCTGTCCAGCGTGCGCGGCGGCGCGGGTTTCACCCAGGCAGGTCCCTCGCTGGCGGTCTCGTTCGCGCGTTGCAGCCATTGGCCGAGCTTGCGGCGGAGTTTCACCAGATCGAAGGGCTTCGGCAGGTAGTCGTCCATCCCCGCCTGGAAACAGGCTTCCGCATCCCCGCTCATGACGTGGGCGGTGACGGCGATGATCGGCACGCGCAGGGCTCCCGTTTTCGCCTCCCAACTGCGGATGCGCCGCGTGGCCTCGAAGCCGTCCATCGTCGGAAGCTGGCAATCCATCAGGATCAGGTCGATGTCTCCGGCGATCCGGGCGTCCACCCCTTTCTGCCCGTCGTCGCGGACGATCATGTCCATGCCGAGCATCTCCAGCTGGCGGCTGAAAACCCGCTGGTTGATCTGGTTGTCCTCCACCAGGAGGATCCTCGCATGGGGCAGGGCGCCCTCCTGCTGCTTGTGGGCGGCGGGCTCCGGCCGCTCGTCCGCGAGGAGGTTGTACAAATCGGACGGGCGGAAGGGAAACCTGAGGCAGGCCTGGACGCCGTTCGCGGCGATCTCATGCTCCTCGGGAGCCTCATGCGGCGCGCTGAGCAGGAAACGGGGGATGTCCCGCGCATCCCTGCGGGTGGAAATGCGGGCCATCAGTTCGCGCCATGACGCATCCGTGACGCGCCCGATGAGGACCACCGCGAGATCCGGAATTTCCGGCAGGGTTTCCAAAGACTTGAGATCCGCCACGATGCGGACCTTCATCCCCCACCCCAGCACATGTTGCTCGATGGTGCCGGCGGTGAGATCCCGCCCCTCCAGCAGCAACAGGGTGCCGCCACCGCAAAGACGCTCCGCCCCCTTTTCCATGACCCCGGCATCCTCGAAGCGGGCGGTGAACCAGAAGGTGGCCCCGGTCCCGGGCTTGCTCTCCACGCCGATCGTGCCGCCGAGGCGCTGCACGATCTCCATGGAAATCGCCAGGCCCAGCCCCGTGCCGGAATGGCGGCGGTTGATCGCCGCATTCACCTGGCCGAACGGGACGAACAGGCGTCCCTGCTCCTCCGCCGGGATGCCCGGGCCGGTGTCGCTCACCCGGAACCGCAGGACCAGACGGTTGTCATCGCCGCCGCGGCAGCTCACATCCACCACCACGCTGCCGCGTTCCGTGAATTTCACCGCGTTCCCCACCAGGTTCAGCAATACCTGCCGCAGCCGCATCGGGTCTCCCTTGAGCTTGTGCGGCACCTCCGGGGCGATGCGGTGGGCCAGCTCCAGTTGCTTGCGTCCCGCGGCGTCCGCGAACAACGCCATGCTCTCCTCCAGAACGTGCGACAGGGAAAATTCCTCGGTGGCGAAATCCATTTTTCCGGCCTGGAGCTTGGACAGGTCGAGGATGTCGTTGACCAGATCCAGCAGCGCCTCGCCGGAGTAATGGATGGTCTCCACCAGCTCGCGCTGCCTGCGGTCCAGCCGCGTGTCCTGCCGCAGCAGGTCCGCCGCGCCCAGCACGCCGTTCATCGGGGTGCGGATCTCATGGCTCACCGTCGCCACGAAGGTGGAGGTGGCCTGCACGGCGTCCAGCGCCGTGTCCCGGGCCTCGGCCAGACGGGCCAGATACCGGTCCCTCACCTGCCGGTTCTTCCGGTCCCGGTAAACCGTCAGCAACATGACGAAAACCGCCAGCAGCGAACCACCGAAGGCGAGTGTCAGCACGCGCTTGTTGCCATCCGCCACCCCCTTGGCACGCTCGTCCAGCAACCTCTGCTCCGAAACACGGATCTTCTCCAACTGGCCTTCCACCGCGTTCGCCGCCAGCACGCCGCTCATGATCCGGTCCGTGCGATCCTGCTCGTCGAGTCCCGCCAGCTCGTCCGCATTGCGGCTCATGATGGACATCCGGATGTCCAGCAATCTCGAAAGCTCCTCCACCAGCAGGCCCTGGGCCGCGTTGTCCGCCACCAGTTGCCTGAGCTTCAGCTCGTGTTCCTCCAGCTTCACGTGCAGTTGCGAAGCCCGGTCCTGCAAGCCGTTCCCGGTCTTCCCGGTGAGCCATATCGCCCGCTGGACCCCCTCGAGTTCCCGGAAACTGCGGTCCAGCTCCTCGACCTCCAGCTTCACCTCGTAACTGTGCTCGATCCAGCGCTGCCGCCCCCGCAATTCGTCCGTCTGCCAATACAGCAACCAGCACAGTGCCACGATGATGGCCGTGATCAGCGGGACGCTGATTCTCGAATAAACGGCTTCAGTGGGTGGCAATGCGGACATCTACCAACCGATCATGCCCAGACAGAGGGAACTGGCGACTATAAAGACGGGTCCCGATAATTTTTAGAAAAATTCCCGGAGTCGTCTGGAAACCCGCCAGTTCAGCGGCCTGCCCTGGCGCGCTCGTTCAGCTCCCACCGGTCACCGGCGGCAAGGGCGGCCTTCGCGCCATCGCCTGACAACCAATCCTTCGCGCCGGCATCCCCCTTCAGCCCGGCATCCCAGAACGCCGTCGTCAGGGCGAGGATGGGCGTATGATAGCGGTTGCCGCTTTCGGAATTCCCCCGCAAATCCCGCTCGCCGAAGCTCATGTGCGTCGCCTTGTCGAACACAACCTGCCACGCCGGAGCCTGCGTGAGGTGCGGAAAAACCTTCAGCCGGTCCTCCGCTCCGGTGTTGCCGATCGGGCTGGTGTCGAGGGTGCCGGTCATCAGCAGGCAGGGAATCCTGATCGATCCGAACGCCTCGCCCGGATCACCCAGCTTCGGCGGGCTGGGGCTGAACATCACCGCGGCGGTGAGGCGGGGTTCCGAAAATGATACGGAGCCGCCGGGAAAGGTCTGCCCCGCGACCGACTGGGTGGTGACCGCGCCGAACGAATGGCCGGACATGCCGATGTGTTTCAAGTCCAGCCGCCCTTTCAACGGGTTTCCCTCCTCCGAATTCCATGCGGTCAGGGTATCGATCACGACCGGGATGTCCTTCACCCGCAGGATCAGGTTTTTCGCGGAAGCGGCCCCTCTCATCGCCGCCATGCGGTCGGGTTGGGCCACGTCCTTCCAGACGCTCTCGTCGCTGCCCGGGTGCTGGACGAAGACAACGGCGTAGCCCCGCTTCGCCCAATGGTTGCCCAGATAGGGATTGTTGTCCCGCGAGCCGCCCAGACCATGGGAAAACAGAATGACCGGAGCGGGCCCGGTGGCTTCCGGCAGATAGACACGGATCGGCAGCACCCGGTCGCGCGGGGCATCCTTCACCTCGAAGGTTTTTGAAACGACCTCGCCCTCCCTCACCTTCAGCGGATCATAACCGGCGGCCTCCGCCCTGAGCAGGACGGTGGAAATCAACGCGGCGGCGGCGGACGTGACGAAGGTCTTCATGCCAGCCATGAACCCTCCGCCCGCGCGGGGGTTGCGGAAAATCAGCGGATGCGCGACACTGCCGCCATGGAAACCACACCCGCCACCTCCACCAACCTCCCCGACTGCGAAGGCTGCGGTCGGGAAGCCGCCGCCGTCATCGATGGCAAGGGCTGGTGCGTGGACTGTTTCCACACCTGCGGCTCGTGCTGCGCCGGAGACGAGTGATGCCCGCAACTCCGCGCCCCCCATTGCCGGAGGTCCGGATAAAACGAAACGCGGAGAACACCGGAAGTGGGGAAGACGGGGCCAGCGGAGCGTCGTCATTCTGACAACTGCTCCGGGGGACATCCTGTCCCCCGGCAAACTTCCGGACATATGGAAAACCCATATCTCCATTTTTTTGCATAACACATTTCATGATCAAATCATCCATACACCACCATGAATGGAAAAAGGCCGGGCGGTTGCAAACCGCCGCCACAATCCCCTGATACCAGCCTTCACCCATAAGGTGATTCCAGAACCAGGACATTGAACCCCCTCTTCAATCCGCAAATCCGTGCAATCAGTAGTTAAATGATCATTTCATTCGCTCAAACCGGTCTGACAACCCTCTTGCCGCCGTGGAATCCATCTGACAGAAAAAACGGATGACAGCCGATGAATCCGGAATTTATCCATCAGGAAAAAGGCACACCCTCCTGCTCCTCACCGCGGTGTTCCTGCTCGCCGGACTCGCCTTCGGCCTGCGGCTGGACCCCACGTCCTCCGCAATGCAGGGGCTGGACCCGGTGAAGCTGCGGGTCGGTCTCGGCATCTTCGCCTGCATCGCCTTCCTCTGGCTCACGGAAGCGCTGCCGCTGGCCATCACCGCGCTCCTGGTCCCGGTGCTGGGCTGCGGCTTCGGACTGATGGATGTGAAGTCCTCCCTGGCGGGCTTCGCGGATCCGCTGATCTTCCTCTTCCTCGGCGGCTTCGCCATGGCCGCCGCCCTGTCGAGCCAGGGGCTGGACCGCTGGATCGCGAACCGCATCGTCATCGTGGGCAAAGGGGATTTCCTCATCGTTTCCTACCTCATCTTCGCCACCACGGCGGCCATCTCCATGTGGGTCAGCAACACCGCCACCGCCGCCATGATGCTGCCGCTCGCGCTCGGCATCCTCCGCCAGATGCCGGAAGGCCCGGCGAGCGCGCGGAACGCCGTCTACCTGCTGCTCGGCGTGGCCTACGCCGCCAGCGTCGGCGGCATCGGCACCGTCGTCGGCACCCCGCCGAACGGGATCGCCGCGGCAAAGCTCGGCATCGGCTTCGTGGAGTGGCTGAAATTCGGCATTCCCGCCGTGCTCGTCCTCATGCCGCTGCTCGTCGTCGTCCTGAAATGGAGGTGCAGGCCCGAGACGCTGGCGATGCCCAGGATCGAAAACCTCGGCTACCGGTTCGACCGTCCGCGCCTCACCGCGCTGGCCATCTTCGCCCTCACCGCCACGAGCTGGATCCTCAGCGAGCCGATCGCGAAAGCGCTCGGCGTGGCCTCGTCCTTCGACACCCTCGTCGCCCTCGTCGCGATGATCGCGCTGGTCTCCACCCGCGTCGTGAGCTGGAAGGAAATCGACAAGGGCACCGACTGGGGCGTGCTCATCCTCTTCGGCGGCGGCATCACCCTGAGCACCATCCTCAGCCAGACGGGCACCAGCCTCTACATGGCGCGGATCTTCTCCGACGCCGTCGGCGGCTGGCCCGTGCCGCTCATCATCGGCGGCGTCATCCTCTTCACCATCTTCCTCACCGAGCTCACCAGCAACACCGCCCTCGCCGCGCTCATGGTGCCCATCTTCTTCTCCATCTCCGGCGAGCTCGGCGTGCTCCCCGCCAAGATCATCCTGCCCCTCACCATCGCCGCCTCCACCGGCTTCATGATGCCCGTCGGCACCCCGCCGAACGCCATCGTCTTCGCCACCGGAAAAATCCCCCAGCGGGAGATGATCCGCACCGGCTTCGTCCTGAACCTCGTCTTCGTCGTCGCCCTCACCCTGCTGGCGCAGGTGCTGTTTTGAAGACTTCCCGCAGATCGCCCCTTCGGCCTGAAGGCAGACACCCTGTCCAAGGACGGGGAAGATTAAAAATCCGATGGACCAGCAATCCGCATGTGTTGTAACTATAAAAGTTCCAAGCAATCATTCGGCAGGCATTTCACTTTCACATTCCCCCTTCATGTATATTAAAAATCTTACTGACTCACGCTTTACGAAACCCGTCGCGTCGATGTTCTCCGCCATGGCCATCGGCCTGGTACCGTTTCCACCAACAGCGCACGCGGAATGGGGCGGAGTCGGCGGCATCCTCGGACCAGAGACTCCGCCAGCATTGAATCCCTCCTCTTCCGATCTCGACGGCGACGGCATGCCAAATACCTGGGAGGACGCGAATTTCTTGAACAAGAACAGCGCGAAAGACGCATCGAGCGACTTCGACCAGGACGGACTGACCGCGTTGAAAGAGTATGAGCTTTCCCAGCAAACGGCCGGATTGTTTGGTAAACCCAACGGAAAGTGGACCGTTGCCGCGTTGCCACGCCCCACCGGATTCACAACTGCGAATCCATCCGTGACACTGCTCGAGTGTGCGAACAACGGCACCGTCCTCGCCCGTGTCTAAGGCACGCTTGCCGGTGAGAGCGTCTCGACATCGTATCCCTACACCTATTCACCCAAGACGGGACTATGGACCCGGATTTCTCCGCCAGCCGGATTCACCGGGGTCACCATCCTCACCGCGTTGGATGTGAATTCGTCAGGACAGGTGGTGGGCTACTTCAACTCGGGCGGCATCAAGGGCTTCATCTGGACGCCGGATGAAAACGGAGGGGAAACCCGGGTATTTTATCTGAATCCGGGAGCAAACCAGACAGTCGCCATCCCCAAGCGCATCACCGACACGGGCCACATCATCGCCAGCAAGGGTTCGTTGGCCGGCCCGACCGTCGCGACCACGGAAAATGGCGCGGAAATCACCTTCCCCGACGTGCCCGCCGGCACCACATTCCACGACGTCAACAATTATGGTGAATTCGTCGGAACAATCTACAATCCGGCGACCTACATGCATGAGACGTTCCTGGTCTCCGAATGGTCTCCCATCTTCAAGACCGGCATCCAGGCGGACGCACTGGATGAAATGGCCGGAATCTGGGGAGACGTCCCCACCATCGACCCTGCTTCGATCGTGTGGACACCGGCTTCTCATCCGTATTTATACCGGGTGGGAACCGCGATCGATCAGAGAACAAACACCCCGATCGATGTTCACGAAGGTTCCGGTGGGAAGATCTATTGGGAATCGACAGCCCTATACAGCGACCAGTGGGCCGCCAATCCCACGTTTGCCCAGACTTTCGGAGCCATCAATGATTGGGGGGAGTTTGCCGGTCTTTATGCAGGAAACATGGATCTCGGTGTCTTTAGTTCGGAGGGTTACCAAACCTCCCTCACCCAGACAAGCGACAACGGGATCTTCTTCTATGAGGGCAGCTATCACGTCTCCAAATCCCGGCCCTCCATCTACGGTGTTTCGAACGACCCGAGGATCCTGATCGGAACGCCCTACGCCATCTGGTCGGGAAGCCAGGTCGTACCGGTCGCGAACCTGATACCGGCGGGAACCTCCGCCATGATGACCTCCATCCGGCTTGCGGATCATGGGCACATCGTCATCCAGACGTCCCCTGCGTATGCCGTCCCCATCCACATCCTGAAACCCAACCAGGACGCCGACAATGACGGCATGCCGGACGACTGGGAGAAATACTACGGATTCAACCCGGATGACGCCAGCGACGCCCTGATCGATTCCGACGAAGACGGCACCATCAATCTCGCGGAATTCAAGTTCCGCACGAATCCCCAGCTCGTTCCCATCCCGAACACGGCCCAGTTCATCGACATCCGCCCCGGAATCGACACCGACGGCGACGGCATGCCGAATGTGTGGGAGTGGAAACATGGCCTGGCTTACGACAATCCTTCGGATGTGGATCTGGATGCCGACAGGGACGGACTGCTCAACCTTCACGAATTTTTGCTCGGCACCGCAATGGACATGGCTGATTCGGATGCCGATGGAGTGAGCGACGGTGAGGAAGTGATGGTTCTCTTCACGGACCCATTCTCCAGCAATGACCTGGATAACGACGGCATGTATGATGATTGGGAAAAACACTTTACGAACATGCTGCTCTCGATGGGAGCCCCGACAAGCCATTGGGGACCCAACCTCCCGAAGCTTCAATCCGGCGACGTCGATCCCGCGGATACGTTTGAAGCCGATGGCGTCAACGCATTGGACACGTTCAAGAAAGATTCGAATGCCGGAGCGGATACCGCGCGTCCTTCCCATTACATGCAGGTGATGAGGAGTCAGGTGACTGTTTATGGGAATTACACAGAATACAAACCGGAAGAAGGCGAACCCTATCACAGCCTGGACAGCGGGGGGAGCGCCATATTCTCGAATGCCACCGCCAACAATGTGGGTTCGGCATCGACATGGAGCCGGTCGCAATACACCACCGAGAACCTGACCGCTACCGGCAGCACCCTTTCACCCCTGCCGACACTGGCTTATGTGAAACAGAAGGCAGGAGGACTGCCATGGACGAAATTCACATTGTGGGATGACACAACCGAAAACTCACTTTTCCCTATGGAGCCCGGCCATTGGCCCAATGACATGGCGGCGGGCGGAAGCGCGTCCTATTATAATTTCAAAAAAACCTTCGAGGATAGTGATGACACCGATGAGGACTGGCAGGGGGGCGTCAACAAAACCAAATTCCGGATCCAACGTTCAAGGCCGTCCCCGGAGCCCGAAACACATTATTTCATCAAATGCACTTCCGAAGAAGACTGGATTGACCTGGAGGAAATTCCGGTGGTCGCACCCGCTTTGGACCCCACTTCAAAAACAACGGAGATCGAGATCGTGGAGTGCGTCATCCCCGCCTATTCTCAGGTCAGTCCATGGATCGAAACGACTCCGGAAATCAAGGCTCAAAAATACAGGAGCGTCCGGATTTTTCCCTTTCAGATAGCCGGATGGGACAGGGAGGAAACGCCTCAATCCGCCCCGGGAGGCACCGTCGTCATCGGCAGTCCTCCGGGAGGCAACCCGCCGCCCCCAACTCCTGATCCCCTGCCAGGCAACACCGGAGGCTACCACTGGACCAACAATGAACCCCGCAAGCTGAGGCAGATCAAGATCTCAAAGATGGAAAACTCCCTGTCGGAACAAGCCGCGCTCGAGCCCGACCTTGATGCCGATGGGTTCATCTTCAGGGCCATGGGCTGCGACAAACAGATCACCCTTACTTTGGAAACCCGTGACAGCCAGAATCAAGTCGTGGATCCCGGGGGTGAGGAGATAAAAACCGCACTCAATGGCAGCGGGACCGCGCTAGTGACGCAAAGCATGGTCCTCGTCGCGGATATCGAAGACGACGCACAGTCGATCAGCACTGTGGGGATGGATGAAAAACTTTTGGTGACGGGAGATCCAAGCAGGCCGTTCGTATCGGATCGAACCCACAGGGCAAAGCTCGGAGGTCAGGTTCTGATCACCTCCATCAAATATGATGGCGTTCCTGCAGCGATGACCAATCCGATATCGATCCCTGTTATGGCTCACCGCAAGGAGGTTCATCTGAATATCCACATATTGGCGGACGCCGGGGACTTCGCCACAATCAAAGCTCACGCGGAGGCCGAGGTTGAAGCCACCAAAGAACGATTTGCTCAAGTGGGCGTTAAAATTGAAGCCAACTATGTCCCGAGCCCGGTCCCCACGCCCGCGCAAGGACCAACTTTAGGCCCCGAAGGAACAGACATCCTGGTATTCGACAACGGAACAATCACCCAAGATATGAGCATAATGTTGAATTCGCTTGGCACACCGAACAACACAGATGACTATCAAGTTTTCTATTGCAAAAATTTAAGCATAGCCAAGGACGACAATCACCCCACAGGCGTCATGGCTGGAATCGCAGTCATCAGAGAAGATTTGAACTACCAAAAAAATATGTTTATCAACGCTGATTCATTCATGGTTTATACTCTCGCGCATGAACTTGGCCATGTTTTGACAAAATCGGGACATTATCGACAGGCGTATGCCCTTAATGCCGAATTATATCAAAGAGATCATAACTTGATGACCCCTCAGCCACCAAACAATTCGAGAGACATTTCAGCCGAAAAAAGATTAACCCAAGAACAGAAAAATTTAATTTTCCCTGCAAAAAAATAAATTACACATAATGTAATAATATATGTTAACTAAATTTAATATATCGATATTTGTTTTCGCCCTGACCTGCGCTCCAATCCATACGCACGCCCAAGACGAAAAACTGGATCCCGCTAGATTGAAACAAGTAAAGGAGATGGCGCACACCATCCCTGACGATACGATGTACCTGGGCCTCAGGGAGGAAATGGGCGCCGAAAAATACGATGCCATGAAGATGAGAATGGAACAAGAGGAGAACGAAAGAGAGAACTTCATCCTCCACACTCCCGGCATTACCCCCTACCTCATGTTTCTGCTGAATAAGGAATACGAAAGTCGCGGGACATCGTTCATTTCAATCATGGTGGCCATTTCGAAGCGGAATGACCTCGGTGAAGTAAACCTGAAAAAAATTACAGATGAAATGAACCGCATCCTGGCTACCCCCAGTGACAAATTGAACGCATCAAGGGAAACCACTTTCCTTATAGGAGGAGTCAACATTCTGAGGAAATTTCCTTCACCTGAAAATGAAGATCTTGCCATCCGGGTCCTGACGAGAACCGATCGCAGATCATGGAGAAACGGCAAACTCGCAGCGGCAGAAACGTTGGCAATCATGGGGACCAAACGGTCCCTGCCCCATCTCGAACAAGCACAGAAATGGGCCGAATCGAATTCAGAGGGCGACGATTATTGGAATAACATCGTAACCGAGATGACAACGTACAACCGGGATCTCAAGAGACGCATGGAAGGGGTCAGGAATGACCACACACCGGCAGCGCATGATGGAAACTCCAGACCGGGTCACGGAAGTTCCCAACCGGTTGCCGCTGATGGACGCGTTCAGGAAAAGCTTTATTGGCTTCTGGGACTACTGGGCTTCCTGGGACTCATGGCCGCCGTGGTTCGCTATCGCAGAAGCCGGGCCGTTTGATCACCCGCCGGAATCCCTCGGCGTGGTCCGCCTGCTTCCGGAATCACAAAAGAATTGATCCCCCACGCGTCCGCCCGGTAAACAGGCTTCATATGAAAGCCGCCGGACCGAAAAGACAGCTCTCACCGGAGCAGCGCGATGGATTGCTCGGCGTTTTGAAAACCCGTTTCGAGAAACACACGGGCCGCCACAAGGGGATCCAATGGGCGGAGGTGGAGGCAAGGCTTGCGGCAGCTCCCGGGAAACTGTGGTCGCTCAACGAGATGAACGACACCGGCGGCGAGCCGGACGTGGTCGGGCTGGACAAGAAGACGGGTGAATATCTGTTTTTCGACTGCTCGCCGGAAAGCCCCAAGGGCCGCGTGAGCGTTTGTTACGACCGCGAGGGCCTGGAGTCCCGCAAGGAGCACCGCCCGAAGGATACCGCGGTGGACATGGCGGAGGCCATGGGGGTGGAGCTGCTGACCGAGGAGGAGTATCACGCGCTCCAGAAGCTGGGGGAGTTTGATTTGAAAACATCGAGCTGGATGAAAACCCCGGAGGATGTGCGGAAGCTCGGTGGCGCGTTGTTCGGAGACCGCCGGTTCGGCCGTGTCTTCACCTATCACAACGGCGCACAGTCCTATTATTCCGCCCGCGGGTTCCGGGCCTCGCTGCGGGTGTAGATCCACCTCATGGACGGAGATCTCACATGATGGACGACGACCTTTTCATGATCCGCAAACCGGAGGCCTGCGTGATCCGGCAGGCCACGGCGGAGGACGCGGCGGCGGTGGAGGCCCTTTATCGCGAACTGATTTCCGATCCCCTCATCCACGTCTCCCGGAGCCATGTCGGCAAGCTGTTCCTTTCGGACACCAGCTTCCTGCTCGTGGCGGAGCTGGACGGCATCGTCCGGGGCACGGCGCTGCTGAACCTGTGCCAGGATGCGATGTACCGCGCCCAGCCTTTCGGCGTGGTGGAGAATGTCGTCGTTTCTGAAAAGGCGCGCGGCCACGGCATCGGCCGGCAGTTGCTGACCCATGTCGAGCACCTGGCCATCACCCGCGACTGCACGAAGCTGATGCTCCTGAGCAGCGCGACCCGCACGTCCGCCCATGCCTTCTTCCGCCGCTGCGGCTTCACCGGCGACACCAAGCTCGGATTCGTCAAGTACCGCAGCCGCTTCGGCATCCGTTGAGGTGCCGATGCCATTCCTGCGGGGCGGGTTGGTGAAATTTACCCGTTGCCAGCGATGCTGCTGTGTTTCAAGGTGCACGGGCTGATGGCTGATATTACCCCCGCAGTTGAGATCAAGGACCTGGTGAAGGACTTCCGCACGTCGTTCCGCAAGCAATTGCTGCGGGCGGTGGACGGGGTGTCGATCCGCATCATGCCGGGCGAGGTTTACGGCCTCATCGGGCCTAACGGTTCGGGAAAGTCCACCACCATGAAGGCGCTGCTCGGGCTGGTGGCCCCCACCTCGGGGAACTGCTCCATCTTCGGCAAGGATTCGCTCAAGGTGGACTCGCGCAACGACGTGGGCTTCCTGCCGGAAAATCCTTATTTCTACAAACACCTGAGCGGTGCCGAGACCCTGCGGTTCTATGGCAAGCTCTGCGGACTCCGGGGACGCAAGCTGGAGGACAGGGTGAACGAGCTGCTCTCGCTGGTGGATCTGGAAGGCGCGCGGGACCGCCGCATCGGCGGATATTCGAAAGGCATGCTCCAGCGCATCGGACTGGCGCAGGCGCTGGTGCAGGAGCCGCGCCTCGTGATCCTGGACGAGCCGACGGCGGGCGTGGACCCCATCGGCTCGCGGCAGATCCGGGACCTGATTTTCAAACTGCGCGAACGCGGCATCACCGTCTTCCTCTGCTCCCACCTGCTGGAACAGGTGCAGGAGGTGTGCGACCACGTAGGCATCATCTTCCGCGGAAAAATGGTGAAGGAAGGCAGGCTGGAGGACCTCATCGCGATCGAGGACCAGACGGAGATCATCCTGAAGGACGCGAGTCCGGAACTGGTGGAACAGATCCGGTCGCTGGTGGCGGCTTCCTCCGGAACCTCCCTGGTCCGCACCGGCAAGCCACGGACCACTCTCGAAAGACTTTTCCTCCGCGAAACACAAGGAGGTGACCAATGAGCACGACGGCAACGGTTTCAAGAGGTTCGCACGCGGGCCGGATCTGGGTCATCGCCCGGCATGCGTTCACGCAGCTGGTGCGGATGAAGGTTTTCTATTTCCTCGCGGTCTTCGCGGTGATCGCCATCGGCAGCAACTTCTTCGAGCTTCCCCAGCACGAGGGCGTGGAGTCGGCGGGGGTGAACGTCCTGCGGTCCATCAAGAGCTGGTCGCTGGGGACCATGACGTTGTTCTCGGTGGTGCTTTCCATCGTGGCGACGGCGCTGCTGCTGCCGAAGGACGTGGAGGACCGCACGCTTTACACGATTCTGGCGAAGCCGGTGCCGCGCATCGACTACCTCGCCGGAAAACTCCTGGGCGTGCTGATGCTGGTCCTCGTTTCTCTCGCGCTGATGGACGTGCTGATGACCGCGGTCCTGCACATCCGGACCGGCATCGTCATCGAGCAGCAGGTCGCCTTCGCCCGCATGCAGGAATGGCCGCAGGCGACGATCGACTCGATGCGGCTGGAAATCGCAGCCCAGGGGGCGACGTGGTCGCTGCAGGGCGCGGTGTGGGCGGTCTTCCTGCGGGCGTCCATCATCGCGTCGCTGGCGCTGCTCATCTCCACCTTCTCGACGAGCACCCTGTTCACCACGATCATCAGCTTCCTGCTCTATTTCATCGGCCACTTCCAGGCGGACGCCCGGAACGTTTACCTCCAGGCAGGAGAGGCGGGACAGGGGATGTTCGCACGGATCGCCTCGCTCGTGATATCGCTCGTGCTGCCGGATTTCCAAAATTTCAACATCATCGACGACGTCATCCAGGGGCAGACCATCCCCCTGCTGATCCTCGGAAAGCTGACGCTCGTCGGTCTCTACTACGCGGTGTTCTTCACCATCGCGTCGTGGTTCATCTTCGCTGAAAAGGAATTCTGAACCTGTGAAACCCTGGCAGAAAAACGCGATCCTGGCGGTGGCCGTGCTGGCCTTCGGAGCGGCGCGCATGCCATTCGAGGCGGGGCTGGCGAAGGAACTGCGCGCGGCGCACCTGACGGCTCCGGACCTCCAGATCGGGACCGGCGAGCGCATCGGCCAGACCAGCACGGCGGTGGCGCTGGGCGGACTGAGAACGCTGGTGGCCACTTTCCTGAACCTCAAGGCATTCTCCTATTTCCAGGAACTGAGGTGGGACGAACTGGCGGAAACGTTCGACACCATCGTGGACCTCGCGCCGCGCACTCCGTATTACTGGGACGCCGGATCCTCGCACCTGGCCTATGACGCCGCGTCCTACTACCTTTCCCAATCCACCCTCCCGCCCCTGCGGAGAAAGGAAGCGTGGCGCGCGTCGATCCGGCAGGGCCGGGCTTTTCTGGAACGCGGCATCCGCAACAACCCGCAGGACTGGACCCTGCTGACAAAGCTCGGCAACATCCTCTCGGACTCGAACAAGTTCTCCGCCTATGCGGACCAGGACAAGGTCTTCCTGGACGCGGCGGACGCCTACCGCCGCGCCGCCGCGACCGGGGAGGCGCCTCCCTTCGTGAAACGTGCCGAGCTCTGGCCACTGGCCCGCGTCAGGGGGAAGGAAAAGGAGGCCCTCGAACTGGCCCACCGGTTCTACGCGGAAAAGAGCAACCGCGTGCCCACCCTGAAATGCCTCGTTTTCGTGCTGGAGGCCCATGAAAATCCCGGGATGGACCTGCGGAAACGCGCTGTCGAAATCTTCGGCAGCGAGCAGGAAGCCTACGACCAGCTCAGCAACCACTGGATGCGCATCAGGGAGAAATTCCCCGTTTACGGAGTGGCGGCGACCCTCGAACTGCTCGGAAAATCTCTGGGGATCCCACCGGAAAAAAGCGTGTTGAGCCAACCGATGCCCCCGCCGGCCGACATGGACCGCTTCTTCTCCCGCTAGGACAGTCCTGTTTCCTCTCGACAGAAACGCCTCAACCGACACACTCGCCCCTCCTTTCCCAGAACACACTCCATGCGGATCGCTCTTTTCGGTGACATACATGCCAATCTCGAAGCCCTCGAGGCCGTCCTGGCGGACGCTTCCCAACAAGGCGCGACCGACTACGTCTGCATGGGCGACATCGTCGGCTACAACGCGGACCCTTCCGCCTGCCTGGAAATCGTGCGGGCCATGGACTGCCCGACGGTGAAGGGAAACCACGACGAGGACGCCTCCGGAAACCACTCGCTGGAAACCATGAACCCGGTCGCCGCCGCCGCGTTGGAATGGACCCGCTCCCAGCTCAGCGAGGAGCAGCGGAAATGGCTCACCCGCCTCCGCATGGTCCGCCAGGTCTCGGACTTCACCGTCGTCCACAGCACGCTCGACCAGCCCGCCAACTGGAACTACGTGACGAACCGCTTCGACGCGATGTCGAATTTCTCCTACCAGTTCACCCAGCTCTGCTTCCACGGCCACACCCACGTGCCGCGCGTCTACATGAAGACGGACAAGGTCACCGAGGTGGCCGCCGAGTCCGTCGCCATCGAGGCCGGGGCGAAGTACTTCATCAACGTCGGCTCCGTCGGCCAGCCGCGCGATGGCGACTGGCGCGCGTGTTATGCGATCTTCGATCTCGACCGCAACCTGCTCACCTTCCGCCGCGTGGAGTACGACATCGCGAAAACCCAGGCGAAGATCATCGCCGCCGGACTGCCGCAGATGCTCGCCGAGCGGATCCAGGAAGGCCGCTGAGCCTTCTTCACGGAATTTTCACCGGAAAAACATCAGGTTTACATATCCCCTGCACACGCTGGCCCCATGCAGCATGACGACACAGACGCTCTTGGGACAAAGCCCCGCCTCATCACCCGCAGACGTGCGGCCGGACTCGTTCTCGCCGGTGCCGCGGGTTGCCTGATCGACGGCTTCGCCATCGAGCCCGACCTCCTCTCCGTCACCCGGCAGGACGTGGCGTGTAAAAAACTCCCGCCCGCGCTGGACGGACTGAAAGTCTGCCTGCTCGCCGATTTCCATTTCCTCCCCGGAACCAACGACGGCCTGCTGGACAAGATCATCGCCCGGGTCCGCATCGAAAAGCCGGACCTCATCGCCCTCGGCGGAGACTACATCAGTTCGGACGTGTCGGTGGTCCAGCCTCTGGTGGAAAAGCTGGGACAGCTGCGCTGCGCCCACGGCATCTTCGCCATCATGGGGAATCACGACGGCTGGTGCGGCGATCCCGCCATCATCCGCCGCCAGTTTGAAAGCAAGGGCATTTCCTTTCTCATCAACCAGCACAGCCAGCTCCACATCCGTGGCGAGAAGCTCGCGCTGGCGGGCACCGACTTCGTCTGGAAGGGCAGGCCGGACCCTGTGAAAACCCTCAAGGGTGTCTCCGCGGACACCCCCGTCATCGCCCTCGTCCACGAACCGGACTACTTCGACACCATGACGGCCGGCCGCAACATCCAGCTCCAGCTCTCCGGCCACACCCATGGCGGACAATGCCGGGTGCCGGTCATCGGCTACGCGCCGCGGAAGGTGACGTTCGGCAAAAAATACATCTACGGCACCTACACCAGAGGCGACTCCACCCTTTTTGTCACCCGTGGCGTCGGCACCAGCGGCCCGAGGGTTCGCTTCGCCTGTCCTCCGGAACTGGCGATGCTGACGCTCCGGGCACCGGTTTTGTCTTGAACAAATCCAAGTTTCTTGTTGCAAGCGAATCTCAATTGGAGATCTTTGGCCAACCAATGCCCTCCATCCTCGCCGACGACCTCCGCATCGACAGCGCCATGACCCTCAACCAGGTCAAGGCAGGTTGTGATGTGCGGATCAGGTTGCTGAGCGGCCCGAGCTGTGACCGCCTGCGCGACCTCGGTTTCTGCGAGCAGCTCATGCTCCGCAAGATCTCCGGCGGCAGGAACCTCGTCTGCTCCATCTGCGGCACCCGCATGGCGATCAGCCGCGAGTTGGCCGAACAGGTGCTGGTGTCTCCGGTCGGTTGACACCACCACCGGGAATTTTTCATGTCCACTGCTTCCGACGCCCCCACGACCATCGCGCTGATCGGCAATCCGAATGCCGGAAAGACCACTCTTTTCAACGCCCTCACCGGTGCGAACCAACACGTCGGCAACTACGCGGGCGTCACGGTTTCCGTGAAATCCGGCGAGGCCTTCAGCGCCCACGGCAACAAGCTCAAGGTGCTCGACCTGCCCGGCTGCTATTCGCTGCGTGCCAATTCTCCGGATGAGAAGGTCGCGCTCGACGCGCTCAACGGCCAGCTTCCCAACCAGCCGAAGCCGGATCTCGTGGTCTGCGTGGTGGATGCCTCCAGCCTGGAACGCCACCTCCAGCTCACCCTCCAGGTCATCGAGCTGGGCATCCCCTGCGTGCTCGCGCTGAACATGGTGGACGTCGCGGAGCGCACCGGCCTGCGCCTCGACCCGGTGAAGCTTTCCGAGGAACTCGGCATCCCCGTGGTGCCGATGCAAGCGAATGCGAAGAAAGGCATCATCGAGCTGAAACAGGCGATCCGCTTCCCCCTCCCCGCCGCCCCGCACGCCCACTGGGCGACCGACCCCGACCACGCGGAAAACAGCCGCCGCGCCTTCATCACCCGCCTGTGCGAACTCGCCGCACGCCGCCCGGACGCCCACCAACAGACCCTTTCCGACAAGCTCGACAGCGTGCTGCTCCACCCGGTCTTCGGCTGGGTGGCCTTCCTCGGCATCATGTTCACCGTTTTCTGGTCCATCTTCTCCTTCGCCTCCATCCCGATGGACGCCATCGACGGCGCGCTGGGATCGCTCGGCGAATGGGTCGGCTCAAAGATGGCGGAGGGAGACCTGCGCTCGCTCATTGTCGATGGAGTCATCGCCGGCATTGGCGGCACGTTGGTTTTCCTGCCACAGATCGTGCTGCTGTTCCTCTTCATCGGCCTGTTGGAAAGCTCGGGCTACATGTCACGCGCCGCCTACCTGATGGACGGCGTGATGTCGGTGGCCGGACTCAGCGGAAAATCCTTCCTTCCGCTCTTCTCCTCCGCCGCCTGCGCAATTCCCGGCGTGATGGCCACCCGCACGATCGACTCGGCGAAGGAACGCCTCGTGACCATTTTCGTCGCGCCGTGGATCAGCTGCTCCGCCCGCCTGCCCGTCTATTTCCTCCTGATCCCGCTGATCCTGCCGAAAGAAGGCGGAGCCTGGCAGCAGGCGCTGATCCTCTTCGGCATCTATCTGCTGGGCATCGTCACGGCCTTCATCGTCGCCCGCGTCCTGCGGGGCCGGCTCGGTCCGGACAAGTCGATCAACCACTTCCTGCTGGAACTGCCTCCCTACCGCCTGCCGCAGTGGTCCTATATCTTCCGCCACGTCTTCGAGCGGGCGTGGGCCTTCGTCGCCAAGGCGGGCACCATCATCCTCGGACTGTCCATCCTGCTCTGGGCGCTCGGCACCTATCCGAAAAGCGACTCGGAAGACGCGGGTGAGCAACTCGCCCACAGCGCCATGGGCCGCATCGGAAATGTCATCGAGCCGGTGGTGAAACCGCTTGGATTCGATGGCCGCATCGGCACCGCCATCCTGACCTCCTTCGCCGCGCGCGAGGTGTTCAACTCGACCCTGAGCGTGATCTTCAACGTGGAGTCCGATGACGAGGAAGCGGCCGAGTCCCTGTTGCGTGAAAAGGTTTCCGCCGCCACCTGGCCGGACGGCAAACCGCTTTTCACGCCTCTGGTCATCGTCTCCCTGCTCGTGTTCTACATCTACGCGTTGCAATGTCTGCCCACGAGCGCCGTGGTCGCCCGGGAGGCGGGGTCGTTGAAATGGGCGGTCGGACAATTCCTCTTCATGACCGGCTTCGCCTACGTGGCCGCGCTCATCGTCTATCAGGCAGGAAAACTCTTCGGATTCTGAACATGACCACCGACTGGCAAACCATCACCGCGGCGGCCGTCGTCGTCGCCACGATCACGATCTTCCTCGTCCGCCTCGCCCGCCCGAAGAAAAAGAAGGGCGGCTGCGGGCACGGCTGCGGTTGTGACAAACCGAAGCACCCATGAAAATCGAACACGTCGCCTTCAACGTCGCCGATCCCGTCGCCGTGGCGGACTGGTATGTGAGGCACCTGGGGCTGCGGATCGTCCGGCACCTGCCCAGCCCCACCCAGACCCATTTCCTCGCCGACGACACCGGCGCGACGGTCCTCGAAATCTACTGCAATCCGCCGGACCAGATCCCGGACTATGCGGCGATGAATCCGCTGCTGTTCCACCTCGCCTTTGTTTCCGCGTCACCCGATGACGACCGCGCCCGCCTCACCGACGCCGGGGCTTCTTTCGTGGACGAATTGAAACTGCCCGACGGCAGCCATCTTGTCATGCTACGCGATCCATGGGGAGTCGCCCTGCAACTCTGCAAAAGGGCGGTGCCGCTAGTCGTATTTCCCTGAGGCGAAATCCACAGCCAGTTCGGCTTCGATTTCCTCGATGGTAGGCAGGCTGCCGCGCAGTTCCTCGGGCAAGGATTCGGTGAGCTGTGTCTGCCATTCCGCGACGGCGATGGATTGGTCCAGCCCGCGCAGGGCGTATTCGGCCACGAGCCTGTTCTTTTTCCGGCATAACAGGAGGCCGATGGTCGGCTGGTCGTCCGGGTGGCGCAACAGGTCATCCACTGCGGAGAGATACAAATTGAGCTGGCCCACATCCCCCGGAGAAAAAGCACGGCTCTTCAGTTCGATGACAACGTAGCGACGGAGTCGCAGATGGTAGAAAAGCAGATCCAACGGATAATCCTCGCCGCCGACCTCCAAGCGCACCTGACGGCCGACGAACGCGAAACCCGTTCCCAGTTCGAGAAGAAACTTCTGAATGTGATCCATGAGCGATTGCTCGACCTCAGCCTCACGCCGGAGGTCCGCGGTTCCCAGAAAATCGAAAAGGTAGGGATCTTTGAAAAGCTGCGAAGCGAGGTCCGAATCCTCGGGAGACATGGTGAGGGCGAAGTTGTTCTGCGCCTTGCCCGCACGAAGATGGAGACCTTTCCGGATTTGTATTTCCAAAACATTCCGGCTCCACCCATGAGCCAGAGTTTCACCAATGTAGAAATCGCGGGCAGCGGGATCTTTCACCATCTGTAGCAATCGGATGATTTGCCCCCAGGGCAATTGCGAAACAGGTTGTTTCGCAATTGAACCATCCGGGAATGCTTCCGCGAACAACTTCATCGAAAGCAAGTTACGAGCGGAAAGACCGCTCATTCCCGGAAATTCGGCCTGGAGATCCATCGCGAGGCGATCAATGACCCGCGCCCCCCAGGCAGCTTCCCGCTGACGGGCGAGGATGATTTTTCCAGTATTCCAATACGCCTCGACGACAATGGGATTCGCAGCGAGAACCGCACGGAGCCGGGCGGCCCGGAGGTGGTCCTTGATTTCCTGAAGAGTGCCGGCATAACCCGTCGGCAATGAAGAAGCGGGTGTCGGCACGGGGAAAATCGCATCCGCGCGGGTACGCCCACGGGAAAGGCGGGACGGATCGATCTCGGATTTATCATTCTCCCGGCGTTTCGCAGTCATCTGGTTCACACCAACCAGCAGATAACATCCTCCACGCCAAGAAAGGAAACCACCAGCCGGACACTTTCATTTGCTTTATTTGCTTCAGGTCACCTTGTAACGTCCACCCCTCCCTCCCATAACCCACTTGCCCCTCCGCCTCCACCCCGCTATCCCGGCCACGTGCTGATTCGCAAACACCTTGAAGACCTACCCGCCCTCGGCGCGCCGCTCCACCTCGCGCTCGGGGTTTTCGACGGTCTGCACGTGGGCCACCAGACGGTCATCGCACGTGCCGTGGAAGCCGCGAAGCGGGATGGCGGGATGGCCGGAGTGCTCACCTTCGATCCCCACCCCATCCGGGTCATCGCCCCACGGAAGGCTCCGACCTCCTTGTTGGAAACGCTGGAGCACAAGGCCCGTGCCGTCGGGGATTACGGCGTGGAGCTTTTCATTCCGCTCCACTTCGACCTGGAGGTGGCGAAAATGGAGGCCTCCGAATTCATCGAACGCCTCATGGCCGCCCCCGTCCGCACCCTCGCCGTCGGTGAGGACTGGCGGTTCGGCCACAACCGCGGTGGCGATGTGAATTTCCTCGCGGCGGAAGCGGCGAAACGAGGATTCACCCTCGAAGCCGTGCCACCGGTGATGCACGAAGGCGAGCGCATCAGCAGCACACGCATCCGCCAGGCGATCCGTGACGGCAACCTCGACGCCGCCGCCCGCATGCTCGGCAGACCGTATGTCGTCTGTGGAACCGTGGTGGAGGGCAGGAAACTCGGCCGCACCATCGGCTTTCCCACCGCGAATCTCGTGACGCGCGACGCGCAGCTCCCTCCCGACGGCGTGTGGGCGGTGCGGGTCCGGCTTCCGGACGGGCGTGACACCACCGGCGTGGCCAACCTCGGACTGCGCCCGACGGTGGATGGAAGCAACCGCGCGCTAGAGGTCCACCTGTTCGATTTTTCCGAAGGCATCTACAACCAGGAGCTGGAAGTGCGCTTCGAAAAACACCTGCGTGACGAGATCAGGTTCCCGTCGCTGGATGCCCTGCGCTCTCAGATCCAGCAGGATGCGATGGCCGCACGCGAGTATTTCAACAGCCGGTCCTGATTCGTAAAGCATCTGCTTGACACATGGAACGTTCATGTGAACACTTTTCACATGAACTCCATTCCACCCGTCCTGTACAAGGTCCGCAAGATCATCGCCACCAAGCTGACCCCCTATTTCCGCCAGCCCCAGGTGATCCGCCGCCCCATCTCGGTGCAGTTGGAGTTCCCGTGGCTCTCAAAAAGATGAATTTTCCGGATTTTGCGCTTACCCTCGCGGATTAAGCTCTCTATATGTCGCCCATCGCTCACATGGAGACCGTCAAACCCATCACCCCTTTCCGTGGCCGTGCCGCCTTGTTGGCCACCGCCTGTCTGATCGCCCCGCTGACGGCTGGCGAAACCAGAAACAACTCAACATCCGCGACTTCAGAATCTTCCAGCACGAATGTGGCGGTCGAAGAAGCGCAGGTTCTGCTGCGCAAGGGCGATGAAGCCTACACCGCCGCACGCTATTCCGAAGCGGTCGATGCGTATGCGGGTGCCCACGCCCTCATTCCCGACACATCTGCCTCCTCCGAACTCCGGGCCGCCGCGGCCGAACGTTACGCCCAAGCCTCCGTCGAGCATGCCAAGGGCCTCGTCCGCAAGGGTGATCTGGCCGGTGCGAAAGCCGTCGTGGACAAGGTGCTGGATCCAGCCATCGCCCCGAAAAACGCCGGTGCCCTGAACTACCGCGCCCAGCTTGACGACCCGATCCGCACCAATCCCGCGCTGACCGCCGAACACGGCAAGAACGTGGATGCCGTGCGCCGCCTGCTCTACACCGCCGAAGGTGCCTACAACCTCGGGAAATACGACGAAGCGAAGCGTAAATACGAGGATGTGCTCCGCATCGACCCGACGAACACCGCCGCCCGTCGTGGCCTGGAGGTCGTCGCCTCGGCGAAAAGCTCTTATTCCAAAGCCGGCTACGACCATGCCCGCGCCGACATGCTCAGCCAGGTGGCCAGCCAGTGGGAACTGCAGGTTCCCGCACCGGAACTTGATCCCTCTCTCACGGATCCCGGCGACCACACGATGGGACACAACGCGATTTCCATCAAGGCGAAGATCGAACGCATCATCGTTCCTAAAATCGCATTGGAACAGGCATCGCTCCAGGAAGCCCTCGATTTCCTCCGCATCCGTGCCACGGAGAGCGACACCACCGAGCTGGACCCTACCCGCAAGGGCGTCAACTTCACCGTGAACCTCGGCGCGCCGGATTCCCCTGCCGCGCAAAAAATCAACAGCATGCGCTTCGATCTGCGGCTGTCCAATGTTCCGGTTTCCCAGATTCTCGAATACATCACCGCCACCACCGGCACCTCCTACTCCACGGATGACTACGCGGTGAACATCGTCCCGGCAGGCACCGCCTCCGCCGAACTGGTCACACGCACCTACCGCGTCCCGCCGGACTTCATCAGCAGCCTGAGCCAGGGTGCGGGCGAAGAAGGCGGGGCCGCCGCCGACCCATTCGCGGAAACTCCGAAAAAAGGACTGCTTGCCAAGCGGCTCGGCGCACAGGAAGCCCTCGAGAGGCAGAACGTGACCTTCCCGGAAGGATCCTCCGTCAGCTACATCGCCAGCAGCAGCACGCTGCGGATCGTCAACACCCCGGCGAACCAGGACTACATTTCACAAATCATCGAGTCCCTCACCAAGACCGAGCCGATGAGCGTGACGGTCCGCGTGACCATGATCCGGGTGGAGGAATCCCGCCTTGAGGAACTCGGATTCGACTGGCTTCTGGACAACTTCGGCTTCGGCGGTGCCGGCTGGGTTCCCGGTTCCTCCAAGCTCAATCTCAGCGGCGGCACCCAGGGCAACGGCGGCGATGTCGATGACATCATCCTCCCCAGCGGAGTGACCGACCGCCGCCCCCTCACCGCCGGCAACCGCAGTGGTGACGGCGCCATCAACGGCAATTCCCTCGACTCCCTGCTCAACGACCCGTCCGGTCGCCAGGAAAGCTTCCGCGCGCCGGGCGTTCTCGGCGTGCACGGCGCCGTCAGCAACGCGAATTTCCAAACCCTCATGCGCGGCCTGGACCAGAAATCCGGCGTGGACATGATGGCCCGCCCGGCTGTCGTGAGCCGCAGCAACCAGGAATCCTCCATCGCCATCGTCCGCGAATTCATCTACCCTACGGAATACGAACCCCCGGAACTTCCCAACGATTCCGGTGGTGGTGGCGGCAACGAGAACGACTTCTTCGGCTTCGTCGCCCCCGCCTCAAGCGCCGTCACTCCCGCGACTCCGACCGCCTTTGAAAAGGAGGATGTCGGCATCACGCTCAACGTCCTTCCGATCGTCGATCCCTCGAAGAACTACGTCAACGTCACCCTGAATCCCGTGTTCAGCGACTTCGACGGCTTTGTCAACTACGGCAGCCCCATCAACAAGACCATCAACGGTCCGCTCGGCCCCCAGGCGGTGGAAGTCACTCCGAACGACATCCTGATGCCGGTGTTCAGCAAGCAGCAGTTCTCCACGAGTGTCAACGTGATGGATGGGGCCACCCTCGTCGTCGGCGGCTTGCTTTCCGAAAGCGTCCAGAATGTGGAGGACAAGACACCGATTCTTGGAGATCTCCCGGTTGTCGGCCGTTTGTTCCAATCCAAGGCGAAGAAGCCGACCTCCATCGCGATCATCTTCATGGTCAACGTGGAGATCACCGACCCGACCGGTCGCCCTTACCGTAACCGCTGAGCTGGCGAAAACGCCGCCCACTCCAACATCTGCCAATGTCAGCCGCCCCAAGCGAGCCAGAGAAATATTCGATCGACGAAATGATGAATCGGTTGAAGCAGTCTTCAGCCGGAAATCCAGAAGAGGGTGAGCTCGTCACCCGCGCCGACGGCTCCCAGGCCGTCCGCGTCCGCAAGCGCAAGCGCCGTTCCAGCCAACCGCACAAGAAAGATGCCGAACGCATCCGCCGCGCGCGCGCCGTCCAGATCGCCGCGGCACTCATCCTCGTCCTCCTCGCCGCCCTGACGATCGGCGTCGGAATCATCTATGCGAACAGCGGCCCGTTCCGCAATTCGCTGGTCACCAAGATCGGCGAATCCACCGGTGCGAAAGCCGAGCTCCATCAGTTCCGGATGAACCCGAAGACGGCGAACGCGAACTACCTCATCTTGGAGTGGCCGCAGGGAAGTCTCCTGAAGACCATGAATTTCCGTGGTCTCAACGCGGAAATCTTCCCGTCGAGCTTCCTCGGAAAATCCATGACCGGAGAAGAGGTGACAGCCATTGAAAGCAAGATCGCCCTGCAGTATCCCCAGCCCGGGCAACCCAGGCGCGCGGGCCCGGCCGCCGGCAGCTCCCTGCCGGTCAATTTCGGCCGCTACCGGACCCGCCTGATGGATGTCACCCTGGGCAGCGGTCCCTCCACCATCAGCCTCAGCAAGGCGGAGGGTTCTTACACGGCGAGCAATATCAAGGGTCGCCCCCAGTTGTCGGTGAGCAAGGGGGAACTCGGCATCCCGAACTGGCCCAAGCTCCGCCTGGATCGCGCGCTGGTCGAGTTCCGTGGGGAAGAAGCCGACATCATCAGCTTCCGCATGCTCCATGAAAAGGACAACCGCGGCAGTTTCCAGTTGAGCGGAACCCTGTCTCCTTACAAGCCGGAGCAGGTCGCCTCTCTTGCGGCCACCCTCGAATTGTTCCCACTGTCCGGCCTCATCGGCCCGGCGCTCGGCGGCCTGATCGAAGGAGAGGTCGACACCGAGCCGGCGGACACCTCCAACTTCCTGTCCTTCCAACCCACGGCGAACTCCCTGGCGAAGCTGGATGTCACGGTCGCCGCATCACCGGGCTCCGCGATCAGGATGCACGGCTTCCCCTTCCTCAATGCCATCTCCGAGGCGCTCGGGGATGACAAATGGTTCGTCTCACCCGTATTCGAAAGCCACAGCCAGGTCCATCTCATCCGCGAGGGCGGCGCGGTCACGCTGCGTGACGTCAGGCTGGAGAGCAAAAGCCGCATGGCGATGAAAGGCGAGATCTCCCTCACCACGAAAAACACGCTGTCCGGCACGCTTGAAGTCGGACTTTCCGAGACGATACTCCTGGCTTCCAGGCACCAGCGCCTCATCAGCATGTTCGGCCCGGCCACCGAGGGTTTCTGCTGGATCACGCTTCAACTCGGCGGGCAGGCGAACGCGCCGACCGATGATTTCAAGGCTCTCTTCGACGCGGCCAAAACCGGTGCCGGCCCTTCCGCCCCCGCCGGAACACCAGCCTCCACCTTCGAGGAACTCACCCGTCCGAAATAACTCCCCTTGGAGTCCACATCGTGGCGGCGGTTTCCAACCGACAAACCCTTTTCCTCCGATCCACGGCGGACGGCTCCATGTCACAAAACGCGTTGATCCCATTGCGGAACAACGTGCCGCCATGATGGATGCGGGAACCCCGCGGTTGTGAACCTCCGCCACAACCAGCCCGCCGTATAGGGAAAAAATCCCCCTCCGGCACATCCGTGCCCTGCCTGCGTTTTCCACAGATCCCGCACGAAATCCGGAATAAAATTTGTTCTTCTTTTCCGAAGAAGAACATGGCGCTCTCCAATCTTTTGGTTCATTGTATCAAACGGATAAGGCAGCTAAACCTGTCATCCATTCACCTAAATTAAACCAATTAGAACCATGCAAACTGCCAACGTCAATCTGCCGATCACTGTAACTGTGAGACATGAGCAAGTGACCGATGCCCTCCGCGACCACGCGACGAAAAAAATCGAGAGCCTTCATCTCGATTACCCGCGAATCATCGAGGCCAAGGTCATTCTCGACGTTCAGAAAAACCGGCACATTGCGGAAATCATTCTCTTTTGCGCCAACCACATCACCATCGAAGCCCACACCGAGGGCAAGGACATGTATGTGGCGCTTGATGAAACCATCGAAAAAATCGCCCGTCGCATGCGCAAGCACAAGACGCGCCTGATGAAGAAGCACCGCCCGCATCGCAACGAATCCATCCGCCATCTGGAGGAGCGCTTCTTCACGGAAGAGGTCCTCGACCACCCGGAGGATTCCGACATCGATCCGGCTCCATTCATCGTCCATCCGGAAAACTACTCGATCCGCACGATGTACAAGGAAGACGCCATCATGCAGCTCGAACTCTCCGACCGCCCCTTCGTGCTCTACAAGAGCGCGCGCCGCGGCGTGCTGACCATCGTCTATCGCCGTAAGGACGGCGAATATGCCGCGATGGACATCAAGGACTGATCATCGAAGCATTGAACCCGGGCGGCAAGGGGGATCCATCTTCCTTGCCGCCTTTTTTCCCATTACCTCGCCGAGCGCTCCAGGTGACAGCGGTCCCGGCAACCGGATGACGATGGGACGGTCCCCGTGATTCCCATCGTCCGGTGATGTCATTGTCGCCCGACGGGACGGAGCCTATGGCTCAGTTCTTCTTGTCGAGATTCGCCGCCATCTCCTCGTCGGTCGGTGTCTTGGAGGGCACTCCGTCCGCAGGCACTTCGATCCCCGCGATCCAGGCGACGGCGTTCAGCACCACGCGGCGGTGGTCGTCCGCCTTCCAGTTCTTGTGGAAGTGGCCGCCGGTGAAACCGAAGGAACGGCCGCGGCCGAATTTGGCGGGACGGTCATAGACCCACATGGTGTGCTGCGGTTCCTTGCGCTCCAACACCGCCTCGCGGACGGCGGGGTTCCCTTCGTGCGGACCGTCTGGGCGGGTGAGGGACTCGGCGGGAGGCAGCGCGGTCAGGATGGGGGTGACACCGTCCATCTTCGGGCGGAAACGCATGTGGTAGTACCACTCGTCGCGGATGTTGAAATCCTTGATGCCGCGGGTGACCGCGTGTTTCGGGATCTTGTAGGAGGCGTCCCAGTGCGGATTCACCGACCAGTCGCTCTCGAAGTAGCCGCCGATGAGATCAAGGAACGTGTCTCCCGGCTCCCCCTTCGGAATTTCCACCGCGTAGTGGATGCAACCGATGCCGACGCCTTGTTTGGCGAGCTTTTTCAATTCGTCCAGCTGCCGCATGGCGGGATGACCGCCACCGCCGTCCGAATAGATGACCACGGCGGACGCGCCGTCGAAAATGGAATTGTCCTTCGGCCAGCCGTTGGTGGTGACCACCGCATCGACGGGCAGGCCGCTCTTGTTGAGTTGGTCGGCGAGCAGCATGCAGCCCGCGCGGTGCTCGTGCTCGCCCGGCGGGTGGCTCGGATTCCCCGCGATGAAGACGATCTTCTTCTTGGCGGCGGCGGTGGTCTTGGTTTCCCCATACGAGAGCGTCATGATGGCTGCCACCATGCCAAACACGCAGAGCAGTGGGAAAAGGATGGGACGAGGGTTTTTCGTGAATGTGGACATATCGTAATAGGACACCCTGACTACGCGCCCAAATGAGGATTATTGCAAGCGGAACGCCTCCGGCCTGCGGAAGTTTCACTGTTCCCCCGCCGGCAATGCCGAAGCCCGACAATATTTCAGGCGTAAATGGCAGATCATCAGTAATTTTTTGAATCTTGAGGAAGTGAGTAGCGATCCGGAACGCCTTCTGATGGTTGCCGGATTTTTGGGAGAGATCCGCAGCCGTCTGATATCTGATCTTCGCTCTTTCGCTGCTTGGTATTCTGGCAGCTTCCACGCGGAATCACGGATACCAGCAGATCGACGCCATGAAAAAGGCAATGCCTCTGGACGACACCAGAAACTAGGATGGCCCTCTCGCCGCACCGTCGCTTTTTCAGCGGAGGATTGTACAAGTCCCGGAGAATGCCGCCCAGGACGTGCGATGACGGTCATCTCCCGGGCCAGTGGATGGCCTCAGGGGGGCCGAGCGCCCATCCATCCGGATCCGCTCCCAAAATCCGGAGGGTTCTCTTTCCATAGGAAGTGGCGGCAGCAATCAAGGTCTCTCGGTGGACGGAAGTCCGGTGGATCGCTTCGTTCTCCTTCGTGCAAATTGTTGCGATGTTCACATTGGAAGGGACTGCGGATCGTCCCAGCGCAAGATTTCTGGAGACGCGGGAACTGTGGTGGCTCTCAGAGAAGGCCTTGCGAATCCCCTTGCGGCCGCGTGCGCAGATCAGTTCGAATATCAGTTTGCTCCAGAGCGGCGGTACCGGTGCGACGAAATCCTCCGGACGCGAAAGCAGCAGCAGGATGTCCGTGCATCCGTCTTCGATCGCCTGTTGGATGGGAAACGGAATCCTCAGGCCTCCATCCATGTAATCTTTCCCGTCGATGTTGACGGTCAGATTGTAGAGCACCGGTAGGGCCAGGGCGGCACGGATGACCGAGGGGACGGAGACCGAGCTATTCTTCACGTCGATCATGGTAGCTTCTCCGTTTTCCATATCGATCAACGGGACGAAAAATTGTGTAGGTGAAGCCAGGATCTTCGCCACGTCCAGCGGCTTCTTCAGACAAACCAGTTCATCGATCACCCAATCCACATCCACGATTTTATTCAGGCGGCGCGGATTGATGAACCGGCCAGTCGTCAGGTCATCGAAATAGATCGAGATCCCCAAGTCTCCTTGTCCGGAAAGGAAATAGCTCGCATTGATCGCCCCCGCGGAGGTGGCGTAAATGGCATCGAACTGCGCCTCCATGCCCGCATGGGCGAGAGCGAGGGTGCCTCCCGCAGGCGCAGCGGCCCTCATGGCCCCGCCTTCCAGAATAAGGGCGAGTTTTCTTCCATTATTGCCAAGAGGTGCGGGTCGGTGGATGCGCTGGCGCACCAAATCGATCACCGCCTCCGGGTTTATTCCGCGTAAACCGGGAATTCCGTGCGAGATGGGAGAAACTGCTAACATTGTCAAAAGATCGAGGATGAAGGGAGTGGAATATGTTTTCAACCGACACGCTTCCAGCGGTCCACATTGATGCCAGTGTAGAGGACGATCAGGCCGAAGGCCATGCCTACCGTAGCACAGAACCCGCCGACGGCCTTGGTAAGTGCGTCCGCACTTACACCAGCGATGCGGCCGAAGCGGCTTATCTTCCACTTCCAGAGTTTCTGATCCCTGTCTTCCATCGCTTTCTTCATGTTAGCCTTGTATTCAACGATTTCTATTGCAGTGGCATTCGCTCCGGGTTTCGGCCATTCCTTGGGCTTCTCCATTCCGCCATATAACATCCTGGTCCAAGGTTCAGGATTTTCCGTCATCGATCCGCTGAAATGTAGAATCGTCAGTCCCAGCGAAGAGGTGATAGCAAGCGTCAGGAAAAGGACAAGAATGTAGCGGATTGAGATTCGCAAGATGCTTGCGATGGTGTCGAAGGCTTGCTGAATACTCCCCATTGACACAGCAGATTGCAGGAGGTTCTCCCAGGCTGGATGAGCTCGCAGCCGGTTTGCAATTATTGCCATGCCGATGCCTACTCCGGCACCATTCAGGACGAAAACCCAACCGCATTTGTTTTCCAGGAAAAGCAGCTTCAGAAACGGCAGAAACGGAGGCTTGTCAACAGCGTCCCATCCCACCAGTCCCATGATCTGCAAACCGTTCAGAAGGAAGACTCCCACCACCGCCATATCACAGAGAAAACCGCCGAATCCTCCGAAGACCGCGCCCGCGACGATCGAACCGAAAGGTCGGAAGAATCCGAACTTCCCGTGTTCCCTGCCGAAGACCATGCGGTGAAGGGTAATCCCGAAGGCCGACCCACCGCCGATGAGAATAGCCGCCACCGCTCCATGGAAAAACGACATTCCCCAGCCGGGCAGGGCTTGGCCGAAAGCATAGTTGAGCGCCCCCGGAATGATCTTGCACGTCATGCCCCCCGCAGCGGAGAGAAAAAGCGCAGGCACGACTACGGTGATGAGCATCGGCAACGATTTGCGCAGCCGCAATCCCCATGAATGAATCCGCGTACGCCCCCGGACCAAAGCGGGAAGCCGCCTGAACCATCCATCGAACACGGATGATTCCACCCGCATGTCTGCGGTGACCACCAACCGGGCCAGCGAGCCGATGCAGTTAGAGTCCATCGAATCGATCGGGCCGGAACGGAAAACTTCGTCGTAATATTCCTCTGTCTGGAGTTGCACGAGACTGTATGCTGCCGCCGAGCGCACCGTGTCATCCCCATCTTCCAGTAGAAGGGTGACCAATCGCATGTGGAGCGGATCGCGGGGAATCATACCTAACATAAAAGCGGCGTTTTTTCTGATCCCGGCGTTGTTGCTAGCCAGGGATTCACGGATCACCCGATCCCGCATCTCCTGGTATTGCGCCCCCAGAAGCTGCCAGCGCCCGACCATTCGTGGTATGTCCCCTTCCGCTAGATCATGGCGCCAGAGGTCTTCCTCGGCTGCCATCAAAGAACTTTCGATGAAATTTTGCTCCGCGACGCTGAATGCGATCCGGTACGCCTCAAATTGCTCCCTTGCGTCGTCCAGCTCCTTCCCGGCCTTGAGAAGGAAACCGGGATCTCCTCCAGCGGAGACACCGGTACTGTCGTCCCTCGCGGACTCCTCCCACTGCTTCAAACGCTCCGCCACCCAGGAACGCACCCGGACGAAGCGGCGGTTCATGTCGTCCGAGTACCAGTTCTTGATCCGCTCCCAGCGGCGCAGAAGCGTCTCGTGGGTCACACTGAAGACCCGCTCCCCGTCATGATCCTGGTCTGTGGTGAACAGACGCTTCTCGACGAAAGCATTCACCAGTTCCTCCGCGCCGAAGATGTCTCTCAATTCACTGAAGCGCACGGACCTCCGTACCAACGCTGTCTGGCCGAGGTCATCCTTCTCGTTGCGCCCGCCGACGGTAATGATGAGGCTTATGACGGAATCCATGGCGTGGGCGCAGGATTTGTTCTCCGCCAGCACCTCGTCCGCCTGGTTGCTCAGAATGCCGCTGAGTTCTCCCAGCTTTGTATATTCATCATGCTTGAGGCAACGATCTTGTCCGACGGTGGCGTAGAGTTTCGCAAGGCTGAACTCCAGCATCGCGAGGCTATCGGGATCTTGGGCCGCTGCGTTCAGTATTCGCTGGTCCAGATTCCCGAAGGATTCATTCTCCTCGTAAAAAAGCCCTCCCATTTGCGCGGGATGGGTCAGCATTTTGCCGAGTTCCATGGGCCGCGGCGAGGTGAGATGGATGGTGCTGCCGTTCTTCTTGAGGCGGATCAGCGTATCGTATCCTTCGCAACTCTTGAAGAACTCGCTGCGCAAGGTGGCTATGACGACTACATCACCGCTGACCGCCATCGACTCGATGGCTGAGAGAAACCGTTCCACGGCGTCCCTGCTGTAACCGCCGGTGAAAATCTCTTCGAACTGGTCCAGCACGAGAATCAGCGCGTTGCTGCGTGGTTTCAGCTCCTCCAGCTGTTTCCTGGTCGCGGCCGCGTCTTCCGTACGACCGTCCCGCTCATTCTTGGTTAACAAGTTACTTAGGAACTCCTTTTCCTTTTCCTTTAACACATTGAGTGAGATGGAGAGGCCGCCGCGCACGATATGAATTGCGCATTTCGGATCGTTCTCCAGACTCCGTGCGATTTCCGCCACGGTCAGCTTGCCGTCCACCAGCAGTTCCGGCAAAGCGGCCGGCCGCTTCATTGTGGCTATAAGGCGCTCCTCGGGATCTTCCTCCCCCACCTCCTCCTGCACTAGGGCATGAGCCAGAGCCTTCATCAGGTCTCCCCCTCCCTCGCTGGGTTTCATGACAGCGCACCGCCAGAAGTTGATTTTCTCGTAGCCATGCTTGTCCGGTGCCAGGAAGGGTAGGACCCCGGCGCGGACCAGGGAACTCTTTCCACTGCCACTGGAACCAAAGATGAGCGTGAAGGCACACGGTTCTTCCGGGAGATGGTGGCCAGCATTTTCCACATGGCCATTCACCGCGGTCAGCTCCGGGTGCTCCGCCAGCATGGCCCGGCGCTGCCAGATGGCCTGGAGCTTGGATCCGATGGCTCCTGTCACTTCTTGGATGGCCGCCGTGCGGCCGAAATAGATCGGGGCGTGCCAGAATTCAAAGACACCCAGCCCCCGGAAAGGATTTCCATTCCAGTGTGGACGAGGTCGTTTCCTCACCCCGGCCTCTGGCATGCGGCTCTCGATGAGCTTGGACAATTTAATCTCCAACAGATGCTCAAATTCATCCAGAGTCCCGTAGCGGTTGAGAGCCCCCTTCAGCACCAGTTCCTCGTTGTCCCGGGTGAGATTGTTGAGGAATATTTTGAGGGCTTCGTATTGATTCCGTTTTTCCTCGAGGTCACCCGCGGCCATCGAGACCAGCGGTTCTGTCTTGTTAAGCCAGACAAGGATGTCTGGTGTGCTTGAGATGTCGAAGTGCGTCTTCGCGTCGACGAACTCATACTCCGTTCCCGAAGCAGCCACCTTCTGGTGGTCCGGAGGCAGGGTGTACCGGGAGTGCAGGCGTGTCCCCAGCCGTGACCAGAGGATGCAGATGAAGATATCGAAACCTGAGGGCGGTTTGATCTGCTCCTGATAGTCCTTGGTCACCACCATCGGTTCATATTCCCAGAAATAGGGCTCCAAGCAGACAAAGGAACCATAGGCGGCGTCCACACGCTCGATGACACGTTCCGCGATACGGCGTTCCGGCATTACGTCCCCCGGAGAGGAAATGAAGATGCTCAGTTTAAGGGGGGATTTCTCATTTTCCATATCGGGGGTCTTTATCGGATTCGGCTCAGACGGGTGAGAGCGAAGGATCAACCCGCCTTGATGCTGTGAGTGCGGTAGAGGGTTCTCCAGTCCAGCGACTCCCGAACCATGAGGTCCGCCGCGCTCCTCAATTCCGCAGCAAGAAGCCGAGAGGGAGGAGGCTGGGTAAGCGATGGAGAAGGGTTCCCCTGCTTCAGGGATCCACCCAGTATCTCCACCCGCTTATAGTGCTCATCGAGCAACCAAACCATGATTTCAGAACGCTGTTCGAGTCGCTTCGCCTCGGATTGGAAACAGATGCCCCCCAACGCGCCGATGAGCGCAGGCAAACTCGCCGCGAGCACTCCTAGCAACACCACATACCAGGGCTCGCGGAACATGGATGGAGCTTCTTTCCCTTTCTCTGCGCTTTCCTTCCCGTATACCGCGTGCTCCCCGGCCGGTCTCGTGACAAGGTGACGAGCTGCGGCACCATCGGCCGGAGCGGAAACGGCAGCGGCTCCAGCGGGCTCCGCAGTCCCATCTCCAATGTCACCCACTGCGGCATACTTCTCCTGGGTCGCAGCACTTGCCTCCTGCTTCGCAGGTTCCTGCGTATTTTCCTCGTGCGGCATGAGGTGGGGCACCTCGATTGCCAAAAGCGCCAGCACGGCAGCCAGAACAATCACCAACAGGCTGAATCCCAGCCGCTCGAGGCCATTCTCGATTATGTGGGACTTCACCGCGTTCCGCTTGTGATAGGAGATCTGGCTGGAAATCCACTGCTTGGAGCGATCTACCATCTTATCGTCCGCCACCACCGAGATCTCCTTCCCCACCTCACTGCCAGGAAGGGCGATGACGGATGGAGTGGCTCTTGAATAAGCCCGGAAAAGCCAGTTTGCCCAGTCCTGGCGAGGGTCTCCCCGCGTGTAGATCGACGGCAGCTCGATGTAGGGCATGGATGCTCCCAGCGGAGCCAGGTACTCCATCGGTTGCATCACTTCAGCGAGATAACGGAAATCCGCGGCGACCTCCTGCCACTTCTGATGGTGATTGTAAACTTCCAGCGCGAGCAGGATGGCGATGATGACGAGCTTCAACACCCCCAGCCCCACCAAGACGACGATCCAAGGATTCTCAAACAAGAGGGAGCAACCCAACGAAAGGATCGCGACCGAAGACGCACATGCGGCCAGCAGGAATGCCGAAACAAAACCACCGCGATAAACAGCCATCAGCGGCCTCGAGAGGGAAGAGGCGCGAAGATAGACCGAGGAATAGGGCTCCATGGTCACACGCCCCAGGTTCCCTGAGGGCGCAGGCTTTTTCGCGAATGGCGTCATGGCCAGGAGCCATTGCCCCAAGCCGCTGAAAGGGCCCGGCCTCTCCAGCTTCTGGCCGGGGATGACCTTCGCCAAGTCGGCTCGCTCGAAGGCATGCAACTTGGCAAACCGTTCGCCAACATAGGCAGTCGCACGGACCACCCATCCCGTGAGCCAGCGCACCCACTTGGAGCTGGCAGGAAACCTCAAGGGTAGCACTCCCTGCAGCAGCTCCAACCGCTCGACCGCCGTTGCAAGGGACCTCTTTCGTTCGTATCCGTGGGCATTCTCTCCGTGGAGATTTCCCGCCTCTGCGGTTCCAGCCATGGAGTGGGGAAACGCCAACAGATAACTCACCAGCGTTTTCAGTCCCTCCTCCCACATCTTGTGTTTTCCTTCAGCCTGCTCCCATTCCTTGTCTCTCTCCGGCCGGTCCTTGGTTTTTCGATAGAGGACAATCCGGATTTCAGTTTCCTTCACGATCATGGCAAGGACCGGAATCTCCCTCTCCAGTGCCTGCCTCACGGTCTCCAGCGTGCCGCCCGCCCCGGCTTCCGCCTGCGGATCATAGGCCGCGATCACGAGGTCACTGTTCTCCAATAGCAGTTCCGCCGCCGCGCTGTAGGCCCCATGACGGGAGTCGTATGAGCCGTCCAACCTGATGACTTGCGAGGCTTCCGACAGCAGTTCGCGCAACTTTGCCGCCTCTTTTTTTCGGAACTCCTTCTGCTCCCCGCCCTGTAATCCGGGGTAATTTTTCTCCGCCATCGGCAGTATTGCCTCCAGTTCCACCTCCAGCTTTTCACACGCGGGCAAATCGGTCGCCGCCTTCTCACACGTTGGCTTGTGACGGAATGCCTTTCCCACCACCAGCGCGGCTTCCGCCCCGACCTGATCCGCGCCGGCAGCCAAGGAACTGAGCACCCCCAGCTTGGCGGGTTTGGTTTCGTCGAAGAACTGGTTGATAAATACCTTTCTCTCTTCTCGGTGTCCGTGTCTTTTCCCGCCACTATGCGAAGCCGCCTCAACGCGGATCTCCTGCTTGCGCGCCACCAGCATCTGGTCGCCGATCGCCTTCCACACTTCTTGGAAACTTTCCGACAGTGCGGACAGGACCTTCTCGGCCTCTTTAGGGGTGTCCTCCACCTTCACATCCTCGACCGTATCCGCATCCCCGGCATAGCGCCTGTTTCCTATCACCGCCACCTCAAGCGCAAAACGAGGTTTGACAATGGTATTTCGGGATTGTTGCGAATTCATGCCTACGGCAAGGAGAGGGAAATTTCAACAAGGGGGAAAAGTAAGAACAGCGTAAACCGATCTTCTGACAAATGGATCTCTAACACATGCGAATCCGGAGAGTCAAGGCTTTGTCAGGCAACCCTGAAAATCACCTGGAACTTACTGGCACACTTCCCAAGTGACAGGTTATCCATCAAGACACCGACATCGCCGCCGTCACCAGCCGAACCCCTAATATCCGGGAAGAGCCCGGCTTCCGCACTGTCGCACATGCTGGTACGGCTGTGGGACGAGCTCGGCGAGCAGGTCCGGAAGCTTGCTAGTTTGCGCATCGAAATAGGTGGTGCCGGTTTTATGCCGATAGATGCGGGCGGCGGTGTGGCGGGCCACTTCAGCGGTGGTCAGATAAGCAACATGGAAGACTAATCCGGATCCAAAAAGAGGTGAAACTTTCGTTGCGCCCAACTGTATTTGCGCAACCTGTTTTTTTCAAAAACGTGAAAACCAAGGTTTTTGGTCCAGCAAGGGGCCGGAAATGCGCTGTCGGTAGTTTTCGATCTGCCGTGGAGGGCACCGGCGCCCGCGTTTGAGGTCGCCATAGCAGCCGCAAGGAGGTGATCGAAACGCGGAGGACGCAGGGAGCGGGGCGGAGAGAGATAGAGTGCGGCGTGCCATTCAGTAGCCGTTCGCGAGGCGGGAAACCAAGGCCTCTCCCGCGCGCTCCAGGGCTTCCGGCAGCGCGTTGTTCCGCGAGGTCTGGAGATTCGATGAAACGAAAAGCTGGCTGCTGCCCTTGGAACTTCCGGAGGCGAGGACCTTGGTGCGGTCCCGGGCGTCAAGGAGCTTCCACTTGATGGTGACGGTGTTCTCCAGCTCCTCCGGCAGCATGGTGTCCAGGCGGCTGCCACGGATGGTGGAGTAATCGATGCTGCTGAGGGTTCCCTCCAGCACGGCGTCGGCATGGTCGGACTTTCCGATCCGGTAGGTGCCGTCCTGCACGAAAGCGTTCGCGACGGCGGAGGTGGCCAGCGCTTCGGCGCGGGGGTGGAGGGTCGAGTTGGAAAACATCGGCACTGCGATGCTTTTCACCTTGGCCAATGAAGCGGGCTTGGTGTTCCCGAGCTGGTAGCCCGCACAGGAGGCGAGCAGGAAAACGGGGGCAAGCAGGGCGGCGAATTTCATGGGCGGAGGGGTTGCGGCTCACTCGCCGAGTTCCTTGAGACGGGCCTTCGCCTTGTCATGCAGCGGGCCGGACTTGGCGCGGCTGACGATGTCCCGGTAATAAACCTTGGCGGATTCCGTCTTGCCGGTTTTTTGATAAAACTCGGCGATGTCGTAGGATTTCTGCAGATCCCGGCCACCGAGATTGGCGACGAGCCTGCGGGCCTCGGCATTGCGCGCGTGACCGGGATACTGGATCAGGTAGTCGTTGAAGGCTTCCCGGGCCAGGTCGATGTTCGCCTGGTTCTGGTTGCCCCGGTCCGCTTCCGCGGTGAGGATGAGACCGATGCGGAAAAGCGCCTCGGGCGACTGCGGTGCGGCGGGTTGGTCGCGGACGAGCTGGCGGTAGGCGGCGATGGCTTCCTTGGACTTTTTCCGGCCCTCATACAACTGGCCGATGGTGAACTGGGCCTTGGAGGCGGCGGCGGACTTCGGCGCGTTGTCGCGGACCTTGCCAAGCATCTCGACGGTTTTGTCCAGCGAGAGCTTTGTTTTCAGGCCGAGCATGCTTTGTTTCACATCCCCATCCGCGGCGGACTGCGCCATGGTGATCTGGCGGTTGAGGGCGGTGGTGTAGAGGTTGCTGCTCTGGTAGCGGGTGAGGAACTGGTCGTAGGCCTCGAAGGATTTCACGACATCCCCTTTCTGCTCAAGCAACTGAGCCTGGCGGTACCTCGCCTGCGCGGCGGACGGCGCGAAGGGGTAGCGCGTGGCCATCTTGTCGTACTGGCTGATCGCGCGGCCCGTCTTGCCCGCGTCATCGGCGGCCTTCGCCTTTTGATAGAGAGCCTCGCCCTCGCCGGACGCGGCCTGGGTGTTTCCCGCCAGGATCGGCGTATCGGGATCCGGACCACAGGATGTCAGGGGAAAAACGGAGGCGGCAACCAGTGCGCAGGCGATCAACCGATAGGTCATGCGTGGAAACATAGATGGCCCACCGTCGCGGGAAAGCTCAAAATCGTTCACTTCCCAAGTTCGGTCGCACGCAGGGTGGCGGCGGTGACGGCCTCGATGAGCGCGTTGCGCAGTCCGTGTTTTTCCAACGCGGCCACCCCGGCGATGGTCGTGCCGCCGGGCGATGTGACCATGTCCTTGAGCACGGCGGGGTGCTCGCCCGTCTCGAGCACCATGGAGGCGGCACCGATGACCGTCTGCGCGGCGAGGCGGACGGCGTCCGCACGCGGGATGCCCGCGCGCACGCCACCGTCGGCGAGGGCGTCGATGACCATGTAGATGTAGGCCGGGCCGCTGCCGGAGAGTCCGGTGACGGCGTCCATGAGGCGCTCCGGGACCTGCACGGCGAGTCCTACGGCCCCCAGCAGGGACTCGGCGGTTTTCGCATCCGCCCCGGTGGCTCTGGATCCGAGGCAGTAGCCGGCCGCGCCGTGACCGACGAGGGCCGGGGTGTTCGGCATGGTGCGGATGACGCGGAAATTTTCCGGTGCCGCGCTTTCCAAGGCGGCGAGAGTCACTCCGGCGGCGATGGAAATGACCAGCTTCGGCTGGCCGGAGGATTTTTCCGCGACGGTGGCAAGGGCGGCGGCGACGTCGTTCGGCTTGGTGCAGAGCAGCAGCACGTCGCTGGCGGAGGCGATTTCCGCGATGTCGGCGCTGACGTGCGCCCCGGTGACGGCGGCGAAATTTTCGCGGGATTTGTAGTAGGGATCGCAGCCATACACATCTCCGGAGGCCACGACTCCGGCGCGGATCGCACCTTGAATCAACGCCGTTCCCATCTTCCCGCATCCAATGACTCCAAGCTTCATGGCAGGAGAGTATGCGGGTCCGGACGGGAGATGCCAGCGTCATTTTGCTTGGACCGGCGGGCCGCGCGTGGCCATCATCCGTCCATGAGAATTCGGACCATGGCGGCATTGTTGGCGGGTTGCGCGCTTGCGACAGGAGCGGAAAAAACCACTCCGCAGAAGCCGAAGCCCAAGCCCGCACCGGCGATCGAGGAAAAGAACGCACCGGCGAAACAAACACCCGACGTGGAGGACGCCATCCCCGGGCCGGTGAAGGCGCTCGGCGAACCGGCCATGGCCACCTTTCCCGGCGGCATCCGCATGGCGGTCTCCGCGGCGACGGAAAAAGCCCAGGCGCATGTGAACCAGGGACTGAACCACCTGCACGGAGGCTGGGAATTCGAAGCCAGCCGCCACTTCGCCGCAGCCATGCGGGAGGACCCTGAGTGCCTGCTCGCCCACTGGGGCATGGTCATGTGCCTGCTCAACCCCTCACCCGAAACAGGCCCCGCGCGCAACGCGGTGACGGACCGGCTGCTGGATCTGGTGGATCAGGGAAAGGGAACCGAGCTCGAACGCGGTTACGCCTACGGACTCATCAAATACATCGAGGAAGGCCCCAAGGGCGCCGCCATCGCCTTCCACAAGATCGCCGGACAGTTCCCCAATGACATGCAGGCGGCCATCTTCGCCGCGTTGTTCGGCAGAGGCGGCTATGACGAGCTGGGCACCGCCACCCCGGACCAGGAGGTCGCGGAAAAAAGCCTGCTCGCGATGATGGAGAAACATCCGGAAAGCCCCATCCCGCTCAACGCCCTGCTCACCATCCGCGCGGAGGCTCCGGACCTCGGAGGATCGCTGGATCTCGCCCGCAAGCTGTGCCGGATCTCCCCCGACTACGGCCCCTATCAGCACCTTCTCGGGCACTACGAGTGGCGCTGCGGCCAACATGCCGGTGCCGCCGCCGCATTCACCAGGACGTCCTCGCTTTTTTCCAACTGGATGAAAGAAAACAAGGCCACGCCGGCCGATTGCCCGGAATGGGTGAAGTCGGAGTGCTATCGGGTGGTTTCCCTGGCCTCGCGCGGCGATTTCGAGGGAGCCCAAGCCGCCGCCCGGGCCATCGCCGCCACGCCCATCCCCAAGGACCGCGTCGCCTCGCCCGGCATCCGCCTGCTCCTTTGGGATGGCAAAACGCTCCCGGCACGCATCCTCCTGCGCCGCAACCTCCGTGGAAACGCCGCCGAAGCACTCAAATCGCTCCCTGCGCCGGATGAAATCAAGGGCACCCGTTCCAAGTCCCTCGCCTATTGGTGGATCGACGGCCTCCGCTTCGCGCTGGATGCCCAGCGCCTCATCGAAGACGGGAAAACCGACGAAGCGCAGCAGGTCATCGACGCGCTCACCCGTCACGGCGAAACCATGAGCAAGGCCCAGACCGCCGCAGGCGACAGCGGCGAGCGCTCGCCCTGGAACCGGGCCTTCCGCGCGTTGGAAATCCTCGCCAGCGAACTGCGCGGACGCCTCGCGATGGCCGGCCCCAAGGATCGCATGGGCACGGCCTACAACTGGTTTTCCTCCGCGGCCGACCGCCAGTCTCCGGCACCGATGATGTTCGAACCCATGGTCCTCACTCCCATGGCCAGCCGCCTCGGAGAATATTACCTCGCCGCGGACAAACCCACGGAGGCCGTCGAAGCCTACAACCGCGCCCTCGCCCTGTTCCCGAACGACATCGGCGCCCTCAAGGGGCTCAAGGATGCCTATGAAAAGGCGAAGATGCCCGCCGAGGCCGCCGCGACGGAGAAAAAGATCGGGGAGCTTGGTGCCGAATGATACGATGGGATCGCCGCATTCCGGGGCGAATCGCCGGAAAGACGCCGCTCCGTTCAGCCATCGTGAGGCTTGAGGGTGACGACCTTCGCATCCGTCATCTTCCCGCCTTCCAACGAACAGGTCATATCGATCTCATACCACATCAACTTATCCCCGACCAGGGTGTCACCTGACGCTCTCAGCAGCAGACGCCCGTTGTCGATCCACTTCACAGGCGTCTCCCGCGAGACGCGGTTGGTTTGTGACGCGGACAACAACTCAAGCGACTTGGAGGTGGCGCCGGCCAGTTTCACCTCGACCGGTTTTCCAGCGTTCATGGCGTAAACCGTCGTGGTCCAGGATGTCTTGGTCCCTCGGAACATCAGGGCGAAGTGTTTCGAGTCCGGTGCCCACAGAAGACGAAGATTTGCCGGATCGGCGTCGCCCGGATGGCCCGCATAACCCCCGAGGGGTATCCGCGCCACCGCAGCTCCGGTCATTTTTCGATAAAGCACGAGACCGTCCCGTCCGTCTTCGACATTTGCGGGCGGCTCGGTGCGTGCCGCATAACCACCATCGGGCGATGCGCTGTCCGGCACTTCGGTGAAATCAGCCGCCGCAGCCGACAAAAGGCAGAGAAAGGTGAATGCCGTCACAAGGATTGAAGCGGGTTTCATGGGCTTGGTTTCCATCATCCTCTCGTCGGCCCGAGGAAAAAACAACGAGCCCGTTGCTGACAGACGGACGACTTCCCCAAGCTTCTTACAACGGACCGGGAATTTCTTAAAAAACTCCGAACTTCTCCTCCCGCCGCACTTGGCACTTGGAAAATCCCCGCCCATTCCAGACGCTCCCGCCCATGTCGCACAGTCACATCGATGTCCGCTACGTCGCCAATCTCGCCCGCCTCGAACTTTCCGATGCCGAGGTCGCGGAATTCCAGCCCCAGCTCGAAGCCATCCTCGGCCACGTCGAGGCGCTTTCGAAGCTCGACGTCTCCGGCATCGATCCCACGGCCCATGCGAACGAGATCTTCGGCCGCATGCGCGAGGACGTCCCCCACGAAAGCCTGAGCCAGGCCGCCATGCTCCAAAACGCGCCCGACCAGGCCCAGGGCCAGATCCGCGTGCCGAAGGTCGTCACCGACGCCTGAGTTCCCTTTTCCCAACTCCCCATCTCCCACTTTTCCCATGACCATTTCCCAACTCCGCAAGCAGCTCACCGCCGGAGAAACCACGCCCGCGAAAATCCTGGAAGGCCTCGCCGGAGAAATCACCGCGCGCGATTCCAAGACCGGAGCCTACCTGTCCCACGACCTTGAATCCGCCCTCGCGGAGGCCGCCGGCGCGGATCTCGGCCTGCCCCTCGGCGGCATCCCCATCGGCATCAAGGACAACATGAACGTCCTCGGCCAGCCCTGCACCTGCGGCTCGAAGTTTCTCGAAAATTTCATCTCCCCCTACGACGCCACCGTCATCAAAAAACTCCGCGCCGCCGGAGCGATCCCCTTCGGCCGCCTGAACCAGGACGAGTTCGCCATGGGTTCCTCCACGGAAAACTCCGCGCTCCAGACCACGCGCAATCCCCACGACCACGACCGCATCCCCGGTGGTTCGTCCGGCGGCTCCGCCGCGGCGGTCGCGGACGGCACCGCCATCGCCACACTGGGGTCCGATACCGGCGGCTCCATCCGCCAGCCCGCCTCGCACTGCGGCGTCGTCGGCCTCAAGCCATCCTACGGCCGTGTCTCCCGCTACGGACTGGTCGCCTTCGCCTCGTCGCTCGACCAGATCGGCCCCATCACCCGGTCCGTCGAGGATGCGGCGCTCATCCTGCAAGCCATCGCGGGATTCGATCCCGCGGACTCGACCAGCCTGGACGTCCCGGTGCCCGACTACCTGTCCGGCCTGAACGACGGCGTGAAAGGTCTCAAGCTCGGAGTGCCCAAGGAATACTTCGGCGAGGGCATCGACCCCGGCGTCCGCAGGAATGTCGAGGCCTCCATCCAGAACCTCGCCGCCCAAGGCGCGGAAATCGTCGAAATCTCGCTGCCCCACACCGAGCACGCCGTGGCCACCTACTACGTCATCGCCCCGGCGGAAGCCTCGTCGAACCTTTCCCGCTTCGACGGCATCCGCTACGGCCACCGTGCATCAAGCCCCGCCGACATTCTCGACCTTTACAAGAAATCCCGTGAGGAAGGATTCGGCGCGGAAGTGAAACGCCGCATCATCCTCGGCACCTACGTGCTCTCCTCCGGCTACTACGACGCCTACTATGGCCGCGCCCAGAAGGTCCGCACGCTCATCCGCCGCGACTTCGAGAACGCGTTCCAGAAAGTGGACGCCATCCTCTCGCCCGTGGCCCCCACCCCGGCCCGCCGCCTCGGAGCCTCCGCCGCGGACCCGCTCCAGGAATACCTCTCCGACATCTTCACCATCGCCGCCAACCTCGCCGGCATCCCCGGCATCTCCATTCCCTGCGGCACGGTCGATTGGGACGGCGGGAAAAACCTGCCCACCGGTCTCCAGATCCTCGCCCCGCACCTGGGTGAGGCGAAGATGCTGCAGATCGCCAAGGCGGCGGAAGCTTGAAGATTTCTTCGTGTGAGGTTCAGCTTTCAAAGGCGTCTTCCATGAAAGCGAAGGCGCGTTGAAGGCCCGGGCTCACAGCCCCCACTTCCTCGTCCCGGCATCGTATTTCAGCCGGTCGATGTTTTCCCGCAGGTAACCGATGAGGTCCTGGTGCTCTCCGTCGACGAGGGCGGACAGTTGCTCGTTCTCCCACTTTTTCCCGCCGGCGGCTTTTTCCGCGAGGCGGCGGAAAGCGCTGGAATCTCCCAGCTCCGCGGACCAGCGCGCATAGAGCCAGCCCTCCCGGTCATACCTGCCGTACTTGCGCGATTTCCATCCCGCGGAGACAAAAGCGGGCCAGTCGAATGCCGGATTTCGCCGCAATTCCGCCGCCACTTCTCCGACTCCCCTGTCGAGACGGATGGCGAGCGCCGCGAGGTCCGCAACGAGGGCGGAATCGTTTTCACCCGAGAGCAGCATGAGCGACGCGGCGTCGACCGGAAGACGCTCTTTCGCCCGCTGGCGGAGGATTGGCAAGGCATCGGCCAACCAGCCTTTTTCGATGAACAGCGGAACGAGCCGGGGGTCGATCGCCATTCGTTGGAGCAATGCGGGCTTGTCGGCTTCCGTGGCTTGCTGCCGGAGGAACGGGCGGATGACCTTGTCCCAGGCGAGATCCGACCAAGGGTGGTAGGCGAGCACCGTGGCCATGGCCTCCCGAGGCAGTTTTCCGCTGAAATAGACCTCGGAGTCGGGAACGTTGTCGTGGGTGTCGAAACTGTCGATGACCTGGCGCACCGCGAGGTCCAGCGGTACCGTGTCCGGCAGGGTCCGGAGATGAAGACGACCCGGTCCACCATCCCGCGGGACGAACTCGGGCGCGGCGGGCATGAGCGGGGCATCGCCGTCTTCGACAAAAAAGAGCACTTCCTTCGCAGGGAAATCCGCCGGGGAAGCGTGCCGGTTTTCCGGCAGCATCAGCGGCGAGCCGAATTCAATCTCATAAACCGCCCTCCGCAGCTCCGAAGCGATGCCGCCGAAGCCTTCGGTGGAGATTTGGCAGGAAAGCGCGGCAGCGTAGGTGCCATCGGAATAAGCGAGCACCGGAACCGCCTGGCCGAGCCACTGGAGGTCGCCGCGATGGATGGCGGCGAGATCAAGGGTGACCCTGGATCGGAAACCCTCCACCGTTGAATCCAGGGAAAGCAGCCGCAGTCCGGAAAACACTTCGGAACGCCGGCCTGCGAGGGGAAAGCGGGCCCTCAAGCGCGCCTGCGGAAATTCCGAATCCATGTTGCCCGAATCATACCACCTTCCGATGAGGTCGGTGGCATCCGGGAGCTGGCGCAGGATGCCTTGGGAGAGATTTTTGGGATACCGGCTGTCGCTCCGGCCCACTCCATCGTTTTTGACCGCAGGCATGAAAAATGCCGGGACGAGCACGATGATCATGAAGGCCCATATGACCTTGCGCGCACGCTCCTGGGCTTGGAACCGCATGAGCAATTCGAAGCCTTTCAGCGCGAGGACAAAAACAAGCCACGGCACGACGTCGGTGGTTCGGATCGATTCCAGGAGGAAACCCCACTGCCGGCCTGTCGGGTGGAAAAGATGATGGATCGTCAGGGCTTTGGCGATCCACCCCGGAAGCAGGATCGCGAAAAGCAGCAGGACCTGGCTGAGGAAGATGGAATTCCGGGAGAAGGGCCGCGTGCGCCAGCCACCATGGGTGGAGAATCCTGCTTCGGAGAGCAGGATGCGGAAGGTGATCCAGTAAAGACCCAGCGCCCGGAGCGAGGCGACGCCGCCCGACCATCGGGACTCCGAAGAGTTCGAGATACAGGAAAGACCGACCAGCACGAGGTAACCGAGGATTTCCCAGCGGAAACGGGACCAAAGAGTCGAGAGACTGTGGGTGAGGGCGGACATGGTTCAATGGGTTTTGGAGATGGGATGCCAGCAACGGGCGAAAGCGTCGTAGGTGAAGTCGCCGGCGGTTTTTCCTCTGAAAAAATCACGCCATGCCTGCTGGTCCTTGGGAACGGGGGACGGTGAGACGACTTCCTGAAGTTCAGTTCCGGGAAGATAGATTTTCAGCTCCGGGTTCTGGCAGACCTGGAGCAGCTTGGCCAATGCCACCGGATTGCCATGGGAAACGGGACGTAGGAATTCGTCCAAGGCACCGACGAAACGGACGGGCTGCCCTCTGAGATTGCTCACCGGAGAAAGCCTTTGGCTGATCCGGTCGACCGCTCCGTCCAAGTCCGGAGCGATGCCGGGCAGGGACCGGATGACGTTGTAAAGGCGCGGATCTCCCGTCGTTTCGTAAGCACGGATCAACGCGGGATAGGTCGCGGGATCCTCCTGCCGGGCGATGGCCGAGACCATCGAAAAAACGCCGCTCGAATCCGAGATCAGAAAGGGTGCCTCCAGGCAGTTGAGAAACTGGCTCCGGACCGGATCTTCCCAATTCCGCTTCATCAGGGTGCGGACGAGTTTCATTGCCTGTACCGGCCCGTCGACGGCGGAGACCACCTCCGCCTTCGAGGATTCGGGCACGCCATTCTCAATCGCATCGCCGATATAATATTCCTGGGCGTAGAGCGCGAGCAGGCGGGGAAAGCGTGGAGCATATTCCGCCAGATCCCGCGCGATGATGCCCGATGGAAACAGCGCGATGAGCGAGCGCAGGTAGCGGGACAGTTCCTTCTCCGTGCAAGTCGCCGGGTCCGGGCGATGCGGACGCAGGTTGGAATAGTAGGCCTCGTGCTGCTGCCTGTAGGCCCCGGACAGCATCCAGTCCTCACCATTGGGAACAGGAGGCTCGGACGGTGGTGGTAGCATGAGCCGGCGTGAAACCGTGCCCAGGAATTCCGGCTGGATGACGAGCAGCCGCGCGTTTTTCCAAGACCTTGGCTTGAATTCGCCGGTATCCGTGGCCTCCATCAACAGTTGATACCATGCGATGCCGCCCGGAGAGAAACCTTCCCCGCGATACCTTTGTTCAAGGCCGGTACACCTGCCGGACTCCGGCAGGTAAAGCACGTAACTGAAATAGGAGTCGCTTCCTCCCGTCAAAGACTGGGGACATTTGAGGGACACCTCGGCCAGGGGTTCTCCTTCCTTGTTCTCGACATACCGTGCGGCGGTGGCGATGTCATCGAGCGTGGTCGCAACCCGGTTCCGTCCCAGAGGAAGATCCGCCACGATGCGATAACGGAACACCCCTCCGGTGAGACCCACATCCGCAGGCGGACGATCGACCTCTTCCGGACCAAAATCCACCACATCCCATGAATCGTTGCGATCAATCAAGGGTGCGGGCAAAACCTGATGAAGCGCGGCCCGCATTTCGGAAGTGCGAGGCCCCGGGAAAAACCGACCCGGCACAGTCTCTCCGCTTTGGAAATCCGACCGCCATTTCACGAAAACTCCTTCCCCCTGTCCTTTGGTGTCGATCATCGCTTGAAGAGACCGCCGTGTCCTTGTCATCCCATTCTGATACTGCGTCACATTCGCCCCCCAGACACCTTGGCCGGAAAGGACAGGCTGGACCGAGTCCATCACCACGGGGCGCGACCACAAAACCGGACAGGTGCCCGACCAGGTGCCGAGATAAGATGCCGCCGTCAGTCCGAATATCGCCGAGGCGATGATGGCCGCACCTCCCCGCCGAAACCGGAAGATCCGGGAAAAAGCGACGACCAGCACGAAGCCGAGCACCACCCGCACCTGATCGGCCGCCTCCGGATGAATTCCTCCAAGCCGGACCAGAATGCCGAACATATTTCCGGGCTCGTAGGTTTCCCCCAATAGGGAACCGATCAGATGGGAAACACCGATGAAGCATGCCACCGCGGCACTCCATGACCAGAACGAGCCGCAGTAACGACCGATGACCGCGAGAGTGCCATACAGGAAAAGCAGCTGCGTTCCAGTGCCGGATACCTGGTCCATGGCATGGGCCGGAGAAAAACCGTTGCGCATCGCGATGACGACCCCGGGCACCAGTTGCGGCAGCACGATGAAAAACAACAGTCCCAGCGTCTTCGCCACCAAACGCTGCCACGGACGGATGGGACTCACGGACTGCCAACGCAGGTCGTGCATCCCGATGAAGGTCGAAAGCAGCACGGGAAGCACCAGTGCCAGCACGCCGAACCATCGCAGATACTGCGGAACATTCGGAATTTCGGAAAGTCCGAGAGACTCCAGATTTCCCGAATAGGAGGTCCCGGTGATCATCGGCACTCCGAACGATGCCGGGTCATGCGTCAGCCAGGGCGCGGCGCTGATGACGAAGCACACCCACATCCCGATGATGGGGATGTTGAAGCGCTGCCAGTCGGTTTTCAGCAGATGTGAGACGGTGCGGAAGTTCATGATGATGCCTGTTAGATTCCGGAGTCGGCCCGGCCCTCGCGGACGAGGGTTACGAAAAGCTCGCGCAGGCCGAGCGGGTGGATTCCGGCGGGCGGGCTGCCGGGGAACAGGGCGGACAGCGCGCGTGCGAGTTTTTCCGGTTCATGCCCCGTGTCCGTGAACCGCAGGACGCGGCCCGCGGATTGCGGCGAGATCCAGTTCGCGGGAAGCTGCGGCAGCTCACCGAGATCCGGCGGCAGCAGGATTTCCACCCGGCGGTGGCGGGCTAGCAGCGGCTCGGTGCCTTCGTTCAGAACGACGGCCCCGTGGTTGAGCAGCACCACGTGGTCGGCGAGACGGTCCACCTCCTCGATGTCATGGGAGGAAACCACCACCGACAAGCCTTCCCCGCCCGCGATCTCCAGCAGCCCGGTGATGAACTCGTCCCGCACCACCGGGTCCAGTCCGGAGAACGGCTCGTCCAGCACCAGCAGCTCCGGCCGGTAGGACAGCGCGGCGATGAGGGCCGCCTTCATGCGCTGGCCGCGCGAGAGGTGGCTGAGCTTCCGGTCGCCGGGCAGGGAGAATTGTTTCCTCAACGACCGCTCGAGATCCGGGTCCCATTTCGGGTAAAGCGGGCGGCACCAGGCGAGGAACTGGTCCACGCTCATCCAGTCCGGCAGCTCCATGCCATCCGCCACGTAGCCGATGCGGGCGAGCTGTGCCGGACCGAGCTTGCGGGAATCCACCCCGAGGATCTCCACGTGACCGGAGGACGGGCGGATGAGATTGAGCGCGATTTTCAGCGCGGTGGATTTCCCCGCGCCATTCGGACCGAGCAGCGCGGTGATCGATCCGGCGGGCACGTGGAACGAAGCATGCCTCAGCGCCCATGATCGGGAGAACCGGCAGGTGACCTGGTGGAATTCAAGAAGTGGTTTCATGGAAGCGGTGGGTTTTCGGAAAGGGTGCGGCGGAGGACTTCCAGCGTTTCATCGGCGGTGAGGCCGAGCTGGTTGGCGTGGCGGATGAGGTCCCGGCAGGCGGGCGCGAGCTGTGCGGCGAGTTGTTCCCGGGAGGACCCTGCCGGCTTCACCACCACCATCCCGGCACCGGGACGGCTGGCGAGGAACCCGGCATCCCGCAGTTCCATGACCGCCTTGTGGGCCGTGGTCGGGGAAATCTTCAGCTCCTGCGCGAGGATGCGGACCGAGGGAAATTTCTCCCCCGCCGCCATCTCATCCGTGAGAACGGCGCGCTGCACCGCTTTCACGAGTTGGTCGGAAACAGGAACACCGTCGAGGAGTTGGAAACGAAATGGGAGCATGATGGGGCGGATTCAACACCAACCGTAACAGCATGATTGATACAGTTAGAAACGGATGGCAAGAAAATTATCAGACTGCCTTCTCCCCACGCTCCGTGAACCTGCCGGATCCACCAGCCATTCCGCTTTCCACCTCCTTCTGCGGGGATCGTTTACCTCGAACCGTGTGAAGGAGTTTTGGCGGAATCATACAAATTCCTGTCGCACTCTTCCAAGATTCCTTCCGGAGAAACCGCATAGGATTCCCTGAAACTCAAAAATCGCCCAATGCCGTCATTTTCCCGCACCCTCACCGCCCTCTGCCTTTTCAGCTCCTGCCTGTCCGCCATGGCGGCGGATTCGTTTCCTGTGAAAATCACGGTGGATGCCGCGCGGCCGATGGGGCCGCTCAAGCCGATCTGGCGGTTCTTCGGCGCGGACGAGCCGAACTACACCTACATGAAGGACGGCCGGAAACTCCTTTCCGAACTGGGTGAGCTGAAGCCGAAGGAGGTGTTTTTCCGCACCCACAGCCTGCTCGTCACCGGCGAGGGCACGCACGCGCTCAAGTGGGGATCGACGAACGCCTACACCGAGGACGCGCAGGGAAACCCGGTCTATGACTGGACCATCGTTGACAAGATCATCGACAGCGGGCTGGAGCGCGGCGTCCGGCCTTATGTGCAGATCGGTTTCATGCCGCAGGCGCTTTCGATAAAGCCGGAGCCCTACCGCCACCACTGGACGCCGAAGGCGAAGTATGACGACATCTACACCGGCTGGACCTACCCGCCGAAGGACTGGGGGAAATGGGAGGAACTCGTCTACCAATGGGCGAAGCATTCCGTTGAAAAATACGGCCGGGACGAGGTCCTCAAATGGTATTGGCAGACATGGAACGAGCCGAACATCGGCTACTGGCGCGGCACCCGTGACGAGTTTTTCAAGCTGCACGACCACGCGATCAAGGCCGTGCGCCGCGCCATCCCCGGCGCGAGGGTCGGCGGCCCGGATCTGGCGGGGGGCGCGGGCGGAGATTTCCTTAAGTCCTTCCTCGACCACTGCGTGAAGGGCAAAAACACCGCCACCGGAGAAACCGGCACGCCCACGGATTTCATTTCCTTCCACGCCAAGGGCCAGCCGAAGGACATGGACGGACGCGTCCAGATGGGCATCTCCAGCCAGCTCCGCGACATCGACGGAGCCTTCTCGGTGATCGCGCGCTACCCGGAATTCGCGGATACGCCGATCGTCATCGGCGAGTCCGATCCGGAGGGCTGCGCCGCCTGCCAGGGGCCGAATCTCGCCTACCGCAACGGCACGATGTATTCCAGCTACACCGCCGCGAGCTTCCCACGGAAACTCGACCTCGCGGCCAAGCACGGAGTGAACCTGGAGGGCGCGGTCACCTGGGCGTTCGAGTTCGAGGACCAGCCGTATTTCGCCGGGTTCCGCTCGCTGGCCACGAACGGCGTGGACAAGCCGGTGCTGAATGTTTTCCGGATGTTCTCCAAAATGGACGGCGACCGCCTTCCCGTCACCAGCGACTCCGCCGTGTCCCTGCCGGACATCCTCCGCAGCGGTGTCCGCAAGCAGGCGGACGTTTCCGCCTTCGCCAGCCTCAGCGCGAAAAAACTCAGCGTGCTCGTCTGGCACTACCACGACGACGACGTGACCGGCCCGGATGCCGCCATTTCCCTGAACGTCCCCGGCCTGCCCCTCGCCAGCGGCAAGGCGAAGGTCAGCCACTACCGCGTGGATGAGACCCACGGAAACTCCTTCACCCTCTGGAAGTCCATGGGCGAGCCACAAAAGCCCACCCCGGAGCAATACCAGGAGCTGGAGGCCGCCGGAAAACTCGCCACGCTCGCGCCGGAGGCGGAAACGCAGATCACCGACCACACCGCCAAGCTGGATTTCACCCTGCCGCGCCAGGGAGTGTCGCTGCTGGTGGTGGAGTGGGAGTGAGCCATGGAAATGAGCGGAGTTGCGCGAACCGATGAAAGCTGATAGCTCATCTGACAATGAAACCCGGGGACCACCCGTCAATCGATCCAAGGATTCTCGAAAATCCGGTTTTCAAAAGGGTGATGGCAGATGCTCTCGCGATTCAACACCGCTTCGCTGCCGAGCCGGTCTATGCGCGGACGGGCAGAGTCTATTTGAAAAGCGAGGGCGTCGAAGAACTGAAACGCCTCAAGGAAGAAACGGCCGGCCGCGCCCGGTAAGAATCTCTCTAAATCAACCGCCTCCGCTTCATTCAAATGGCCCAATGGCAAGGACAGTTCACCGGACGCACGCATGCCTCGAAAGTGGCCGATAGGGAAACGACCCTCCGGGCGACCATCGCCGCCTGTTCAGGAAAATCCCCGGGAGACGGGTCCTTGCCCAACCTGGAATCCTTGGCCCAGCGGGTGATCGAGGCACGTCATCAATGCCTGAAGGCCCGTTTGTCGGCTCTTCGGGAGCCTTCCGGGACTGCTCCGCCGCTGGCTCAAATCGAACGACTGGAAAAGCAGATCGATGGACTCGGGTCGGGTGGAATCGCCGCAATCCTCAGGGAATTCCACTGCCCGCAACCCATTTCGGACTCCATCATGCTTTCCAATGAGCCCGGGTGATACCGCCTCCCCCCTGATTCCCCTCCCAGCTATTCCGCTTGCCGGGCGGCGGCGGGTTGGTTACGGGGTCTGCGTCGCCCGTCACCCGGCCGATCCATTTCAAACCACGCGAAAGACCATTCCCCATGCCCATCACTCGTGCCCTGCTCTCCGTTTCCGATAAAACCGGCCTCGCCGCCTTCGCCAAGGAACTCCATGACATGGGTGTGGAACTGCTTTCCACCGGCGGCACCTCCGCCGCCCTGCGCGATGCCGGCCTGCCCGTGATCGACGTTTCCGAGTTCACCGGCGCGCCGGAACTCTTCGACGGACGTCTCAAGACCCTCCACCCGAAGGTCCACGGCGGCCTGCTCCACCGCCGCGACGACGCGGACCACGTCGCCCAGGCCAAGGCGAACGACATCCCGCCCATCGACCTCGTCGTCGTGAACCTCTACCCGTTCGAGGAAACCGTCGCCAAGCCGAACGTCACGCTTGAGGAAGCCATCGAAAAAATCGACATCGGCGGCCCTTCCATGCTCCGCAGCGCGGCGAAGAACCACTCCAGCGTCACCGTCATCGTCGATCCCGCGGACTACCCGAAGGTCATCGAGGAAATGAAGGAGAACAACGGCAACACCACCAAGGGTTTCCGCGAGCAGCTCGCCGTGAAGGTCTTCCTCCGCACCTCGCAATACGACGCCGCCATCACCAACTACCTCGGCCAATGCCGCACCGGCACCGGCTGCAACTTCACCCTCAGCCTGCCGCTCGAACAAGAGCTCCGCTACGGTGACAATCCGCACCAGAAGTGCTCGCTCTACGGCCGGTTCGGCGACTTCTTCACCCAGGTCCAGGGCAAGGAGCTCAGCTATACCAACATCCTCGACATCGAGGCCGCGTCCGACCTCATCCTCGACTTCGTCCGCCCCACCGTCGCCATCCTCAAGCACACCAACCCATGCGGAGTCGGCCAGGATGACGAGAGCCTCAAGATCGCGTGGCAGAAAGCTTTCGAAACCGACCGCCAGGCCCCGTTCGGCGGCGTCATCGTCGTCAACCGCCCGCTCACCCTCGAGCTCGCCCGCATCATTTCGGAGATCTTCACCGACGTCATCATCGCTCCGGAATTCGAGAGCGACGCCCGCGCCCTTCTCCAGAAGAAGAAAAACCTGCGTCTCATGAAAATGAACGAGGCCTACCTCGCGGAGAAACAATCTCCTGTCATCCGTTCCTGCCCGGGTGGTCTCATGGTCATGGACCGCGACCACACCGCGCTCGGCCTCGACAACCTGGAAGCGAAGGTCGTCACCAAACGCCCGCCGACCGAGGCCGAGATGCGCGCCATGCGCTTCGGCTGGCGCATCGTGAAACACGTGAAGTCCAACGCCATCGTCTACTCCAGCTCGGACCGCACGCTCGGCATCGGCGCCGGCCAGATGAGCCGCGTGGACTCCTCCCGCATCGCCATCTGGAAAGCCAAGGAAGCCGGCCTCAGCCTCGCTGGCAGCATCGTCGCCTCCGACGCCATGTTCCCCTTCGCCGACGGCCTCCAGTCCGCCATCGACGCCGGAGCCACCGCCTGCATCCAGCCCGGGGGTTCCGTCCGTGACGAGGAGGTCATCGCCGCCGCCGACGCCGCGGGCATGGCCATGATCTTCACCGGACACCGCCACTTCAGGCATTGATCCACCCACCGGGAGAGATCCCACCGGGAGCGCGGAATTCATTCGCGAACGCCCGAATCCAAACGGAGGCCGGAATCCCATTCCGCCTCCGTTTTTTTATTTCAAACAACCCGGCAGCGGAATTTTTCACCGCAAAGCAGCAAGGCCTCAAAGCCGGCGAGATCGCAAAGGGGGTGCAAAGAAGAATGGCGGAGGCCTCCCGTTTTTCACAAACGAGGTGATGATTGATCCGGGAACGTCTGACGGCTGGCGAAGTCCATGGACTGCGTGCAGCTTGCTGCCGCTTTCCGTAGCCAGCTTGCTGGCACGGGCGGTGGACTGGCGCCCCCCCTCGGTGTCCCCACCGCCGGCTGTCGCAATGGGATGATCCGCTATTTTGAATCCCGCCCTCCCCCCCGTGCCAGCAAGCTGGCTACGGAAAGCGGCGGCAAGCCGCACGCAGTCCATGGTTCTGGCGAACGCACCCGATCCGCGCTATTCACAACCTTCGCGGCAAGTCGGAAACCGCCGTCACACGTTACTTCCTTTCCAGATACTTCCTGGAACCCAGCACATACTTGTCCGCCCAGCCGCGGATCTTCGCCTGCTCGTCCAGGGAAAGCGTCCTCACCACCTTCGCCGGGGAACCCAGCACCAGCGAGCCCGGCGGGATCACCGTCCCGCCCGTCACCAGCGCGCCCGCGCCGATGATCGACCGCTCGCCGATCACCGCGCCGTCCAGCACGATCGCACCCATGCCGACCAGCACCTCGTCCTTCACCGTGCAGGCGTGTAAAATCGCCGAGTGACCCACCGTAACCAGTTCGCCGACATAACAACCGTAATCATCCGCGAGATGGATCACCGCATTATCCTGCACGTTCGACCTGGGCCCGATGACGATCTCATTGATGTCCCCGCGCAGGGTGGAGTTGTACCACACGCTGGTTTCCTCGTGCAGCGTCACCCTCCCGATCACATCCGCGCTCGCCGCGACGAACGCGCTTTCATGAATGCCCGGGGTAAATTCCAGAAACGTCTCGATGGCCATGCCGCATGCTAGCCACGCCCGCCGTGCACGGCAAGCCGCGAGGGCCGGAGCGGAACAATCGGATTCCCCGTATCCACGCTTGGCAATCTCCCCTATAAATGCCCGACTGTCCCCCGTCCTCCGCGTCATCCCACCCCTCCATGCCTACCGAAAAATCCGCCGAGCTTCGTAAAATGCAGCGCATCGCCACCGCCGCGGTCGCAGTGGCCTTCGCGGTGTTGATCAGCACGCTTTTCATGCCGGATGTGGTGTGGGTCGGCTACCTGCGGGCGTTTTCCGAAGCCGCCGTGATCGGCGGACTGGCGGACTGGTTCGCCGTGACGGCCTTGTTCCGCCACCCCCTCGGCCTTCCCATCCCGCACACGCGCATCCTGCCGCGCGGGAAAAACCGCATCGCCCGCTCGCTCTCGCACTTCGTCGTCAGCAATTTCCTCAGCCGCGAGGTGGTGGAGCGCGAGCTCACCAAGATGGACCTCAGCGCCCGCGGCGCGGAATGGATCACCACGAAGGCGGACGAACTCTCGGCGCGCGCCACCAAATACCTGCCGCGCTTCCTGAACGCCCTGGATGACGAGGACATCACCCGTTTCCTCGAAACCCAGTTCATCGACCGCATCCGGAACATCCCCATCGCCCCGGTGGCCGGGAAACTGATTGAACTGCTCACCTCGGGCGACAAGCACGAGCGCATCGTGGACGACCTGCTCGCCCTCAGCGGCGAGAGCATGGCCGAGAACCGCGACATGCTGACCAACCTGATCCGCAAGGAGATCCCGATGCCGGATTCCTTTTCCGTCCCCGGCATCCCCATTTCCCTGCCCATGGGATCCGTGAAGGACAAGCTGGCCGGCCTCATCGCCGAGGAGGCCATGAAGCGCATCCTGCGCACCATCGGCGAGGTGCGGGAAAACCCGGACCACGAGATCCGCATCCGCATCCAGGAACGCATCGCACGGCTCGCGGCGGACCTGAAGGAGTCCCCGGACATGCTGCTGCGCGGAGAAGAGATCAAGCAGGAGTTCCTCGCGAATCCGAACGTCTCGACCTACGCCGCCCGCATCTGGACGGAGATCAAGAACGCCATCGAGGAAGACGCCGCCCGCCCGGACGGACAGATCCGCCAGCAGATCGCCAACGGCCTGCGCCGGGCCGCCGCACAGGTGAGCGGGGACGAGGCCATCCGCGAGAAATTCAATACCGGCATCCGCGTCACCGTGCTCCACATCATCTCCGACAACACCCCGCAGGTCTCCCGGATCATCGAGGAAACCGTCGCCCGCTGGGACGGCGCGGAACTCGCCCACAAACTCGAACTGGAAGTCGGCCGCGACCTGCAGTTCGTCCGCCTGAACGGCACGCTGGTGGGGGGACTGTTAGGAGTGATGCTGCATTTCGTGACATCGCTTTTCTGAGTATCCGTCACATTCCGACGCCTTGGGAAAACTTACTGTTGTAATTTTTCATCGCCGCTCACTCCTCTTCATTGACGAGGTGGAGGCTGGGGCGGGTCCGGAGATATCGGGCGACCAGAGACATCGGCAACCCGCTTCTCGACAACAAAATCAAGGCACCCGTGCCCGCGAAGACAGGTATCCGGATCGGATATGAGGAATATGCCGGGTAAAGCCACAGAAGCCACGCTCCCAAACAGCTCATGATCGCGATCCATCGGACAGCCGGGCGGCGGATCTCCCCCGCGAGGATGGAGGCGGACAAAGATGCCAAAACAAAGGAGAACGTCCCTAAGTGAAATGCGTTCGCACCGATGTAGCCTCCGCGCAGGTGCCGGCCCTGTACTATCGCGTGGCCAACCATCATCCCCCAAGTCATCGCAAAGGCGAACAATTGAAAAAAGACAACCACCACCGCTAGAAGAACGATGAAAAAGTGGAATCTCGGACGCATCTTTCGACGGATGATTTACACTTTGAAAGAGGTTTGAATAACATATCCCGCACCAAAAACAGAGTGAAAAACCGGTGAAGATCAGTAGTGATGCCGCAACTGCGCTATCTCGATGGCCTGTTCTGTCACCCGATAAAGGAAGCGGTGTTCGCCGTTGATGCGCCTCGACCACCACCCCGCCAACTGGTGTTTCAGTGGCTCGGGTTTGCCGATGCCCTCGTAAGGACTCCGGCGGATATCCTTAATGAGTTGATTGATTCGACGCAGCATCGCCCGATCCGTATCCTGCCAGTAAAGATAGTCCTCCCATGCCTCGTCGGAAAAGATGAGCTTGCGCTTCATCATTCCGGATCAACGGTTCGCTCGCTACCTTTCCCCGCATCCAACTGGGAAATGGAACTCATGATTCGTTTCGCGTTTTTCGGACTTTTGAGAAAGTAGGCGGTTTCTTCCAGTGCTTCGAAGTCTTCCAGCGACATCATCACCACGGCCTGGTCCCTGTTGCGGGTGATGATCACGGGGGCGTGATCCTCGCAGACCTTGTTCATGGTTGAAGCGAGGTTCTCCCGGGCGGCTGTATAGGAAATCGCGTTCATCAATGGACAGTATCATGTCCAGATCCGTCGGTCAAGGGAGCGGTTGTGGATCATCCCGGACCGGTCGCCTCCAGCTGCTTCGCAACCCCTCTTTCCAGAACAAATCCTAGACAAACCCCCGTCCGCTCGACACAAGCGGTTCCGATGAAAAAGACATTCCCACTCACCTCCCCACTCCACCAACCGGCGCGTGTCGTCGAGCAGATCAAGGCGGACGTGCGGAAATACCTGAAGCGCGAGCGCAAGAAGGCGCTGCCGGAGGGCGTGGATTTCTGGGATTTCGACTGCAAGATCGGACAGGGCGAATCGGCTCCGGAGACGAAGCATGTGGAGGAGATCATCCCCGCCATCGACCAGGCCGCTGCGGCGGAGGCGGGTGCGGTTTACATCGAGATCCTCGCGAAGCCGGGCCACCGCAAGCCCAAGGATGGCGCGGACAATCCTGCATAAACACGGGGGATGGAGTAACCCGTATTTCATCTTCACGAACCGTCCGGCGGCGTTTACAAAGCATTCACGATGCTTGAAAACCCACCCACCTCCGGAAAGCTCATGGCCGCGAACCGCGGCGAGATCGCGATCCGTATTTTCCGTGCCGCCACCGAGCTTGGTCTGACGACCGTTTCGATTTTCGCCGAGGAAGATCGTTTTTCCATCCACCGCTTCAAGGCGGACGAGGCCTATCAGCTGGATTCGTCGAAAGGACCGGTCGGCGCGTATCTGGATGTGGAGGGGATCGTGGCGCTGGCGAAGCAGAAGGGCGTGACGATGATCCACCCCGGCTACGGATTCCTCTCGGAAAACGCGGCGTTCGCGCGGGCCTGCGCGCGTGAGGACATCACGTTCATCGGGCCATCCCCGGACCTGTTGGAAAACATGGGAGACAAGACGGCGGCCCGCGCGCTCGCCCACAGCTTCAACGTCCCCACCCTGCCCGGCACCGAGGACCCGATCACCGATCCGGAACAGGCGCTGGTGGTCGCGCGGGAGATCGGATTCCCGCTCATCATCAAGGCGGCCTTCGGCGGCGGCGGGCGCGGCATGCGCGTGGTGGAGAACCCGTCGCAGCTCGCCGGCCTGCTGGCGGAGGCCCAGAACGAGGCGCAGAACGCGTTCGGCAATCCGGCGGTTTTCCTCGAGCGTTACATTTCCCGCGCCAAGCACATCGAGGTGCAGATCCTCGGCGACCAGCACGGGAACGTGGTCCACCTGCACGAGCGGGATTGCTCGGTGCAGCGGCGCTACCAGAAGGTGGTCGAAGTCGCGCCCGCGGTGAATCTCGATCCACGGGTGAAAAAGGAACTCTGCGACGCGGCGGTCGCTCTGGCGAAGGGCATCGGCTACGACAACGCCGGCACCGTCGAGTTCCTCTACGACATGGACAAGAACGACTGGTTCTTCATCGAGATGAACCCGCGCATCCAGGTGGAGCACACGGTGACGGAGTGCGTGACGGGGGTGGACCTTGTCAGATCGCAGATCCTCGTCGCCGCCGGACACACGCTCTTCGGTGAGGAGATCGCCATCCCGCCGCAGGACGAGATCCCGTGCATCGGATACGCGATCCAGAGCCGCGTGACGACGGAGGACCCGGAGAAGAATTTCTCACCGGACTACGGACGCATCCTCAACTACCGCTCGGCGGCGGGCTTCGGCATCCGCCTGGACGCGGCTTCCGGCGACGCCGGATCGGTGGTCACCCCTTACTACGATTCCATGCTGGTGAAGCTCACGGCGATGGGCCGGGATTTCCCGACCGCCTGCCAGCGCATGGACCGCGCCCTGCGCGAGTTCCGCATCCGGGGCGTGAAGACGAACATTCCCTTCCTTGAAAACGTCATCGCGGACGAGACGTTCCGCAGCGGCCAGGCGCATACCAAGCTGATCGACACGAAGACCGAGCTGTTCCAGTTCAAGCGCCGCCGCGACCGCGCGACCCGCACGCTCGCCTATCTCTCGGACATCACGCTGAACGGAAACCCCACCGCGAAGGGCTGGAAACCCGCGGCGGTCATGCAGGAGGCGGTGGTGCCGCGCTCGCTCGTCATCGAACACCAGGCGAAGGTGCCCCGGGGCAGCCGCGATGTGTTGCTGGAACTCGGGCCGGAGAAATTCGCCGAATGGATCCTCGCGGAAAAGCGCCTGCTCATCACGGACACCACCTTCCGTGACGCCCACCAGTCGCTCATCGCCACGCGCATGCGCAGCTTCGACATGCTGCGGGTCGCGGAGGCGGTGGCGCACCGCACGCCCGAACTCTTCTCACTTGAAATGTGGGGCGGCGCGACCTTCGACACGGCGATGCGTTTCCTCAGCGAGTGTCCGTGGGACCGCCTGCGACGCCTGCGCGAGAAGGTGCCGAACATCTGCTTCCAGATGCTCTTCCGCGGCTCGAACGCGGTGGGCTACTCGAACTACCCGGACAACGTCGTCGCCGGATTCGTGAAACACGCGGCGGACTCCGGCATGGACATTTTCCGCATCTTCGACTCGCTGAACTACCTGCCCAACATGACCGTGGCGATGGAAGCCGTGCGCGATCACGGCAAGGCGATCTGTGAAGCGGCCATCTGCTACACCGGCGACATTTCCGACAGCCGCCGCGACAAGTATTCGCTGAAATACTACGTGGAGAAGGCGAAGGAGGTGGAGCGCATGGGCGCGCACATGCTTTGCATCAAGGACATGGCCGGGCTTTGCAAACCGCATGCGGCGTGGAAGCTGGTGGACGCGCTGAAGCAGGAGATCGGCATCCCCGTGCATTTCCACACGCACGACACCTCCGGCATCAACGCCGCCTCCGTCCTCGCCGCCTCGAAGGCGGGTGTGGATGTCGTCGACCTCGCCATCTCCTCGATGTCCGGCTCCACCTCGCAGCCGAACCTCAACTCCGTGGCCGCCGCCCTCACCGGCACCGGACGCGACACCGGGCTGGACTTCGATTCGCTCAACGAGTTTTCCGACTATTGGGAACAGGTGCTCGCGTTCTACCAGCCGTTCGATTCCGCGCCGCGCTCCGGCACGGCGGAGGTTTACGAACACGAGATGCCCGGCGGCCAGTACACCAACCTCCGCGAACAGGCGAACTCCATGGGCCTCGGCCACCGCTGGCGCGAGATCGCCCGCACCTATGCCGAGGTGAACCAGCTTTTCGGCGACATCGTGAAGGTCACGCCCTCGTCGAAGGTCGTCGGGGACATGTGCATGTTCCTCGTCACCCGTGGCATGAAGGCGGCGGACGTGCCGAAGCTCAAGCCCGGCTCGATGGATTTCCCCGAGAGCGTCATCGACATGTTGTCCGGCGGCCTCGGCCAGCCCGACGGCGGCTGGCCGGAGGACGTGCAGAAGGTGGTGCTGGGAAACCGCACCGCGACGACCAAGCGTCCCGGCGAACTCGCCGCAGCCATCGATCTCGAAGCCACCCGCACGGAGCTGGCCTCGAAACTCGGACGCGCCGCCACCGACGACGACCTCTATTCCCACCTGATGTATCCCCAGGTCTTCGCCGACTTCACCGCCTTCCGCGCGAAGTATGACGACCTCAGCGGCCTGCCGACTCCCGCGTTTTTCTATGGCCTGCACATCGGCGAGGAAATCGAGATCGAGATCGACACCGGGAAAATCCTCATCATCAAGCTCATCTCCATCGGCGAGGCGGATTCCGCGGGCCGTAGGGCGTTGTTCTACGAACTCAACGGCATGCCCCGCGAGTCCGTGGTGCTGGACAAATCGCTGCAATCCGTTTCCAAGGCCTCGCGCCCGAAAGGCGAACCGGGAAATCCCGGCCACTCCTGCGCGCCCATGCCCGGCATGGTCACGGAGGTCGCCGTTTCTCCCGGCCAGGAAGTGAAGGCCGGCGACAAGCTCGTCATCCTCGAAGCCATGAAAATGCTCACCACCGTGAGCGCCGGCGCGGACGGGACCATTGCCGATGTCCTCGTGAAAAAGGGCGATCAGGTGGACAGCGACGACCTGCTGGTGAGACTGAAGGCATGACCCTCCAGGGTGACCCTCCGGAATGACCCTGCCGGGAAAGCCTTCCGGCAGGGCGGTTAGATCTCCCATATCCGCCCTTTACGTCGGAAGGAAGCAGGCTAGATTCACCCGTCCCCGCTCCTTTCTCCAGATGATCCGTCCCTCTGTCACGCGCACCACTCCCTCCCGCCTGCCCCGCCACGCCACCTATGTGGCGCTGGCCGCCGCGCTCGCCTCCTGCACGACGACAGGCCCGGCCCCCACCTCGGCGAGATCCGACAGCCACGGACATGCTCCGGCTCCGGAGTTCATCAATGATCCGTTGGAGCCGTTCAACCGCGGCATGTGGGCCGCGAACAAGGGCATCCTCGTGGGCGTGGTGCGACCGGTGGCCAAGGGCTACCGCGCGGTCGTTCCGCCACCGGCGAGGGAATCGATCAACCATTTCCGCCGGAATCTCAACTACCCCGGCCGCCTCATCAATGACACGCTGCAGGGCCGCTGGTCCGATGCCGGTGATGAAACCGTGCGTTTCCTGACAAACACCACCGCGGGCGGTCTCGGATTTTTCGATGTCGCGACGAAATGGAACATCCCGAAAACGGAAGCGAATTTCAGCCAGACCTTCGGCACCTGGGGCTGGAAACCATCGATGTTCCTGGTGCTTCCGTTCGCTGGTCCCAGCGACGACCGGAACGCGACGGGCTACCTCGCGGACAGCGCCGCCGAGCCATGGAACTACGCGGGCTCGCCCTACACCGCCATCGGTCCCGTCACCGCTTTCAACCGCTTGTCCGACAAGGCGGAGAGCGCGGCGCGCATCCTGAAGTCCGAAGACGACTCCTACGCGCTCGCGAAATACGCCTGGAGTTACGCGGCCAAGGACGGCCAGCCGGACTGGCGGGTCGCAGGTCCAGTGGACCGCCCGACCCTTGAAACACTCGGAGCCGTCCAGATCAGCCTGACGGATCCCGAGTTCGGTTCCGACGGCCGTGAGATGTCGGTGAAAATCCCCTCCACCGGGAGGCGGCTGAAGTTCAATTGCTGGATCCAGCCGCAGACGGCTCCGGTCGTTTACATCTCGCCGGGCCTCAGCTCGCACCGCCTTTCCCTCGCCACGCTCTGGCTTGCCGAACAGCTTTATCAGAACGGTTATTCCGTGGTCACCACCTCCAGCGTCTTCCAGCCGGAGTTCATGGAAAACGCTTCCTCCGCCGACGTCCCCGCCTACCCGAAAGTGGACAGCCGCGACCTGCATGTGGCGCTGACGGAAATCGACAGGTTGCTCGCCGGCAAATATCCCGGCCGTTTTGGCAAGAAGGCCCTCGTCGGCTGCTCCATGGGCGGCTTCCTCAGCCTGCGCATCGCCGCCGGCGAGAAGCAGGCGCCGGACGACCTCGTGCGCTTCGACCGCTACGTGGCCATCAACCCGCCGGTGAACCTGCAATACGGTTCGCAGCACCTCGACAGCTACACCCGCGCGCCGCTCGCATGGCCCGCCGCGGAACGCCAGGCACGGCTGAACAACGCCGCGCACAAGGTCGCGAAGCTGATCACCCTGCCTCCCGAAGCGGGCGGGGCTCCTCCGTTCGAAGGCATCGAGACGAAGTATCTCATCGGCCTGACATTCCGTGTCGCCCTGCGGGACATCGTCTACAGCAGCCAGAGGCGCAACAACATGGGCGTCCTGCAAACGCCGATCACTCCGTGGAAGCGTGAGGAGAGCTACCGGGAGATCATGAACTTCACGTTCAGCGACTACTTCCAGCAATTCGCGGTTCCCTACTACCAGCAGCGCGGCATCAGCATGGCGGAACTCCGCCGCGAGGGAAATCTCGCCACCCACACCGCCGCCCTGCGGGACCAGAAAAAGATCCGCGTCATCACCAACCGCAACGATTTCCTGCTGCCGCCGGACGATCTTTCGTGGATGAACTCCACCTTCGGCCCGTCGCGCCTCACGCTCTTCCCCTCCGGCGGCCACATGGGGAACCTGTCCAGCCCTCCGGTGCGGGACGCCATCCTCGGTGCGGTGCGGGATCTGAAGTGACCCATCCATCGCGAGGAGCCGGACAACGGGAAACGCCAAATCCACCGGTCTTGGGACTTTCAAAAATCCCGGACCGGGCCTAACCTGCCCGCCTTGATGACGAAGCACATCCTGCTATTCACCTTCCTCGCCACCCTCTGCGGATGGGCGCAGGAAACTCCGGAGCCACCCGTGCCGGTGGAGCCGCCCGCCGTGGAACAACCCACGACGCCGGACGACGGCGTGCGCGTCTCCGTGCTCGGCTACCACGATTTTTCCGAAACCCTGCCGGAAACCGCGATGCGCATCCGCACCTCGAAGTTCCGCAAGCAGATGGAGACCGTCAGGCAGCTGGGCATCAAGGTCATCACGCTCGACGAGTTCATCGCCTGGAAAAAAGGCGAGCGGGACATCCCGCAGAAGTCGATGCTGCTCACCTTCGACGACGGGTGGAAATCCTTCTACACCGACGCCTACCCCATCCTCCGCGAGTTCAACTATCCGTTCACCCTCTACCTCTACAAGGACTACGTGGACGGCGGCGGCAAGGCTCTCACCATCCCGATGATCCAGGAAATGCTCGGCCACGGATGCACCATCGGCAGCCACTCCGTCAGCCATCCGTTTCCCATCGTCTTCAAGTCCTTCCGCAAGAAGGGTCCGCAGGCCTACGACGCCTTCCTCCGCAAGGAAATGGGGGAATCCAAGCGTTTCCTCGAGGAGAAGTTCCCCGTCAAGGCGAACACCTACTCATATCCCGGCGGCTACCACACCGAGGAGATGCTCACGCTCGGCAAGGAATTCGGCTACACCCACCTCTTCACCGTGCTTCCCGGCAAGGTCAAACGCGGCCTCCCGGACGAGACGCTCCCCCGCTACATGATCCTTGGAAACTATGACAAGGTGTTCGAGCTCGCCACCACCTTCCGCGAGGGCCAGGGCTCCCCGGCGCAGATCGGGGAGGTCGCCGAATTCGTCCAGAAGACACCCTACCCCGTCACCCCGGAGGCCGGTGCCATCATCAACACCCGCCTGCCGGTGATCTCCGCGGATCTCTCGACCCTCGAAAATTTCGATCCCGCCACCCTCACCATGAAGGTCTCCGGCTTCGGCGAGGTCCCGGCCATTTTCTCGGCCGGGACGCGCAAGTATTCCTGGCAGGTGAACCGCCGCCTGCGCCAGCCGGGCTGCCAGGTTCTGATCAGTTGGAAGGATGCCGCCGGAAAAGCCACCGAGACGCCGCTCCGCTGGTCTTTCCAGATCGACCTGGAGTCCGCCTACCTGCCGGACGGCGAGTAGGACTTGCGACCTCGCCGCAGGGCATACGGGTGTGTGTGATCAAAACGGACGGTCCCAACACGGATGATCCCAAAGCGCGTTCTTCCACATGCCAGCACCAACGGTGCGAAATGTGACAGCCCGGGGCAAGCGAAGCGCGGCCCCGGGTAGGGTGATGAAAAATGGTCGAAGTCCTGAAGGGACGCCATCCAAGGCGTGGCGGAGCCCAAAGACATCTTGTTTCCGATATACAAGCCCATTTTGTTTCCGGCATCCTGGGCCATCTTGTTTCCAAGAGCAGGCATCAGATGGACCGCCTCCGGTTTCATCCGATTCCGATCATATGACATCACCGGGCGGACTCTTTACAAATCCGCTCCCTGTTTATGTAGTAAACCTATAGGTTCATGTAGGTGGATGACGGCTGGAAAACCATGTCGAACCACCGGTTTCCATACCATATCCCGGCGGCGGAAAACATCGATATCAGACCGGAACATCCCTGGCACAACCGGTCCGCGACACCCCACCGCCCCTCACCCTGCTCTCCGTTTTCCATAGGAGCAAACCATTGCGTATCCTATGACAAACCGCGCGGCGGCGCTGTGAAAAACACGCATGAAACAGCTCCCGGACCAGTCCGGATCCATCACGACGGAGGCGGGCGGACCGCCGCATTCCGCACATCAAAACAACCACGGCCGCACCTGTTAGATTGTCGGCAGCCCGCTCCCCGGGCACCCCTCCAACGGCATCACATGGCGACTCTTGGCATAGGCGGTGCTCGAAATATCCATGTCCCGACGGCGGGATGCGGCGGAAGCACCCGATGTTATAGGATCGTTTCATAGAGTATTTCCGAAGGTGGAAAAATGGCGGCACGAACACCACGTCCGCCACGCCTCCGATGATGCTGAAACGGCGGACATGTGGCGGCTGCCGTTCCCGTCCGACGTCTGTCAGATCCCCGTCCCAGGACGAAATATCATCATCCGAAAAAAAATCATGACCCGACACCTCCTCGTGCCGCTCCTCGCGGCCTCGCTATCATCAACCGCTTCCGCCCAGACACTCATCTGGGCCGACAACTTCGACACCGGGCAAGGCCAGCTCGCCCTCGACTCGGCTCCGCTGGCGGGCCGGCGCTCCGGAATCGAAGCGGAGAACATCATGGTCCGGTCCGCACAGGTCCAGCAGGTGAGTATCGGCAATAGTTTATACATGTGGGGAAGCGGAGGGCGCGTGCGCTTCCAGAGGGATACAAGCACCTGGTGCGACTTCGCGGCGCTCCCCTCCGCTCCGACCATCCTGGCGGCGGGCGGACTCACCGTGGAATTCGACATCAACACCCGGTTCGGCACGCTTGAAGGGGCCTTTGTGGGATTCGCGGTCGGCTTTGCCGGTCCCGGCGAGCCTGGTGTCCGTATCACGGACTCAGGAACGGACCATGCCGTCCGGTTTGGCAAGGAAGGCATCCACACACGCTACAAGAACGGCGTGGTCACCGGCGACCCGGTCACCGCCACCGCCACCGGGCATGTGAAAATCGAATATCTTTTCAACTCTTTCGCGGACGGTTCGCCGGTCACGGTCAAGACCACCCTGGCCGGCAACGTGGTCGGCTACGACACGTTCACCTGGAATGGAAACGCGGGCAAGCTCCACATGGAGCTGGAGAACCGTGGCGGAAGCGACCAATATCTCGACAACATCAGGATCTCCACCGCCGTACTCTACGACGTGAGCCTGACGACGTCCGGATATGACTTCAACACCTCATCTGCGGCGGGCACGCCGATCGGCGATCTCACCGCCAAAACACCGCTGAATGAAAGCGGTGACGAACCAATGACCTATGCCTTGGTCTCTGGTGATGGCTCGACGGACAACGACAAGTTCTCCATCAATTCTTTCGACCAACTGGTCTCGGGGTCCTACAACTTCAAGCTGGGTGCCGCGGGAAAGACCTATTCCGTCCGTGTGAGAGGTACTGGCGCCACCACCGGCTCCTTCTCGGAAAAAATCTTCCTCATCAAGCCCGTCAAGGATGACGATGCCGACATGCTGCCTGACGACTGGGAGCTCGGTTTCCCCGGCCACACGAGCCTCGCCGACCTGACCGGCCTGGTCTTCGGCGAAGGTCCGGGCGCGGGCACCGGTGACTACGATGGCGATGGATTCTCCGACGCGGACGAGTATTTCTACTGGGTCATGGAGCCGGGCTTGTCACCTTACTCGCTGGACAGCGACGGCGATGGTCTTCCCGACTCGGAAGAAACCGCGCCGCCCGAAGGACGCGTCGTCACCAATCCGCGTCTGGCCGATAGCGATGCCGACGGCATCCCGGACAAGGATGAATATACCGTGGGCACCAATCCCAATGTGGCCGACACGGATGAAGACGGCTCCCGCGATGGTTTCGAGGTCTCCCATGGCAGCGACCCGCTTTCCTATGTCTCACGCCCGGCGCTGCCGGCCGGCTTCGCCCTGGTTCCGGTGACCGATGATGCCAGCACCGGCATCAGCAGCACGAAGACTTACACCCACCGTGTCAGCGGGGGCGGGGCCGCCACGATCAACGGAGTCGCCTTCGACACGCTCACCGCGGGTGCGGCTCCTGCGGACTTCACATGGACGAGCGCTGCGAAGAATCAATTCACGGCGACACAGCTCGGTGGCTGGGTGGCCGCGACCGGTGGAGTCACCGGCACCGGCCTCCAGCAATTGCTCGGCACCTTCACCTACGGCTCCCCTCTCCAGACCTACCAGCTGGGCAACCTGACCCCGGGCCAGACCTATGATGTGAGGATCTACATCCGCGCCTACTCCCAAGACTCCCTCCGGCCGATCAACTTCACCTATACCAACGGCAGCGAGGTCGGAATACCTTTCGGAGCGCTCCTTCCCGACCGTCCGAAAATCATGCTGAGCACCGACATCAACAGCACGGACCCCAACAACGACTCGGCGTATTACGTGAGCTACCGTTATGTGGCCCGGGAGACGACCTTGAGAATCGAAGCCGCCGGGAGCACCGCGGACAGCTTCCACTTTTACGGCCTGACCAACGAGGTGGTGGTGACAAATGCCGGTCCGTATGCCTCCTATTCCTCTGTCATCCCCAACGAAGCGGACCGCGACAAATCGGACGATCCGGATGGCGACGGCTTCACGAACCTCCAGGAATACCTTTTGGGAGGTTCACCCGTCGCCGGCACCCCTTCGCTGGCGACATTCGAGAAAACAAGCGGAGGACTCATCGTCCGCTGGCTGGAACGCGCGGGCGGGGTTTACGTCCTCCAGGAAGGCTCCACTCTCGCCGATCCGTGGGGCGTCAGCGCGGTGGTTCCAACCGTATCCGCCGACCAAACCGGAAAATATTCCGATGACTACACCCGCAAGGAGGCGCTGATCCCGCTGGATGCGGTGCGCAAATTCGTCCGGGTGAAGGCTTCGACCGCCGAATAAACTCCCCATCGCCCCGAGACCGCCCCATTTCCGCCACCGGCTTCCAGGCTGGTGGCGGATTTCCGTATTTCCACCGGGATGCCCCCCGTGATCCCATGGCTCTTGCATCCAAGGGCATTCCATGTCAGCCATTCCGTGCGGAAGGTTCGCCCCCGTTCCCAATCCTGATCCAAGATTCAAAACTTCCACCATGTTCACATCGCTCTCCGACAGCCTCGACAAGACTTTCCGCAACCTCCGTGGCGTCGGAAAAATCTCGGAAAAGAACATCGCCGACGCGCTCCGGGAAATCCGCATCGCGCTGCTGGAGGCGGATGTCGAATTCGGCGTCGCCAAGGATTTCATCTCCCGGGTGAAGGAAAAGGCCATGGGCGAGGACGTTCTCAAGTCCATCAAGCCCGGTGAACAGATCGTCAAGATCTTCCACGACGAGCTGGAAGCCCTTCTCGGCGGCGACCAGGCACCGCTCGACCTCAACCCGCCCGCCCGCATCCTCATCTGCGGCCTCAACGGTGCCGGCAAGACCACCACCTCCGCCAAACTCGCCAACCGCCTGAAAAAGGAGGGCCGACGCCCGCTGCTCATCGCCTGCGACCTTTACCGCCCCGCCGCCATCGACCAGCTCGCCGTGCTCGCGAAACAGATCGACGTGCCTTGCTACACCCCGGATGCCTCGGAAAGCGACGTCGTGAAAGTCGCCAAGGACGCCCTCGCATGGGCCGAGAAGCAGCAGGGCACCGTGCTCATCTTCGACACCGCCGGCCGCCAGGAGATCGATGAGAAACTCATCCTCGAGCTCAAGCGCCTGCACGATTTCGTCAAGCCGAAGGAAACCCTCCTCGTCGCGGACTCCGCCACCGGCCAGCAGGCCGTCTCCGTGGCCGAACACTTCGACGGTGCCGTCGGCATCACCGGCATCATCCTCACCAAGCTCGACGGAGACGCCCGCGGCGGCGCCGCCCTCTCGATGCGCGCCGTCACCGGCAAGCCGATCAAATACGCCGGCGAGGGCGAGAAGCTGGACCAGCTTTTCGAATTCCACCCGAGCCGCATGGCGGACCGCATCCTCGGCATGGGCGACATCGTCGGCATGGTCGAGCAGGTCGCGGACAAGGTGAACGAGGCCGACGCCATGCGCTCGATGAAGCGCATGCAGGAAGGAAAGTTCGATTTCACCGACTTCCTCGACCAGATGAAGATGATCCAGAACCTCGGTCCGCTCGAAGGCCTGCTGGGCCTCATGCCCGGATTCAGCAAGATCAAGAAGCAGCTCCCCGCCGGTGCCTTCGACAACAAGAAGATCAAGCGCACCGAGGCCATCGTGCTCTCGATGACGCTGGAGGAGCGCACCCGCCCCGAGATCATCAAGGGCTCGCGCCGCCAGCGCATCGCCGACGGCTCCGGCACCACCCTCATGGAGGTGAACCAGCTCATCAAGCAGTTCGGCGAGATGCGCAAGATGATGAAATCCCCCACGAAAATGGGCAACATGATGAAACAACTCGGCGGAGCCCCCGGCATGAAGGACATCATGAAAGGCTTCGGCGGCGGGAAATTCCCGTTCTGAACCCGAGTGCGGGACTCATTTCTCACCCATGAAAAAGCGCCCGGCGAAAGAATCCGCTCATTCCGGGGATTATTCCGGCCTCGTCGGCAACATCGGCGAGTTGCTGGACTCTGCCCGCCGCTCCTCCGCCCGGGCCGTCAACGCCGTCATGACCGCGACGTATTGGGAAATCGGGCGGAACATCGTGGAATTCGAACAACAGGGAAAAGAACGGGCGGAGTATGGAGAACGATTGCCCGCCAATCTTTCGACAGATTTGACCACACGCTACGGAAGAGGTTTCGGTTTGGTTCAAGTCCGCATCATGCGCCAGTTTTTCCTCACCTATCCGATGGCTCCCCAGGCGTCCGGATCCCCCGCTCCCATTCGTCAATCATCGATTGACGAATTTCCCTCCACCCTCCCTCCGTCCATTCGCCAATCCCTGATTGGCGAATCCCGGCAATCTTGCGACATCGGTCAGATGCATCTCTATTTGAACTATGCGCGCGAGCATTGGTGTGAAGAAAACGAGAACCCACCCATCGGACTCATCCTCTGCACGGAAAAAGGAGAATCCCTCGCCCGTTATGCTCTGGAGGGGTTGCCGAACAAAACCCTCGTCCGCGAATACCGCACCGTGCTTCCCGACGAACAACGTCTTGCTGATGAAATCCAGAACGCCTGGCACAAGCTTTCCAACCGCGGCTGATGCACCCCGAACCCATCTACATCTGCGGCCCCACCGCATCGGGAAAGTCATCGCTCGCATTGGAGACGGCGGCGGAGCTTGATGGAGAGATCGTCAATGCCGACGCGTTCCAACTCTACCGGGGACTCGAAATCATCAGCGCCGCGCCACCCGCCCACGAGCGCGGGATCGTCCCCCATCACCTCTACGGAGTGCTCGCTCCCACCGAATCCGCGGACGCGCAGCGCTATGTGAATCTCGCGAAGCCCGTCATCGCGGAAATCCAGTCCCGGGGCAAAACACCCGTCATCACCGGCGGCTCCGGGCTTTACCTGAAATTCCTCACCCACGGTGCCGCGCCGCTGCCCACCGGGGATGCCGCGCTGCGGGAGGAGATGGACGCGCGTCCGCTGGAAGACCTGGTGGCACAGCTCATCGAACTCGATCCGGTGGAAGCCTCGCGCACCGCCTTGCAGAACCGACGCTTCGTCTCACGGGCGTTGGAAATCTGCCTGCTCAGCGGACAGAAGGCCTCCGACCTGCGGGACGGTTGGGAAGCCCAGACGGCGGAGATCTCATCCAAACTGCGTGGCATCGTCATCCAGCGCACCCGTCCGGACCTGCACGCCCGCATCGCCCTGCGGACCCGCGCCATGCTGGACGGCGGAGCGATGGAGGAAGTCGCCGCGCTGTCGGACATTTCCACCAACTGCGAAAAAGCCATCGGCTTCCGGGAAGTCCGCGCGCTCGTCGCCGGGGAGATCGACCGAACGACCTGCGAGGAACTCATCAACGCCGCAACCCGCCAGTACGCGAAACGCCAGGAAACCTGGTTCCGCCGGGAAAAATGGCTGGTTCCGCGAATCGCCTGACGCGCCGTGAAGACCGGTTTCCCTTGCCCCTCCCCCGCGCCGCTCCTATCAATCGGAGGGCCGGTCCCGCCCGATTGAAGATGAAAATTGCCCCGCTGATCCCCTCCGTCCTGCTTCTGCTGCTGCCTTTCACGGCGGTTGCGGCCGACGCGCATGCACCGGGATTCATCACCGAGATGGCGGGCTTCCCCGCGCTGGAGGAAGCCCGCGGATTGACGGACATCTGGGAAAAACTGGCCTTCCGGGCGGAACAACAACCGTTCCTGCTGGCCGCGACGGTCATCTTCATCCTCGCCATCTGCCACACGTTTTTCGCGGTTCCGATCACGAGGCTCTCGCACAAGATCCGGCACGACCACGAGGCGGCGATCCGCAGGGAACGCGCTTCCAAGGGTGACACCACCGGCGCGGGAGACCTCGTGAGCTTCAAGGCGACGATGCTGCATTTCCTCGGCGAGGTGGAGGCGATTTTCGGAATCTGGGTGCTGGCGCTCCTCGGAGCGATGTTCGCCTTCCACGACCTGGCGACGGTGAAGGGCTACATCATGGGGGTGAATTTCACCGAGCCGTTGTTCGTGGTCGTCATCATGGCGCTCGCCTCCACCCGGCCCATCCTGCGTTTTGCGGAAGCGTGCCTCGGCTTCTTCGCGCGGTTCGGCAGACAATCACCCGCCGCGTGGTGGCTCTCCATCATGATCGTGGCTCCGTTGCTGGGGTCCCTCATCACCGAACCGGGCGCCATGACCATCGCGGCGATGCTGCTGGCGAAGAAATTCTATCAGCTCAAGCCGTCCCCCGCGTTCGCCTACGCCACGCTCGGCCTGTTGTTCGTGAACATCTCCGTCGGCGGAGTGCTGACGAACTTCGCCGCGCCGCCGGTGCTGATGGTCGCGGAAAAGTGGGGTCTGACGACTCTGGAGATGCTGACCCACTATGGTGACAAGGCGGTCGTATCCATCTTGGTTTCCAGCGGCCTCTGCTTCGCATGCTTCCGCAAGGAACTCGCGGCCATGCGCGGACGGGCGGGCGACCATGATGGCGACGGCGCGGGAGACCTGATCCAGGAAGAACGCCGCGTGCCGGTTTTCATCACCCTCACCCACCTCGCGTTCATGGCGTGGACGGTGGCGTTCTCGCATTACCCGCCGCTGTTCATCGGTGGTTTCCTGTTCTTCCTCGCGTTCTCACAAGCCACGGCCCATCACCAGACCAGGATCAACCTGCGCGGGCCGATCCTCGTCGGATTCTTCCTCGGCGGTCTGGTCATCCACGGCGGCCTGCAAGGCTGGTGGCTGGCACCGATCATTTCCAGCCTCGGCGAATGGCCGCTCTTTCTCGGGTCCACCATCCTGACCTCCTTCAATGACAATGCGGCCATCACCTTCCTCGCCAGCCAGGTGGACGGCCTCTCGCCCCAGCTCAAGTATGCGGTTCTCGCCGGCGCCGTCAGCGGCGGCGGGCTCACCGTCATCGCGAACGCGCCCAATCCGGCGGGACAGGCCTTGCTGGGCCGTTTCTTCGGGGAAGGCGTCTCACCGCTCAAGCTCGCGCTGGGGGCCCTCATCCCCACGATCATCGTCGCGCTGTGCATGATGTTCATGCCGGACCGTGGGGTGGACAAAATGTTCGCGCCCGTGGAAAATGCCTCCGCCACCCCACCCTCACACCCGTAATCCATCCCATGTTCACCGGTCTTGTAGAATCCGTCGGAAAAGTCGTCAGCCTTGAGCCTGTGGGCGACCAGGCTCGGCTTTTGTTGGAGCTTCCCTTCGCCTCCGAACTCGCACTCGGCGACTCGGTGGCGATCAACGGCTGCTGCCTGACGGTCGCGGAATTTCCGCCCGCCGGCACCGCGTTCGACCTGCTGGCCCAGACGCTGAAAGTCACCTCGCTGGGAGACTTGAAAGCGGGTTCGGTGGTGAATCTGGAGCGCGCGATGATGGTCGGCGACCGCTTCGGCGGCCACTTCGTCCAAGGCCACGTGGACGCCGCCGGGACGATCACGCGGCTTGAGGAAAACGGCCAGGACCACATCCTGGGCGTCGCGCTGCCGCCGGAGATCCACCGCCACTGCATCGACAAGGGCTCGCTCACGGTGGATGGCATTTCACTCACCATCGCGGAGCTCGGGCCGGAGGAGGCGGTTTTCTGGATCACGCCGCACACCTGGGCACACACCCACCTGCACCTCGCACGGACCGGCCAGGCGGTGAATCTGGAAGTGGACCTGCTCGCGAAGTATGTGGACAAGCTGCTGGCGGCGCGCGGGCTTGCGTCCTGAATTCCTTGTTCTTAGTTTCATCCTTTAAGATCAAACACACCACCCATGACCCGCTTCCGCCCCTGCATCGACCTCCACCAAGGCAAGGTGAAACAAATCGTCGGCGGCAGCCTGCGCGACGAAGGCGCGGGACCGACGGAAAATTTCGTCTCGGACCGTCCCTCCTCATGGTTTGCGGAAACGTTCCGCGATGACCGGCTCACCGGCGGGCACGTGATCAAGCTCGGCCCGGGCAACGATGAAGCCGCCCGCAGAGCGCTCGCGGCATGGCCCGGCGGCCTGCAGATCGGCGGCGGCATCCATGAGGGGAACGCGGCGGGGTGGCTGGACGCCGGAGCGAGCCACGTCATCGTGACCTCCGCGTTGTTTGACGCGGACGGCAGATTCCTGGCGGACACGCTGGACTCGCTGGTCCGGAAGATCGGCAGGGAAAAACTCGTCATCGACCTTTCCTGCCGCCGCACGCCGGACGGCTGGACGGTGGCGATGAACCGCTGGCAGACGCCCACCGAACTGGTCGTGGATCACGCGACGCTGGACCGGCTCGCGCCATTCTGTGACGAATTCCTCATCCACGCCGCCGACGTGGAGGGACTGTGCCGCGGCATCGATGCCGACCTCGTGGCGTTGCTCGGGAAATGGGGAAAACTTCCGGTCACCTACGCGGGCGGGGCGGCCACGATGCTGGACCTCGAACTCGTCGAACAGGCGGGCTGCGGGGCGGTGGACGTGACGGTGGGCAGCGCGCTGGACCTTTTCGGCGGCAAGGGATTGGTTTACAAGGATCTGGTCAGCTGGAACGGACGGCTTTCATGACTTTTCCGGAAAGCGGTTGCACGCCGCCATTCCCCTGCCCTACGCTCCTTCCGTGCCTCACATTGACATGCAACCTTTAACCGACGGGGTGGTGATGAACCGCGATTTCCTGCGGTCGGTGTTTCATTCGATGCTGCGTGCGAGATTTATGGAAAACAAGCTCTCCAGTCTCTACAAGGCGGGGAAAATCGTCGGCGGCGTCTACCTCGGGCGCGGCCAGGAAGCGGTGAGCGCCACCCTCGGCACCGCCTTGATCCAGGGCACGGATTTCTTCGCACCGCTCATCCGCGACCAGGCGGGGCGCACGGCCTTCGGCGAGCCGCTCATCGACTGCACGCGCACCTACCTCGGCTCGGTCGAGGGGCCGATGCGCGGGCGTGACGGCAACATCCACCGCGGACGCCCGGAAAAGGGCATGCCCGCGATGATCTCCCACCTCGGCGCGCAGGTGCCGCTGATCGCGGGAATGCTTTTCGCCAAACGCCTGCAGGGTACGCTCGCCGGACGTGTCGGCGCGACCTGCATCGGCGACGGAGCGACCTCCACCGGAGCCTTTCACGAGGGGCTGAACCTGGCCGCCGTCGAGCGCCTGCCGATGGTCGTCGTGGTGGGGAACAACCAGTTCGCCTACTCCACCCCGAACAACCGCCAGTTCGCCTGCCGGGATCTGGTGGAAAAGGCGCGCGGCTACGGCATCGGCGGTTTCTCGGTGGACGGCACGGACCTGCTGGCCTGCGCGTCGGTCATCTGCGAGGCGGTGAAACGCGCGCGGGAAGGCGGCGGACCGCAGCTTGTCGTGGCGCAGTTGCTGCGCCTGACCGGCCATGGCGAGCATGACGACGGTTCCTACGTTCCCGAGGAGATCCGCAACGGACACTACGGGCGGGATTGCATCGATGTCGCCATCCGCCAGCTCGTGGAAAACGGCCATGCCACCGAGGACGAGATCGCGCTGTGGCATGAGGAATTCGCCGAGGAGGTGCAGCGCGCCGTGGCCCAGGCCCAGCAGGAGGAGGTCCCGGATCCATACAAGGAAAACTGGACCGCGCTCTCCACGAAATTTCCCCTTTCCCAGCCATCAGTCCAGTGAGTGTTACCTACATCGACGCCATCCGCGAAGCACAGGAAAAGCTCCTGCGTGAGGACCCCCGCGTGTTTCTCTACGGCCAGGACATCGCGACCTTCGGCGGCGCGTTCAAGGCGACGAAGGGGCTGGCCGAGCAATTTCCCGACAGGGTGTTCGACGCGCCGATCTCGGAGGACGCGATGATCGGCATGGCCGTCGGCGCCGCCATCGAGGGCATGCGGCCGATCGTGGAAATGCAGTTCGCGGATTTCTCCTCCATCGCCTTCAACCAGATCATCAACCAGGCGGCGACGCATTTCTACCGCACGGGCATGCCCATCCCGCTCACCGTGCGGCTGCCCTCCGGCGGCACGCCCGGCTCCGGCCCCTTCCACAGCCAGAGCATGGAGGGGATCTACGCGCAGTATCCCGGCCTGGTGGTCGTGACACCGGCGACCGTCTCCGACGCCTATCACATGCTGCTGGACGGCGTCGCGCTGGATGATCCGGTCATCTACTGCGAGCACAAGTTCCTCTACCGCTGGCTCAAGTCCAAGTCGATCAACGGCGACCACCTGCCCATCGGCCAGGCCCGCATCACCCGCCCCGGCAAACACGCCACGGTCGTCGCCTACAGCGCGATGGTCCACGAGGCGGTGCGCGCCGCGGAACGGCTGACGCAGGACGGCTGGGAAATCGAGGTGGTGGACCTGCGCTCGGTGAAGCCGCTGGATCTCGACACCATCCTCGCCTCCGTCGCACGGACGGGACGGCTGCTGGCCGTGGGAGAGGCCTTCCCATGGGGCGGCGTCACGGCGGAGGTCGTCTCACGCGTCACCGAGGAAGGTTTCCACCTGCTGGACGCGCCGCCGCAGCGGTTGAACGCGAGGGACACTCCCGTGCCCTACCACCCGAAGCTCTGGGCCGCCCACCGGCCGACGCCGGAGTCCATCTGCGAGGCCCTCCGCAAACTGCTTTCCTTCTAACCCGTTTTCCCGGAACACCGACCGCCCACCGCCATGCCCACCGTTCCCATTCTCATGCCGCAGCTCGGCGAGTCCATCGCCGAAGCCACCATCATCCGCCTCGGCGTCGCGGTGGGGGATGCCGTCCGCACGGACCAGGAGATCATCGAGGTGGAGACGAACAAGGCGGTGATGGGGGTGACAACGTTGTGCGATGGCATCGTCTCGGAACTCCGTGCTCAAGAGGGCGTTTCCTACTCGGTGGGCACCCTGCTCGGCCTGCTGGATGTCACGGACGAGGAAATCGCGCGCACCGGCGTCGAGTCGCTGGAGGCCATCGAGGCGAAACGCGCCGCGTCCAGCCAGTCGGCCAATCCGGCACAGGCGGAGGCGAACCTGCATTTCGCGCTGGATGACGACGCCTACGAGGAAGCGCCCGCCGTGGTTCCCAGCGTAAAAGGCCTGCCCGTGCCCACCGGAGTGCTCGGCGCCCACTACATTTCCCCACGCATGCGCGCCCGCATGGACGATCTGGGCATCCGCGAGGCGGACATCTCCGCTATCGTCGGCACCGGTGCCGGCGGCCGTGTCACGGTGGAGGATCTCGAACGTTTCCTCGACTACCTCGACGCCTGGCCGAGCTCGCAGGCATCCCCGATGCGCCTCGCCGTGGCGGACGCCATGCGCCGGAGCTGGACCCGTCCGCTCGCCACCGTCGGCCTGCCCATCCTGCTGGACCGCGTGCTCGACCACCGCCGCGTCCAGTCACCGAAGCCCGGCCTGACGCTTTACCTGCTCCGCGCCTTCGCCCTGGCCCTGACGGAAACCCCCACCACCGCCGGCTACCTCATCGGTGACAAGGTGGTCCACCCCCGCTCCTTCGACATCGGCGTGGCCGTGCAGGTCGAGGACGGCGTGGTCGTTCCCGTGGTGAGGAAGGTGGACCAGAAATCCCTTGGCGAACTGGTCTCCGAATACGACGACCTCGTGGACCGCGCGCGCCGCCGCCGCCTCACCGAGCAGGACTGCAGCGGCGGCATCGCCACCGTGACGAACTTCGGGACCTTCGGACTCACCATCGGAACCCCCATCCCGCTGCCGAATGAAACGCTCATCCTCGGCATCGGAGCCGGGGTGAAGAAACCCGTCTGGAGCTCCCAGGTGGAGGCGTTCCTGCCCGCGACGGAGGCGGATCTCCTGCTCACCTTCGACCACCGCGTCGTCGACGGCGGAGGAGCGGGCGTCCTGCTCAACCGTGTTTCCGCTCTCCTGCAGAAGCCGGAGAATCTCTAACCACACCATCCCCAGCCCCAGTGGAACTCCCGGAGAAAATCGGCAAGATCGACATCCCGAAGAAGGCGATCTATCGTCTCTCGATCTACCACCGCTGCCTGCAGAAGCTCCATGACAACGGCGTGGACACCGTCAGCTCCACCACCCTGGCCAAGGCGGCCGGAGTGAAATCCTCCCAGCTCCGCAAGGACCTCGCCTACTTCGGCCAGTTCGGCACCCGGGGTCTCGGCTATCCGGTGGAGCTTCTTTCGTCCATCATCCGCGAGACGCTGGGCCGCGAGCATCTCCAGCCGGTCATCCTCGTCGGAGCGGGTAATCTGGGATCCGCGCTCCTCCGCTACCACGGATTCGAGAAGGAAGGCTTCGAGGTCGTCGCCGCCTTCGACGCGAATCCGGAGGCCACCCGCGCGCGCGGTGTGACCATCCCCGTATTCCCGGACTCGGATCTGGAAAAATTCATCACCGGAAACTCGGTCAAGCTCGCCATCCTCTGCGTGCCCGTCGAATTCGCCCAGGCCGTCGTGAACCGCCTCGTCGCCGTCGGCATCCAGGGCGTGCTCAATTTCTCGCCCATCGTGCTCGAAGTCACTCCGGACGTCACCGTGAACAATGTGGATCTCGCGCTCGAGCTCGAGCACCTCAGCTACTTCATCCGCTGACACATGTCCTCCTCCGCGGAAAACATCCCTAAGACTTTCCCCAGCCCCGCCGTTCCAAAAGAGGAAACCGGACACCCCGCCGCCGGTGCCCCTCCCGCCTGCGACCGGGAGGATTTCATCGGGCGGGCGCTTGCTGATTACGAATCCCCCCTCCTCGGTTATGCCACCACCCTCCTCAACGACCTCGAACAAGCCCGGGACGTGGTGCAGGACACCTTCGTCCGGCTCTGCGAACAAGACCTTTCCAAGATCGCGGGCGGTCTCAAGCCCTGGCTCTTCACCGTCTGCCGGAACCGCGCCCTCGACGTCCTCCGCAAGGAAAAACCCAAGGAACCGCTGGAGGAGATCCGTTGGAAAAAGGTCGCGGGCAGCGGTCTCCAGCCTGACGAGGTCGCCCACCGGCAGGAAAAGCTTTCCCGCCTCGCCCGTTACCTCGACCGCCTCACCCCGAACCAGCGCGAGGTCATCATCCTGAAGTTCCAACAAGGGCTCAGCTACCACGACATCGAAGAAATCACCAGACTCAGCTCCAGCAACATCGGCTTTCTCATCCACACCGGTCTCAGGCGCCTGCGTGAAATCATGCCGGATGACATGCGGATCTGAAACCCACCACCTCCCATGACACCCGACCCAGAAGATCCCCGCCTGACCGCGTACGTGCTCGGCGAGCTCGGACCGGACGACGCCGCCGCCGTCGAGCGGGCGGCGGCGGCCGATCCCGCCGTGCGGGCGGAGATCGAGGAGATCCGGAACCTCGGGGAACAACTGACCGACCGGCTTTCCTTCATGCCGGACGAACTCCACCCGCACCAGTTGGAAGACATCCGCCGGCGGTCACGCCTCCCCGCGAAAAAACAAAGCTCCGTTTCCTTCTCATCCGTCAGCGAACTCATGAAATCCTGGCTCATCCCCGCGTCCGCCGCCGCGGTGCTCACCCTCGCCACCGTCATCCTGCTGCACATGCCGGCGGACGAACCGAAGCCACAGGTCCGGACCACACCGGCGGCCGCACCGGAAGCCGCCGCGCATCTTCCCGCTCCGGGTCCCGTGGATACCAGCACTCCCCCGCCCGCGGCAACGCCCGCCGCGCAGGATCCCGCACACCCCGCGCTGGTCCAGCGGGGATCGGTCAACGCGGCGGAATACCCGCTGCTCGACCTCCCGGTCCGGAGCGGCGGTTCCAGCTACGGCTGGATCACGCAATCCATCCTCGTGGACCACAAGCGCCCGGCCCCCAACACCGTGCGGCTGGAGGAAATACTCAACCACTTCACTTTCCGGCTGAACGGCACCACCTCCATCGCCCGCGGCGGGGTGAACGGCTGGCACCCCGACCAGCGCGGCACCGGCGTGAGCGCGCACACCGCCACGGTGACGACTGAGATGATCGCCTGCCCCTGGAAACCATCCTCCACCCTGCTTTTCATCTCCCTGCGCGGCAGCGGCAACCAGGACACGGAATGCCAGGTCAAGCTGACCTATCAGACGAACCCCGGGACCGTCGCCCGCTACCGCTTGCTCGGATTCGCCCCGGTGGAGGGCTCGACTCCCGGCCCCATGCCCTCCGCGCTGGCCGCCAACTCCGCCATCACGCTCGCCATTGAAATCGAGCCATCCAGTTCCGAAGGGGATTATGGATCCCTCATCTGGTCCACCGATGGCAAGGCAGCGCCCGCCATCCCCCTCATCCGCAAACCGGATGCGGAACCTTCCGACGACGCACGATTCGCGGCGCTCGTGTGCACCTACTCGCAATGGCTCGCCGGGGAGCAGGCGGGCCTGATCGACGCCGACATCCTCTCCGCCCTCGCCCGCGAGCTCGCGTCATCCACCCTCCCTCCCGAACGCGCCGGATTCCTGACACTCATCGACCGCTCGCTGCACCTCGAGGAATTCTGAACCCGCCCCGCACGCGGATTTCAGGAACGACGCGCCTGCTTCCGTCGCGTGGTTTCCGTTTTCCATTTGCCGCAGGTCCTCCCAGCGTCCAAACTCAGCCCGATGGAAAAAAGACTGCCGAAAATCCTTCGGTTCGCCAGCCGGGTGCTGCGCGACTTTTTTTTGCGCAACCACGGGCTGCTGCTCACCGCCGCCGTCTCGCACAACATGATGCTCTCGCTCATCCCGCTTTCCGCGGTGCTCATGGTGGTCTTCTCCCATTTCATCGACCAGGCCCTGCTGCTGGAGACCATCGCCACGGAAATCTCGCTCATCGCCCCCGGCTTCGCCCCGACGCTCACCGAGGTGCTGGAGGGCTTTCTCAAGTCCCGGCAGCTCATCGGCTGGGTGGGGCTTTTCTCGCTCTTCGCATTCAGTTCGCTCGCCTTCCGGGTGATGGAGGACGCCATGGCCATCATCTTCCAGAGGCCGCTCGCACCGTTGAAACGCAAGTTCTGGATCTCCGCGCTGATGCCCTATCTTTTCATCTTCATCGTCGCCATCGGACTCATCGTCATCACCGCGGTGAACGCCTTCATCGATGCCCAGAACCAGCGGAACTTCACTTTCCTCAGCTTCGACGTGCTGCTCCACAAGCACCTGAACCACCTCATCTATCTCACGGGGTTGCTGGGTCTGGTCCTGCTCTTCACCCTGTTTTACAAGATCATGCCCGTGGTGAAGGTATCCTTCAAGCGGGCTCTCGCCGGAGGACTCACGGCCACGATCCTCTGGGAGATGGTCCGCCACCTCCTCGTCACCTATTACACCAAAATCTCCATCGTGAACATGCTCTACGGCTCCATGGCCACCATTGTCATCGTGCTGCTCATCATGGAATCCGTCGCGCTCATCCTCCTGCTCGGCGCGCAGGTCATCGCGGACCTCCAGCGCAGCGCGGATGCCGGGCTGCCATGGCACGAGGACCCGGAACCCCTGCCGCCCCATGCGGACCAACATTTCATCTGATCCTTTTCCGACCATGCAACCTGTCAGCGATATCCACGTCAGTTCGAACCTTCCCCTTCCCCCGCCCGCCGATCTCATCAGCCGCGTCCCCCGCGAGGATGCCCAGGCGGAGTTCATCATCAGGAGCCGCCGGGAGATCCGGGACATCATCTTCGGGAACGACCCGCGCCTGCTGGTCATCGCCGGTCCATGCTCCATCCACGACACCGCCGCCGGACTCGAGTATGCCGAACGCTTCGCGAAACTGGCCGATCAGGTGAAGGACCGGATGCTGCTCGTGATGCGGGTCTATTTCGAAAAACCGCGGACCACCGTCGGCTGGAAGGGCCTCATCATGGACCCGCGCCTGGATGGCAGCAACCGCATCGAGGAAGGACTGGAAACCGCCCGCAGGTTCCTCTCCGACGTCATCCGCCTCGGCATCCCCACCGCCACGGAACTTCTGGACCCCATCACCCCGCAATACATCGCCGACCTGATCTGCTGGTCCGCCATCGGCGCGCGCACCACAGAATCCCAGACCCACCGCCAGATGGCCAGCGGACTTTCCATGCCGCTGGGATTCAAGAACGGCACTTTGGGAAATCTCGAACCTGCCATCAACGCCATCAAGGCCGCCACCCAGCCACAGACGTTCCTCGGTGTGGGCATGGACGGCCGCGCCTCCGCCGTGACCACCACCGGCAATCCCGACTGCCACATCATCCTCCGTGGCGGAGAAAGCGGGCCGAACCATGACGCCGGAAGTGTCGGCGCCACCCGGGAACTGTTGCTGAAAAGCGGCCTGAAACCCGCCATCATGATCGACGCGAGCCATGGCAACTGCCGCAAGGACCACAACCTCATGCCCGCGGTCTTCGAGGAGATCGTCCGGCAAAGGAAAGGCGGAGACACCTCGGTCATCGGAGCCATGCTGGAAAGCAACCTCGCCGGCGGTGCGCAGAAATTCCCGCAACCGCTCGACCAGCTCGTCCATGGACAGAGCATCACCGATGCATGCATCGACTGGGAGACGACGGAGAGGATCATTCTCGACGCCGCCCGTGAACTGGACCCCGGCAGATAGCCCGCAACCCCGGAGCCCGTCACAAGGTTCCATCGGCAGAACATGAAACCACTCCTCATCGCCACCGCCTGCTGTCTTGTGTTCACCGGCTGCCGTCAGGACAAGCCGGCAACCGTGGCCGTTCCTGAAAAGGCGGCCGGCGGTCTGTTGGGAACCCGGGTTTCCATTTCCCTCAACCGTTCGGTTCTCGGACTTTCCCTTGAGAAGCCCATCTCCCGGGAGGCCGGGACGATCAACGGGGTCGAGACCTCCATCACCGGATACGTTCAAAAGGAAACCGAACACTTTCTCGTGCTGAGCCGCCGCCCCGCCCGGGACCAGGAAAAGGAACATGACGAATCGTTGCTATGGATCCCCTATTCCTCGATCCTCACCATCCGGCAGCAGTATCCCAACTCCAAAGGAGAAAGGGAGCCCATCGATCAGCCCGGTGCCTGGCGCTTGGAGGCCGTCCAAAATTTCATGGAATTGGCAGGCGTCGATCTCACCCGGATCCCCGAGGGATATCTCGACATCTGGCTGGAAAGGAATGGGAAGAAGAGCCTGCTGGATGGCGTCGATACCCATCCCGGCCATGAGCAATGGCTGTACATCGGCATCGCGCCCTATAAACGGGACGCACTCATGATATCCGTGGTCTCCGACGAAAGCCCCGGCACCTCCATGACCTTCATCCCTCTCGACGAACCGAAGGCATTCCAAAACATGATCAAGGGCACTCCCGACTGGACAAAACCCGTCCTGATCGCGGCGGAAAACCACGGTGCCAGCCCGGGCAAGATCTACGCCCAACTGACGCCGGAGAAATAAGTCTCCACAAGCAGGGAGATCCCGCCGGGCGATGGCGGCGCACCTGCGGAGATGTTCACGTGACGAGAAGGTTGCGACCGGGGCGGACACGGAAAAACCGGGCTCGGCAACTTCTAACGGCTTTAGTGTCGCTTTCATCCTTTTCCCCGATCATCATGGGGCCAGTCCTATGACCTTGCGCACCTCCCCGACTACAAAAGTCCGACCCACCACGCTTTTCAAAACAGGCATGGCCATTCTCGCCACCGCCTTTCTCAGTGGAGGATCGTCCACTGCCGCACCCACCATGCCGGGCTCGGCATCCGCCAAAACGGTGAAGCTCGTTGAGTACTTCTATCCCCTGTCACCCGGGTCGAATTGGAATTACGTCGAATCGACACGCAACAAGAACGGCTACCTCAACGCGAGTCACGCCGAGATTCTCGACGATCTGGTGAGTCTCAACATTTACAAGAGCGATGGAGGAAAGACAAAAGACAACTACAAACCATCCAGGGTACTGGCAACCTATGAAGGATTCTATCGTAATGGGATTGTTGAAAGGGATTCGGCCGAGGTGCTGGAATACTATGGAACCGGCAAAAGATATGCCATCTATGGAGCGGACAACCCGGAAAGCATCCGGTTCACCTTTCTCTCCGGGGCTGTCTTCCCTGAAAAAATCAAACTCAAGCAAACGGTTTCGATTAAAACAAAGCTGGTTGACACCGGGGGAGACCGCGGGCCCGGCGTGACCATCACGATGCAGCTGCTGGGCAGGGAAAAAGTCACGGTGCCGGCCGGCACCTTCCCGGACTGCATCCATCTGCGCATGAAGCTCCAGTTGCAGGGCGGACCGTCGTCCACATCGGAGGAATGGTGGGCCAAAGGCGTGGGAATCGTAAAAACAAAAACCACGGAAAAGGGAAGCAAACCCGTTATTGAAAATCTGCAATCCTATCAGATTCCCATGTTTTCATTCCGCCGGGACAACGGTGAGCCATTTTTCTATAATCAAGGGTATGAATTCGAACCCTCCAGAATCGACCTTATCGGACAATACGCCCCCGTCACCCATGTCTTCAGGATCAAGAACACGGGCAAGACCACCATCCCTGGATTCAAGGTTTCAATCAACGGGAATGCCGCCTTCACGACAGACCGCCAGACGCTGGCCGGACTGGCGCCCGGGAAGGTCGGAGAGTTCCGGGCAACCTTCGCTCCCTCACCGGTGTCCAGCCCCCCTTACGCGGCGAGCCTGAAGGTGGAGGCTGCCGACAATGCCAGAAATTTCCGCATTCTCGAACTTTCCGGCAAAACCAGCCTCGCGATCACCAACTTCTGACAAACCGCACGGCGCAGCCCGGCGGCGCCGGATCATATCCGCCACATGATTTGCGGGGATTACGCCTGTAATCCCCGCAAGCCGGTGAAAAGGCGGGAAATCACCAATCGAGCCCAAGGCCGTTCCCATAATGCCCGTAGTCTCCGAGCATTATGATGATCTTCCATCCGCTCGACAACCGAAGGCATTCCGGCCAATATATCGGCACCATAGAAATCCAGGTCATTTATTCGACTTCAACTCGAAATTCACTCCTGCATATTCTTTCATGAGGAGAAATGGCTCGGAGTCTGAAATGATCTCCAGCTTCTTGTTGTCCACCCAAGCCACGCGGGCTTTTTCGGAGTGGTTTCCCCGGAATACATTTCCGAACGCAGGGATTTCATCTCCTTTCGCACCCAAATAAACATCAACCATCAGCGGCAATGTCGCGTCTCCTTCCTTGATAAAGACTGTCGCGACGAGCGATCCGTCAGGAGATTCAGCTTGCTGGATGATCTTGGTTTCCAGTTTCTCCGAGCACCCTTGAAGAAAAAGCATGGATGCGACCGAGATCGACGGAATAGAGTGATATTTCATATTTCGCTGAAACCAATCCGAGAATCACCACATGATTTGCGGGGATTACGCCTGTAATCCCCGCAAGCCGGTGAAAAGGCGGGAAATCACCAATCGAGCCCGAGGCCGTTCCGTCCGGCGAGTTCCAGCAGCTCCTCGCGCATCGGCCATTCGTCCGGGCGTTCGCTGGTTTCGTGGCGCTTGCTGGCCCCCTTCAGCGTCATGCAGCCGGTGTTGTCGCCGATCAGTCGGATGGACTCCACTTCTTCCGCGGTGAACCGGACATCCGGCAGCGCGGCGAACTCGCGGATCTTGTCCTCGATCTTCCGCGCGCCTTCGCCCGCTTCCTGGATGAAGGTCGGCACGACGCTTTCCACCGAGGGGTGGCTGAGGTTCCAGATCGAGGCGAACTGGAGCAGTGTCAGATTGTATTTTTCCGCGAGCGGACGCATGCGGTCGGCTTTTTCCAAGCCGTGCTTCACCCAGCCTTCCGGGCGATAGGTGCGGTGGTCGCCCGGCTTGAAAACGTGGTCCGGACCGCCGAGATCGCCATGGAACACGCCACCGTAATCCACCACGCGGGTCATCACCTTCACCCCGTGTTTCTCACAGATCGGCAGCGTCAGGCCGACGGGCCATGGTTCCAGCGGGTTCAGGATCAGCATCGACCAATCGATGAGCGAACCGAATTTCTCAAGGCAGCCGACGAGGTCCAGCGAGAAGCCGTTCGCGGGCCCGGGGGCGATGCCGAGCCTGTCCGTCAGCCCCTCGTTTTTCGCGTCTTCAAGAGCCTGCCAGAGCGCCTCGCTGGTGAATCCGGTGTTGTCCGGGTTGTGCAGCATGAGCAGGTCGAACTTGTCGGCACCGCAGCGTCCGAGTTCCTTGGCACAGGCCGTTTTGATGAAATCCGCGTAGCCCTCGGGGCCGCGCAGTTCCGGATCGGTGAAGCGCGGGTAGCCCCTGCTGCCCTGGCGCTGGCCTTCGTAAAAATCGTGGCCGATCATCCCCACCAGGCTGTAGGTGCCGCGGTCCACGCCCTTGAGCGCCACGCCCAGGAGCTCGTCCGCCTTGCCGTTCCCATAAACGTCGGACGTCACGAAGGTGCGGATGCCCGCCTCGTATGCCGTCTCGATGCAGCCGATGAAGCGCTCTTCCGAAAGAGTCTCGCCAAAGTGCATGAAGCGTCCGCCGCTCCACGTGCCGTATGCAGTCGTTGTAGGTTCCATGATGGTGAATTTTGGTTGCACCACTGCGTAAGCCCGCCGCGGGACAGGGTCAAGAATTGCCGGGTGATACCGAAGCTAAATAACGCCCGAGGATCGGCGCGAGATCCTCCGCCGTTTTCGCCGGCCAGAGTGCCGGAGCGGTGAAAACCGCCGCATCCAGCGCACGGTGCGCCGCGCTGGCGGGGGTTTCCGGAATGCGGCCCACCACATCCCGGATGATGCGTTTCGCCAGCGCGCTGTTCGCATGCAGGTTTTCGATCACCGCGTCCACCTCCACGGCGGCCTCGTCCTTTTTCCAGCAATCGTAGTCCGTCACCAGGGCGAGCGCGGCGCAGGAAATCTCCGCCTCACGGCAGAGCCTCGCCTCCGGCCCATTGGTCATGCCGATGATGTCCGCCCCGATAATCCGGTGGAATTCCGCCTCCGCCCGGGTGGAGAACGCGGGACCGTTCATGCACAGGTAGGCGCCGCCGTCGTGGACTTTCGGCGCGAGCGACCGGGCGGCTGCCAGCAGGTTTTCCCGCAGGTCGCCACAATACGGATCCGCGAAGCCGACATGCGCGGCGATGCCGTTGCCGAAGAACGTGTGTTTCGCGCCCGTACCCGTGCGGTCGATCAACTGGTCGGGCACCACGATGTCGCGCGGCGCAAGTTCCTCCCGCAGGCTGCCGACGGCGGTCACGGAGATCAGCCAGCGCACGCCGAGCGAACGCAGCGCCCAGATGTTCGCCCGGTGGTTGATCTCATGCGGCAGGAACCGGTGCCCCACCCCGTGGCGCGGCAGGAAGCAGACACGCCGTCCTCCGATCCGCCCCGTCACCACCTTGTCCGATGGCCCGCCGAAGGGGGTGTCCACCGTGAGCGCCCTGATGTCCTCGAAGCCCTCCATTTCATAAAGCCCGCTGCCACCCACCACGCCGATCGCCGGTTCATCCGCTGTATTTGAACTCATGGGGATGGAGATAGATCATCGTCCCCCGTCCGGCAAGCCCCCCATGGAGTGCGGCCGGGACGCAAGAATCCCGCCCCCGCCCGCGTTTCCTCATGCCGTGCCCGGAACCCAATTCATGAAAAAGCCCACGAGCCGCCCCGGCCTCATCGTTTCCCTCTGCCTTTGCACGCTGGCCGCCGCCATGCCGCTGAAACTGGAGCGCTTCGATGGTCCGGCGGCCACCTTTCAGGAACCCCCGGGCACCGTGGAGATCCGTGGTCCCATGTCCGTCCGCGTCACGCCCTCCTCGCGGCCCGGTGCGGAGGACCGCGTGCTGGAATTCGAGTATTTCTGCGCGGGCGGAGTGCCGTCATTCGCCGCCCTGCCCGGTCCGCCCTTCGAGGCGAAAACCTCGCGCATGCTGCCCGGTCTGGGCCACAGCGAGGCGTGGAAAAGCTACACCGCGCGTCTGTCCACGCCGGACAAACCGCTCCCGGACGGTTGGAAGGAACTCCGCCTCGACCTGCCACTGCCCGCCGAACGGGTGCTACAAATCCGCAACGCCCGTCTCAGGCCCGAGGTGGCGGGTGAGTTCGATGCCACAAAAGCCACGACATCCACCGCGTCGACAGAAGAAGCCCTGCGGACCTATCTGGATCAAACCCCTTCCGCGAACATCACCAAAGTCTCCGTCGGCAAGGATGCCGTGCGCATCGAAGGGCGGTCGGCAAACCCCGGTTCCAATCTCTATCTGGCGGACATCCCGATGGATGTGCTTCTCGATGATCCACAAGGCTGGCGGACGCTTGTGGAAATCACCACGAATGCCGACGGGAGTTTCCAAACTGAAATCCCCCGCCACCGCCAAAGGGACGGACGGGACTACGACCGACTGACCTCGCGCTGGCAACTCGTCCGGAAAACCGGTGATGCCGTCGAGCCGCTGTCCAAGGCCCGTTACGCGGAGGAGGTCGCCTCCCGTTCCCCCGGGCTTCCGCCCGCCAGACCCGCCAACAAAAAAGGCCTCGGCGGCTGGCATATCGGCCATCTCCCTGACGAACTGGACGAACTCGGCATCACCGCCGTCACGGTGAATGTGATGATCCACTCGCTGATCTCGCTCACACCGGGACCGGACACCACGCCGGTCCGGTGGCAGGGCCGCACCTATCATGCGAATGAAAAAGCGCTCGCCGCCATGGACGCCACCTTCATCGAGGCACAAAAGCACCACGTCATGGTGTCCGCCATCCTCCTCATCCCGAATCCGGCCAAGGATGGAAGTCCCGTGGTGAAAGTCATGGGTCACCCCGACGCGAACCGCGAGGGCATCTTCTCCATGCCGAACGTCACCTCCGACGATGGCATCTCCCTCTACGGCGCGGTCCTCAATCTCATGGCGGAACGCTGGTCCCGGCCCGATGGCAGGTATGGACGGGTCCACCACTGGATCATGCACAACGAGGTGGATGCCGGCTGGGTGTGGACCAATGCCGGGGAAAAAACCGCCATCACCTATCTCGACCTCTACCAACGTTCGATGCGGCTCATGGACCTGATCGCACGGCAGTACGATCCCAACAGCCGAGCGTTCATCTCGCTCACCCACTTCTGGGCCGGTGCCGGGGACAAGCGTTGGTATGGCTCGAAGCGGTTGATCGACCTGCTGGTCGAATTCACCCGCGCGGAAGGAGACTTCCCCTGGGCCCTCGCCTACCACCCCTACCCGCAGGATCTTTTCAATCCACGGACCTGGGAGGACAAGGAGGCGACGTTCGCCTTCGACAGCCATCTCATCACTCCGAAGAACCTCGAAGTGCTCGATGCCTACATGAAACAACCCGCCTTGCTCCATCAGGGAAAAGTCCGCCCGGTCCACCTGTCGGAAAACGGTTTCAACTCGAAGGACTACTCACCCAAGGAGCTGGAGGACCAAGCGGCGGGCATGGCCCTCGCGTGGAAAAAAATGGCCGGACTTTCCTCCATCGAGTCATGGCAATACCATAACTGGGTCGACAACCGTGGCGAAGGCGGACTCAAGATCGGCCTGCGGAAATTTCCCGACGAACCCGGCGATCCGCTTGGCAGGAAACCCATCTGGCATCTCTATCAGGCGCTCGGAACCCCGAAGGAGGACGAGCTCGCCTCGCCTTATCTGAAGACGATCGGAATCAAGTCGTGGGATGAGGTGATCTATCGAAAGCCGGTCCGTTGACGTGAAAAAACATGAACCACGAAATTCACGAAAGGGCACAAAAGGGATTGATATCAATCCGTGCCGGGTGGCTTGAAAAGCCCATCACTCTCCTTCGTGTATCTTCGTGCCTTTCGTGGTTCCATCAGGATAAACGGGTATCCGCGGTCAGTTCAGCATCACCCTGACCACCGTTGACAATCCCGGCCGGAGCGCGTCTTCCGAGCCACGGATGGAATCGGCGTCGAAGGTGATTTTCACCGGCACACGCTGGACCACCTTCGTGAAGTTTCCTGTCGCGTTGTCCGGTGGCAGCAGTGCGAACCGCGCGCCGGTGGAGGATGAGAAGCTGTCCACCCTGCCCTTGAAATGCCTGCCTCCCAGGGCATCCACGGAGATGTCCACGCTCTGTCCCACCTGCATTTTTTCCAACTGGGTCTCCTTGAAATTCCCGACGATCCAGTATCCCTCCTCCACCACGGCACAGAGCGACTGCCCCACCTGCACGCGGCTGCCGGTTTCGGCGTTCTTATTTCCGACGCGTCCCGCGGTCGGAGCGGTGATGCTGGTGAGCTTCTGCTGGCGCTGCGCTTCGCAGACCGCCGCCTGGCTGACATCGATGTCCGCGCGGGCGGCGGCGATGGCGGCTTCGGCAGCCTTGATGGCGGCGTCGCTCGCCTCCTTGCCCGCCAGCGCCGAGGTGAGATTCGCCTTGGCGGCGGCGACCACGGCTTCCGCAGCGGCGAAGTCGCTTTGGGATTGGTCCGCATCGGCCTTTGATATGGCGCGCAGGTTGTTTTGGGAAAGGCTGTTGTTGCGCGTCATCATGGTGCGCGCCAGATCCTCGCGGGATTCTCCCTGTTGGATTTCCGCCCGGGCCTGGGCGATGGCCGCATCCGCCTGGGTTCCGGCGGCCCGTGCCTGGGCGGCCTTCGCCTCGGCCTGCAACACTCCGGCCTTCGCCTGCTGGAGCGCGGCCTCGGCTTTCCGCTCCATGATCTCGAACTCCAGCGGATCGATCTTCGCCAGCACCTGGCCGCTCTCCACCTCCTCATTGTCGTCCACCATCACCTCCATCAGCGTGCCCGCCACCCCGGCGCCGATGCGGTGCACGTGTCCCTCGATGTAGGCGTCGTCGGTTTTCTCACTGGTAAGGGCCAGTCTTGCGGAATGAAAAGACCACGCCAGCCCCGCACAGAGCAGGACGGCGGCAACCGCCAGGGTCCACGGGTTTTTCTTTTTCGGAACGGCCGCGCCTTGCGGTCCGGTTTCGGTGATCGATGTTTCTGACATGATGATTGGTGGATTGGAATTTCAGTGGGCCGCGGCGGCGGCTTCTTCCGCGTCCTTGCCCGCCCTGCCCCCTAACAGAAGGATGACAGGCAGTGTGAGAATGAAGAGCGCCGCGACTCCGAGGAACAGCTCGCCATAGGAAAGGATCGTCGCCTGCCCGGTGACCACCCGATCGATGGTCTTCATCGCCTGGTCATGCGCCGCGACAGGGTCCGCGCCCTGGCTGGAAAAGAATCCCGTGAGGGTGTGCAACCGGTCGGTGAACGCCGGACGGAAATCCGAAATCCGCTCCACCAGCACCGCGCGGTGCTGCGCCTCGCGACGGACAAGGATGGTGGTGATCAACGCGATGCCGATGCTGCTGCCGAGCTGGCGCGTGAGGCTGTAGAGACCGGAACCGGCCGCGATGTCCTTTTTCGGCAGGGGGCCGAGCGTCGCGATGCTCAGCGGCATGTAGATCAGGACGCTGCCCGCGCCACGGAAAACCAACGGCCAGAAGAACTGCCCGGCACCGGTGTCCGGATTCATGTTCATGAGGCTGAAACCGGTCAGGCTGGTCAGCAGCGCCCCGATGGTGATGAGGACCTTCGGCGAGACCTTGTTGCCGATTTTTCCGAACAGCATCATCGTGGTGGCGGAGACGATCGCTCCGGGGACCAGCAGCATCCCGCTCTGGAGAGCGGTGTAATGCAGGTAGTCCTGCACGAAGATGGGCACCGCGAACATGATCCCATACAGGCCGATGCCGAGGATGGCCGAGTACAGCGTGCCTCCGATCATGGACCGGTGCCGCAGCACCCGCAGGTCCACCGCCGGGTGCGGGGTGGTGAGCTCGCGCCAGACGAAGAGAACGATGCCCACCAGGCTGAGCAGGGCCGTGGTCAGGATGAAGTCGGACTCGAACCATCCCTCCTGCTGCCCCTCCTCCAGCATGATCTGGAAACAGGCGAGGCCTACCGCAAGCAAACCGATCCCCGTCCAGTCGACAGTGCCGGCGCGGTTCATCTCCTTTTTGTCATCCGTCGGCAGGAAGGTCCAGGCCATCAGCACGGCGAGCAGGCCGAGCGGGAGATTGATATAGAAAATCCAGCGCCAGCCGAGATTGTCCGTCAGCCAGCCTCCCATCACCGGGCCGATGGCCGGTCCGACGATGATGCCCATTCCGAAGATCGCCTGGGCGAACGCGCGGTCGGTGCTGGGAAACGCCTCGAACACGATCGACTGGGCCTTGGCCAGCAGGCCGCCACCTGTCAGCCCTTGGACGACCCGCGCGAAAATGAGCATGCCGAGGTTCGGCGACAGGCCGCACATCAACGATGCCAGCGTGAAGCCGATCAACGAGAACATGAAGTAATTCTTCTTCCCGAAGCGGTAGCCCAGCCATGCGGACAGAGGGATGATCACCACATTCGCGCAGGCATAACTCGTCGAGATCCAACCCGCCTCGGACAGGCTCGCGCCGAGGTTTCCGCGGATGTCGGGCAGCGCGACATTGGTGATCACCGTGTCGATGACTTCCAGAATCGCCGCCAGCGAGGCGGTCAGCGAGATCACCCATTTCAAAATCCCCTTCTCCAGCAGCTTCGCCGCCAGAGGGGACAGAAACTCCGGGTCGGCTCCATAGAGCGATGTCGCGGATTCGCTCATGGCTTCTTCCTTTTCCTTGCGGCCTTCGGTGCTTGAATGGCGTGGAGGATCGTTCCGACGCACGATTTCAGATAGGTCGGCGCGTCATATTCGAGGCACTTCATCGTCTCCGCCCGCAGCGCGCCGATGAATAGCATGGCCACCAGTTGATCCACGATGATCACCGGATTCACCTCCGCACGCACCAGGCCGAGTTCCTGCGCCTCCCGCAGGCGGGAGGCGAGTTCCTCTTTCCACGGCTTGAAAATCCGCCGCAGCACCTCCGTTTCCTGATCACCCAGGCAATGCACCTCGCCGAGCAGCACCCGCATCAGCGCGATGTTCCGCTGCTTCCTCTCGAAATCCACCGCCGCGAACTCCATCAGCACCTCCTCCAGACCCGCACCGGTGCCCACGGTTTTTCCGGGGACCGACCGCTGTTCCGCGGATGGCAGGAACGCCCGCTCGAGCACCGCCGAGAGAAGTCCCTGCTTGTTCTGGAAATTCCGGAACAAGGTCACCTCGTTCACCCCCGCCTCCTTCGCGATCTCGCGCGTCGTCGCGCTGCCGATGCCGGAGCGGGAAAAAACCACGATGGCGGCGTCGAGGAGTTTCTCGGCGGCGGATCCGGCGGGCGGGGAGGAAGAACTCATAGGATGCATGCAAGCGGTTGCTTGCATTCGGAATACACCCGGGCGATGGAGGACGCAAACGAAAAAATTTCCGGGAGGAGCGGTTTTCGACGGAACGGCCGACGGATGGCGAAGCTTTGGACTGCGCGCAGCTCGCTGCCGCTTTCCTCCGCCAGCTTGCTGGCCGGGGTGACGGTCCGTATTTTTCATGGCGTGACATCCCCCTTGCGCCAGCCTGCGGTGGGGTACGCGGGAGCGGTACGCCGATCCACCGCCGTACCAGCAAGCTGGCTACGGAAAGCGGCGGCGAACCGCGCGCGGTCCATGGTTCTGGCGAACGGGATGCAAGGTCGCTTTTCCCGTGAAAAGGTATCAGCCCCTGCGGATCTTCGAGCCGTTGAACAGGACCAGTATGCGGTAGACACGCTTGGACCGGGTCTCGATGAGGCCGGTTTCCAGGTCGAAGCGTTCGGGGATGTCCTGGATGTGGATGTCCACGCTTGCCCGGAAGCCCCGCTCCGAGAAGATGTCGATGAGAATGGCGATGGCGACGGGATCGGTGAACAACGGCTCCTCGGTGTTGATCATCGTGCGTCCGCTGATGGCGTAGCGCTTGATGACGGGCATCATCTTTCCCTGGATGAAATCGACGACCGCCTGCATCAGCTCCGGGTGCTCGACCTGGTAACCATCGAGCCGGTTGACAAGTTCCTGGCGGGCGTTGAGCACGATCTCGTCGGCCAGCGGGATGTGGCGCATCGTGTCGAAGGTGCGCGGATCGAGTTCCAGCGAGCTTTGGTATTCGAGCTCGTTGATGATGTTGCGCTGGACGATCTCGATGGGGGCCTGCGCGTTGATGAAATGATAGTGGAAGATCTGCTTCAGCGAAACGAGCGCGCCGTAGGTCTTCTCCTTGAACGTGCGGTAGCGGTTGCGCGCGAGCGCGGGATCGAAGTCGGTGGCCCGCTCCTCCTCCAGCTCTCCCACGCCGGACTGGCGGACTTCCGCGTTGTGCGCCTGCGCCTCGCGTCCGCGCTTGAGCTGGCGGGCGATGCTTTCCGACTCATCCACGAAGAGCAGGATGATGTGGAAGGTCGGCTGGCGGAAGAAATGCGCCTGGCCGGTGTTTGAGAACTCACGGCGCAGCGAGATCATCTGGTCATAGAACATTTTCAGGCACTCCACCTGCACGGTCGTCCGGGGGAAGCCGTCGAGCACCGCGCTGTCCCGGAACTCCGGTTTGAGCAGCTCGCGCAGGAGGAGGCGCAGCACCTCCTCGTCCCCGACCATGCCGCCGTTTGCCTTGATCTTCCGCGCGTCCGGAGAATCCAACAACTGGCTGATGACGATGGGCGGGGAGGAAATTCCGCGCACCTCGCAGATGAAGGCGGTGTTGGTGCCTTTCCCCGAGCCGGGCGCTCCGCCGAGCAGGATGAGCTCCTTCGGAAACCGCAGGTTCTCCCGGCCGATCTCCTCGTCCAGCTCCTTCCACACACGGTTGAAAATCAACTGCGCGTCCTTGATCTCGAGATCGGGATTGGAGGGAGATTGGGCGGTCTGGCTTGGTTTCACGGGATAAAGGGTAATGGGTCGATACAGCGCGGTCTAGCCCGGTGGTCGAAAAAACGTCCGGAAAAACCGGAGATTGCGGCTTCCCACATGACAATGGATCAGGGGGCGGGCAGCCTCCGGGCGGGGAGCCTCACTTCACTTCCTCCACCCCATCGGGCAGTTTCACCACGGACTTGATGGTTCCGTCCGCCTGGCGTTCGTGGCGCACATGGATCGCGCCTTTCGGAGTCGGGTAGGTCCCCTCCGCCCACTTGAGACGGCCGAGATCCGGCGTGATCCTCACCTTGGCACAGCCGGGAGCCACGGGTGCGACACCCAGCACGTTCCTGCTCAACCATGCCGTCGGCCCGCCCGCCCAGCCGTGGCAGAAACTGTGGCGGAAGCCGACGTAACAATGCGCGCCGAAATCCCCGTGCAGGTCTTTTTTACCCGGCGCGACCGGTTGGTCGATCGGTCCCGCGTCCTTCGTCCAGTCGAGATCGAAGTCTTCCCAAAAGGTGGTCGCGCCGAAGTCAAGCATGCCGCCCCAGTATTGGCTGATGAAGTCGAGGCCGGTGTCGATGTCACCCGATTTCGCAAGGGCGTTGAGAACATAGAATCCGTAGAACGTGCTCAGGTCCCGCGGCCCGTCTTTTTTCAAGACAGCATCGGAAACCTCCGACGGTTCACGGAATCCCGCGATGGAGAGAAGCGCCGCGGGTGACTTGCGGCCGCTGGACTCGGGCTGGTGCCTGCGAAGCCGCGCGGCCGTCTCCGTGCAGAGCTCCGCGGTTTCCCGGTCGCCGAGGATTTCCGCCAATCGCGCGCCGCTTTCCATGGTGAGCGTCATCATCGCCTGGAGGCCCTCGTGCACGGCGGTCTTGTTTTCAAACGTCGGCCAGTCGAGGAAACGCATGCCGTCCAGGGTCTCCCTGCCATCCGCATCCACATGGGTGGCGAGACGCTTGAGCAATGCGGTCAGGTAGGCCTGCTGCTGCTTGAGATAATCGAGATTCCCGTTCTGGAGGTACCACTCCTCGTGGATCAGGATCCACCACATGGAATAGGAGCTGATGCCGTTCATCCATTCGGTGACGGGGGTGACATCCCGGGTCATGTCCAGGCTCTTCGGGACGACCTCGTTGTAGCCGAAGACGCTGCTGATGACGCTGACCTCCGGATGCATGTCGCCCAGCCAGACGAGCCGGTCGCGCTTGATGCCATCCCAAAGGTAGTCCTGCATGTTGAGGTGGACGGTGTAGGCACCGGTATCCCATATCCGGTTCAGCCGCTCGTCCGAGCACTTGAAGGAGCCGACGTAGGGGACGTCGCGCAGGGTGAGCACCGCGCGGACCTGGCTGAGCCGCACGTCCGTTTTCGGATCCGCGTTGTCGATCCGCAGGAAGCGGAAGCCGCTGGGACCGACGGTCGTCTTGCCGAGCCACGGCAGCTTCACCACCTGGTCGCGCAGCGCATGGTCGTTCTGCGCGCCGCGCTCGCCGATGTCCACCATCGTTTCCGCGACGGATTCACCGAACCGCAGCCGGACGGAAGGCATGTCCTTGCCGGGTGTCTGCGGTGTGAAGAGATCGACGGAACCGACGATCTCCACTCCGAAATCAATGACGACCGCGCCACCGGGCTTCACCACCAGCGGCGGCACCGGCTCCACGAGCACGGCCTGGCCGCTGTGCGGCTTGAGCAGGTTTTCCGGATCTTCAACACCCGCTCCCGATGCCCACACCACATGCTTCGGCCGGACGACAAAGGAGGTGAGCGCGCTTTTTTCCGCGACCTCGGCGACGGCGGCGGGAAGCGCGCGGCAGGGAAGGACCGCCGCGGAAAAGGCCGCGGCGGCGAGACAGGGAATGAGTTTCATCGGAAACCGGACGGGCTGTTAGAAATCGAACTGGTCGATGTTTTCCTTGGTGAAGACGAACGGCTTGCCGAGGATGATGTTGTCGCCCTCGACCGTCATTTTCCCGAGCTTGCCCGCGGTGAAGTCGGCCGCGCCGGGTTTGAGCTCGCCTTTGGCGACGGCGGCACCCGCCATCACGGACAGGTAGCCGAGGTCCTCCACTTTCCATAGGATGACCGCCTGGGTCACGCCGTCCTTGACGTAGGTGCGGTTCTCGCTGGGCAGGCCGAGGCCGAGGACCTTGACGGCACCTGTTTTTCCAGCCTGTTTCACCGCCTCCGCCGCGCCGGGAACGGCGGGCGAGCACACGGCGACGATGGCCTTGAGATTCGGGTGGGCGCTGAGGAGGTTCGTGGCTTCCTGCTGCGCCTTGTCCTTCTGGTCGTCGCACGGCTTGATGTCCACGAGCTTCATGTTCGGATACTTCGCCGCGTTCTGCTCCTTGATGTACTTGATCCACTCGTTCAGGTTCGCGGCGGTCAGGGTGCCGGTGATGATGGCGAACTCGCCCTCGCCGCCCGTGAGGGAGGCGGCGGTGTCCATGAGCTGCTGGCCGATGCCCTGCGGCGTCGCCTGGTTCACGAAAAACGAACGGGCGTCCTTCTGCGCGTCCGCGTCGAAGGTGACGACCTTGATGCCGGACGACTGCGCCTTCTTCAGGGCGGTGGAGATGGAGTCCTTGTTTTCACAGGAGGCGACGATGACATCGACGCCATCGGTGATCCAGTTCTCGACGATCTCGTTCTGCTTGGCCGGATCCGAATTGATCGGTCCGTCGAATTTCAGCTCGGCGTCGAGATCCGCGGCGGCGGCGCGGGCGCCCTTCTCACAGGTGACGAAGTATTGGTTGCCCTTGCTCTTCGGGAGCAGGGCGATGGTGAGCTTGCCCTTGGACTCGGATTTGCTGCAGGAAACAAATGGAAGCGCGGCGAGGAGCGCGAGCGAGGCGATGAAGGTCTTGCGTTTCATGGGTTGGCTGGATTGGGTTTCAGATTGGCGAGAGATTGCTTGCGGGCGCGGCGCACGGCCAGCGTTTTCGTGGTGGCTCCGATGGCCAGGGCGGTGAGCAGCAGCAGGCCGGTGAGCAGGCCGGAAAGCTCGCGGGCGACGCTCGCCACCGGTTGGTCGAAGATGCGGTAGTCGGAAATGCGGGTGAGGCCGTTGTTCAGGATGGCCAGCGAGATCCAGCCGAGGAAAGTGCCCGCCACCGTGCCGGAACCGCCGAATATGCTCACACCTCCGAGCACCACGGCGGTGATGGCCAGCAGCTCGTAACCGATGCCGGCGTTCGCCCGGGCCTCGCCCAGGCGTGAGACGAGGATCACGGCGGCCAGTCCCGCGACCGCCCCGGCCAGCATGTAGGCGATGCTGGTGTTCCTCGCCACCGGGATGCCCGCGTAACGCGCTCCGTCCGCCGCATAGCCGATGGCGCGGAACGAACGGCCGACGGTGGTGCGGTGGACCAGAAGCCAGATTCCCAGCGCGACGAAGATGAACACCCAGATCTGCGTGGGCAGTCCCGCGATGTCCGCGTTTCCCAAGGCAAGGAAGGATGGGGAGAAACCGGAGTAGGATTCCGAGCCTTTCGTCAGCGCTTCCGCCAGACCGCGGAAAAGCGAGAAGGTCCCGAGCGTGACGATCAGCGGTGGCAGGTTCAACCGGGTGATGAGCACCGCGTTCAATCCGCCGCCCATTGCACCGAAGGCGATGGCCAGGGCACCGGCGAGCCACGGATCGAGGCCGAGGCTGTTCACCATCATGCCGAAGAGCACCGCGCACAGGCCCATCATCGAGCCGACGGAAAGATCGATGCCGCCGGTGAGGATGACCGGCGTCATCGCCAGCGCGAGCAGACCGATCTCCACCGAGTGGCGGAAGACGTTGGAGATGTTCCTGCCGACGAGGAAATTGTTTCCGAGGGCCTGGAAGAGGATCACTTCGAAAAGGATCACCAGCACCAGCACCGTCTCGTGACGGGCGAGGAGGGACTTGATGGAGAACGACCTTGGGTTTGACATGGCTGCGGTCTGTTAGATGGATTTCTTCCGGGTGCGGATGCCGTCCGCCACCACGGCGAGCAGGATGACAAGGCCCTGGATGGCTTTTTCCCAATAGGGTTCGAAATGCAGGTGGGTCAGCGCGGGATTCACGTTCGCCAGCAGCAGCATCCCCAGCAAGACGCCCCACAGCGTGCCACGCCCGCCGCTGATCGCGACGCCGCCGACAACCGCGGCGGCGATGGCCTTGAGCTCGAGCCCGTCGCCACAGTTCGGCTGCACCTGGGGGGACTGGACCATGTTCAGCACCGCTGCCAGACCGGCCAGCGCGCCCATCAGCACGAAGACCCCGAAGGTGGTGCGCTTCGGATCGATGCCGGCGAGGCGGGCGGCCTCCGCATCCGTGCCCGTGGCGTGGATGAACCGTCCGGCGGAAAGGTTTTTCATCGACCATGCCGCGACGATCAGCAGCGCGGCCGTCAGGGAGATGACGATCGTCTGGCCCGCCGACTGGCTGACACCGAACCACTGGATGCCTGCGGGAAGCGTGAGCAGTTGTCCCTGCTGCCACAGCCGCAGGGCTTCCTGCCAGGTCACCATCGTCGCCAGCGTGACCACGATGCTCGGCAGGCCGAGGTAGGCGACGAGCACTCCATTGACCGCCCCCATGAACGCTCCGGCCCCGATGGCCGCCGCAATGGCGGCTCCCAGCGGCAGTCCGGACGCCGCGGTCATACCGGCGACGATGGCGCACATGCTGAATTGCGAACCGATGGAGATGTCGATCTGCCGGGAAATGATCACCAGCGCGATGCCGATGGCGGCGACCAGCGCGGGCATCTGCGAGGTGAGCCGCGAGACGAACGGCTGGCCTTGGAAAAAGTGCGGGGCGAGGACGGCCAGCAGCAGGATGAGCAGCAGCAGCGCGCACGCGACGGTGAGTTCACGGAAATACTTGCTCATCAGGCGGCGTCCTTTCCATTCGTTCCGAGCGCGGCGGCCATGACGGCCTGGGCGTCCGCGTTCTCCTTCGCGATGATGTCCACCAGTTTTCCGCCACGCATGATGGCGACGCGGTCGCTCATTCCCAGGACCTCGGGCAGGTCGCTGGAAATCATCAGCACCGCCAGGCCCTCCTTCGCCAGGCCGCGGATGATCCTGTGGATCTCGCTCTTCGCACCAACATCCACTCCTTGGGTGGGTTCATCGAGGATGAGCAGCTTCGGCTTCGTCGCCAGCCAGCGGGCGACGCTGACCTTCTGCTGGTTTCCACCGCTGAGGCTGCCGCCCGGCGCGTCGGGACCATAGGCCTTGATGCCGAGGTCGCGGATGAAGTCATTGGCCAGCAGGTCCTCCGCCTTGAAACGGAGCCACGTGCCGGGAAAAAATTTCGGGTGGATCGCCATCGTCATGTTCTGGGCGATGGGCATTTCCAGAATCACCCCGTGCCTGCGGCGGTCCTCCGGCACATAGCCGATGCCATGGGCGATGGCCTCGCGCGGACTGCGGATCGAGATCTTTTCACCATTCAGCGAAATCTCGCCGGAGTCCGCGGGAGTGATGCCGAAGAGGATCCGTGCGAGTTCCGTCCGCCCCGCGCCAACGAGGCCTGCCATGCCGACGATCTCGCCCGCCCTCACATCGAGCGTCACCCCGCCGACCCCGCCCGCCGCGCAGCCGAGGTTTTTCAATGAAAGCACCACACCGGCCGGTTCGCTTTCCGCAGGCGGATAGATGGAGGAAACCTCGCGGCCCACCATCAGCTTGATCATCTGGGATTCGTTGAGAGTGTCCACCTGGTTCGTGCCGACGCTTTCGCCGTCCCGCAAGACGGTCACGCGGTCCGCCAGGGCGAAGATCTCCTCCAGGCGGTGGGAGATGTAGATCACCCCCACCCCGCTCGCCCGCAGGTCGCGCACGACCTTGAACAACAGGTGCTGCTCCTTCTGCGTGAGCGACGCGGTCGGCTCGTCCATGATGACGATCTCCGCTCCGGAACCGAGCGCGCAGGCGATCTCCACCAATTGTTGCTCCGGCATCGAGAGCGAGCGCACCTCCGCATCCGGCGAGATTTCCGCGCCGATGCGGTGCAGAAGCTCGACCGCCTGGGTACGCTGCCCGGCCCAGCGGACGCGGCTGAACGTGCCGGGCTTCTTCAGCCGCAACCCGATGTTCTCCGCGACCGTGAGATCGGGGAAAAGAGCGGGTTGTTGGTAGATGCAGGCGATGCCGAGCTGGCGCGCCTTCGATGGAGTGAGATGGGCGACCACCTCACCGCCAACGGTGAGCGTGCCCCCGTCGGGTTGGTGCGCGCCGGTGATGACCTTGATGAGGGTGGATTTCCCCGCGCCGTTCTCGCCCAGCAAGGCGTGGACCTCTCCCGGGCGGAGCTCGAAGGAAACCCCCTTGAGCGCGCGCACGGCACCGAAGGATTTCCGGATGTCAGTTAGTTGGAGAAGATTTTTCAAACCGTGGGTTGGCGGGTTGGTGGCGTTTTATCAGGCTCTCTTGGCCAACACAGTATTTTCGTAGGACTTCACCTCGTCCAGCCACGCGGTGCCGACCGGAACATCCTGCCTTTCGCAATACGCATCCCATACCGGGCCCCAGGGCAGACTCTTGCTTTCTTCCAACAAGGCGAGGCGCGAGGTGTGGTCGCCCGCCTTTTCCGCCGCGTGCAGGGCGGCGGGTTCCAGCAGAGCCATGAGCAGGGCCTTCAAGGTGTTCCGAGTGCCGATGGTCCACGCGGCGATGCGGTTGATGCTGGCGTCGAAGAAATCCAGCCCGATGTGCGTGCGGGCCAGCAGCTTGTTTCTCACCAGCTCCGCGGCGATTGATTGCAGCGCGTCGTCCAGCGTCACGACATGATCGCTGTCCCAACGCACGCCACGGCTGACATGCAGCAGGATCTCCGGCACATACATCAGCACCGTGCCGAGCTTGTCGGCGATGCCTTCCGTCGGGTGGAAATGGCCCGCGTCGAGGCAGAGCAGCTTCTGGTTCTTCATCGCATACCCCATATAGAACTCATGGGAGCCGACGACATAACTCTCGCTGCCGATGCCGAACAACTTGCACTCCACCGCGTCGAGATGGTGCTTCGGATTGAGCTTCTTCGCGAAAACGCGGTCGAGCGAATCCGACAGGCGCCGGCGGGGTGCGAGACGGTCCACCGGAGTGTCCTTGTAGCCGTCCGGGATCCAGACATTCGTCACGGTCGGCGAACCGAGCGCCTTGCCCATCACCGCGCCGATCTCCCGCGATGCGATGCAGTGCTCCACCCAGAAGTCGCGGACCGCCTTCTTCGGGTGGGACAGGGTGAAACCGTCCGCCGCCTTCGGATGCGCGAAACAGGTCGGGTTGAAATCCATTCCCATGCCGTGGGATTTCGCCCAGTCGATCCAGTTGGCGAAATGCTCCGGGCGGATCTCGTTGCGGTCCACCTTTTTTCCGCCGAACTCGCCGTAGAACGCATGGAGGTTCAGCCGGTGCCTGCCCGGAATCAGTGAAAGCGCCTTTTCCAGATCCGCGCGAAGCTCGTCCGGCGTGCGAGCCTTGCCGGGATAATTCCCCGTCACCGCGATTCCGCCGCTGAGTCCTTCGCCCGTGTTTTCAAATCCGCCGACATCATCGCCCTGCCAGCAGTGGAGGGAAATGGGCACGGTCGCGAGCCTGGCCATGGCGGCCTCGGTATCCACGCCGGTTCCGGCGTACCGCTCTCGGGCGAGTTGATAAGACTGGGCGACTGACTTGGAGGATTTTGCCATTTCTCAGGGTTTGATTAAGGATGGGCAGCTTGCTTGAAATTCCCGCATAAAAACCTCCACTGTTTTGCCAAAAACAAGCACGATCCCGCCAAGTGAAACGCATCCTGAAAATCGACGACTGGTTCCACCCCGATGGATTTCCCATCAGCGTCGAGCGGCGTGAACCGCAGGAACACTTCGAGCCGCACGCCCATGAGTTCGCCGAGCTGGTCATCGTCACCGGCGGCAAGTGCCTGCATGTCACCGGGCAGGAATCATGGGAACTCACCGCCGGCGACGTCTTCGTCATCGCGGGCAAGCGCGAGCATGAGTACCGCGATCTCGAAGACCTCCGGCTGGTGAACATCCTCTATCAGCCCAACCAGCTGAAGATGGGGTTGTTGGATCTTCCTTCCGTCGCCGGGTATCACGCGCTTTTCACGCTGGAGCCTTCCCGGAACATCAGACAACCCACCAAGGGCCGCCTCCATCTGACGGGCAAGGAACTCGCACAGGTCATCGAACTGGCGGACCGCCTCGATGCGGAACTGAAGGCCCGCGAACCGGGATTCGGTTTCATGGCCACCGCATCGTTCATGCAGATCATCGGCCTGCTCTCACGCTGCTACGGCCGCAGTCCGTCGCCGGACGGCCGCGCCGTCCTGCGCATCGGCGAGGCGATGTCCCATTTGGAACGGAACATTCACCGCGAGGTGGATCTGGAGGAATTGGCCACCATCGCGAACATGTCGCAGCGGAGTTTCCTCAGGGTTTTCCAATCCGCCACCGGCACCTCGCCGCTCGCATGGGTCATCGGGCAGCGCATCACCCGCGCCTGCAACCTCCTGCGCCACACCGACCGCAGGGTGACGGAGATCGCCTTCGACGTCGGGTTCAACGACAGCAACTATTTCACCCGGCAGTTCCGGAAAACCACCGGCATGTCGCCACGGGACTACCGGATGCGGCAGGGGTCGGCGTGAGCTGGAAGACGCGTCACTTCGCCATCATTTCCAGCAACGTGGCCGCGGTGGGAATCGCGCCGGGCTTCACCTCGCTGTATTTCTTCTGGTTGAGGGTCACCGCCGCCGGGACCTTGGTGCGGATCTGCAGGTTGCTGACATACATGTCGATCTGGATCGGCTTGGTGATCTCGGAATCATCCTTCTTGTTCTCGTCCGTGATGATGCAGTTTTCAAACACGCAATCCCGGGTGAGCAGCACGAAACTGAGGGGTATCTTGCATTTCACAAACCGGCTGTTGACGATCCGCATCCATTTGTCGTTCACATAATCCGCAGGCTGGTTCTGCAGGAAAAGCATCGTGGGAAACACCACGTCCTCGAAAACACAGTTCTCCGCCCGGATCGCGTTGTTGCTCACCGCGGAAAGCCCGGAACGGGTTCCCTTGAGGTAGCAGTTCTCGAAATAATGCTTCATCTGCCCCCGCCACCAACCGATTTTCGGAAAATCACAACTGATCAAGGCGCAGTTTTTCAAATAAAAGTGGCAGCGGTCGTCACCGCTCATCTCAAGATTCTCGAACCGGCTCTTGGATGCGAAGACATTGGCATAATGAAGCTCGAACTTCCCCCGCTCCGATCCGGACCATACGCTCTGGGGTGAGATGACCACATTGACCCAGATATTCTTGTTCCGGTCACCGACATAGATGGGTTCACGGATCTTCTGCTTCGTCACCGGGATGGTCATGCTCTCCAGCCAGTCCCCCTTGATGGCGAAGGGATTTTCAAGCACCGGCGGGTTCTCCTCGGGGATGTCCATCACCGGCAGCGGGTTCACGGCGCCCGCCCGGGGATCATCGGCGAGAGGAGGGGTCACGGCGGCGGAACCACCTGACAACTGGAGCAACAGCTGCTCGCCCTCCTTGCGCAGGTTCAGCGCCTCATCGACTTTTCCGGCCTTGGTCAGGATGCCTTCCTGCTCGCGGAGCTTCTTCCCCGTTCCCTGTACGACCTGGTCGCGTGCGGTTTTCGTGGCGGCGTCGATCTCATCCCGCGATTTCAAATACTTCGCCCGCAGGTCGACCAGAACCTTGTCTTCATGGGCGGTGGGTTCACCGGTGTTTTTTACAGAATCCTGTTCCTCCCGCAGGCGGACGATGGCGTCCAGCTCGCCGGCGGTGGCGAGGGATTTTTCCAGATTCCCCAGCGCCGCGGCATACTTCTGGGCGAGATCCATCCTCTTCAGCTTGCCCTCGGCCTCCGCCATGGAGACCTCCGCCTCACTCGTCGTGCGGAGATGCTCCAACACATCCTGTGCGATGGCGGCGGAGGACATCATCAGGCATGCGAGCAATGTCTTCGGAAAAAAGCGGAGGGGGCGGGCGAGTTTCATGTTTGAGTAAATTACGGAGTCCGGAGGCGTGTTCCATCGCTCCTTGATCATTATGCCCAAGATCATCTCGACGCGATGTCGGCTGTCAATCCCGGGCCTGTCAGAATGTGGAAGCCTTTGGCTTCATCTCCGGCCTCGCCGGTTCCGGTGGGTATCACTTCGCCATCAGCGCCGTCAGGGAGGCGGCGGTGGGCACCGCGGCAACCTTCGGATCGCTGTATTTCTTCTGGTTGATCGTCACCGCGGCAGGCATCTTGTTGACCCGGATCTGGGTGTTGCTCACATACATGTCGATCTGGATCGGCTTGGTGATCTCGACATCATCCCCCCTGTCGATGTCTTCCGAGACGACACAGTTCTCAAACACACAATCGCGGGTGAGGAGCAGGAAACTGAGCGGCAGCTTGCATTTCACGAAGCGGCAGTTGACGAGCCGCAGCCACTTGTCGTTCACGAAATCCGCGGGTTGGTGTTTCTGGAAACGGATGGTGGGGAACTCCACATCCTCGAACACACAGGTCTGCGCTCGGATGCCATTCTCCTGAACCGTCAGGCGTCCGGCGTAGCTTCCCTTGATATGGCAATTTTCGAAATAGTGCTTCGCGAAAAACCAGCCGCCATCATGCCACCAGCCGACTTTCGGGAACTTGCAGCTGGTGAACGCGCAGTTCGCGAAATAAAAGCGGTTCGCATGGTCCGCTCCCAATTCGAGATTCTCGAAACGGGACTTGGTGGCGATGAATGTCCCCGCGGCCAGATGGACCTTGCCACGCTCCGCGCCCGACCAGATGCTGTTCGGAGAAACCACGACGGTGATCCATATGTTTTTTTCACGATGACCGACGATGATCGGTTCCCGGACCTTCTGCTTCGCCACCGGCACGGTCATGCTCGTGAGCCAGTCCCCCTTGATCGCGAAAGGATTGTCGGCCACGGGAGGCTTGTCCGGCGGAAGCTTGATCATCTCCAGATCGTTCAAGGCGGGAAGCGAGTTCGCCCGCGGGTCGTCGGCGAAAGCCACCGTCTCCGCCGCGCTCCCGCCTGAAAGCTGGAGCAGCAGCCGTTCACCTTCCTTGCGAAGGTTCAGCGCCTCCTCCACCTTCCCCGCCTTGGTCAGAACCGCCTCCTGCTCCTTGATTTTTTTCCCGGTTCCCTGGGCGACCTGGGCGCGGGCGCCCTTGGTGGCGGCATCGATGTCATCGCGCGACTTCAGATACTTCGCGCGCAGGTCCACCAGCGGCTTGTCGTCATGGGGGGTGGGTTCGCCCGTGCCCCTCACCGCTTCCTGCTCCTCGCGCAGATGCACGATGGCATCCAGCTCGCCCGCGGCGGCGAGCGATTTTTCCAGATTCCCCAGAGCCGTCGCGTATTTCTGCGCGAGATCCATTTTCTTCAGCTTCCCCTCGGCATCAGCCATGGCGACCTCCGCTTCCGCCGTGGTCCGCAGGTGTTCCAACACATCCTGCGCGATGGCGGAAGAGGACATCATCATGCCAGCGAAAAACATCTTTGCGATGAAGCGGAGGGAGAGGAGCGAGGGTTTCATGTTAGATAGGTTTCAGGCCGGGGATACGCATTCCATCGCACCCTTACATCATTCATTACCTCAAATCATCTCGACCGATTGCCAGCTGTCAATCCCGCGGATCGACCGGCATGCCCACATGCCTTCCCATTCCGGAAAAACCGCATTCGGGGGCGTTTGCCGAAACATCAAACCCGGCCGTTAGATCATCCGTGGGGACGATGGAACCTGGCGAAAAAACATCATTTGCCCAGTTCCGCCGCCGTCCATGGCTTGGCACCGCGCGCCTTGGTGGCGTCCCGCTGGTACTTGGCCTGGGGCAGGGTGACGGGCACGGCCTTGTTAGACCACTCGTTGCGGATGTAGGTGGAGATGTCCGCCAGGTCCTGGTCGCTGATGGCGGGGTTCGCGCCGAGCGCGGGCATGTCGCTCTCCGGACTGTAGGATTCGCCATCGACGGTGATGGGGCCCGTCAGGCCATGAAGCAGGATGTTGAGGAGGTTCCTGGGGTTTCCGGTGACCCATTCCGAGGAATCCAGCGGAGGTCCGAGGTTGGGCATGCCATCACCGTCGGCACCGTGGCAGCCGAAGCAGGCGGCCTCACCGTGGAAAAGGGCTTTCCCGCGTTCGAAGGAGGCGAGCGCCTCCCCCGTCAGATGATTTGCGGCGGGCTTGGACTTCGCATCCCTGGCCCCCTGGTCCAGCCAGCCGAGAAGAGCGGTGTCTTTCGAGTCCTTGAGGGCGGCTTCCTTGAAGGCGAGTTCGTTCTGATCCAGTCCCGAAACGGCGGCCTCCCTCACGAAAGGAACTTTCGACTTTTTCGCCAGCAGATCCGCGAGCTTCGCGAAGGCGGCGGGGGTGCCGACGCGGCCGAGCGCCCGGGCGAGATACGGAACCACCTCATCATCCGTGGGTGAAGCGGCCACCAGCGCGGGCGCGAGCTTCGAGAGTTCCGCGGCGTCGAGCCGCGTGCTGGCCCAGAGCGCCGAGGATTGCAGCTTGGCATCCTTCGTCTGGATGGAGGTCACCAGCGAATCCGCCTTGAGCGCGCCCATGCCCTCGAGCGTCCAGAAGGCGTGGATCTTTTGCACGGGTGTTCCCGCCTTCGCCAGTTTTTCCAAAAAGGGAATGGTCGCGGCTTCCTTGCGTTCGACCAGAAGACGCTGCGCCGTCTCACGCTGCCATGAGTTCGGGTTCGTGAGCACGCGGACCAGGTCGAGGCCATGGAGATTCGTCAGGTCCGCCACCGGTTGGAGTTTCCCCATCTTGCTGCGGATCCGGTAGATGCGGCCGTGGCCGTAGGGAGGGGCGTCCAGCCCGCGATCCAGCGTCTGCTTGCGCAGGTAGCTGGTCATGTAGGTGTTGTGCTGGATGATGCCGTGGTACATGTCCACGATGTAGAGCGATCCATCCGGCGCGGTGTAGGCGCTGACGGGGCGGAAACGCTCGTCGGTGGAGGCGAGGAATTCCTTTTCATCCAAAGGATGCTCCCCCTTCGACACTCCATCCTTTTCCGTGATGCGGATGGCCTTGACCAGGTTGCAGACCGGTTCGGTGGCGAACGCGGTGCCCTGCCAGTCCGCCGGGAAATTCGTCCCGCGGTAGATGGTCATGCCGGACGCGGCGGTGGCGCTGATGAGCTTGTAGGTCTTGGGATCGAGCGTGTCGTTGTCGAAGCCATGCGCCTTGGCGATGTAGGCGCGGTTCACGGCGGGAGTGACGCGGATGGGCCAGACCCTGTTGCTGCCGAGCTGGGTGAAATCCTTCGCCTTCATCTTCACGTCCGGATTTCCCAGCAGGAGGTCCGGTGCCAGCAGGTCGCCAAAAAGCAGGGTGGAGTTGTTGTTATGATAAAGCCGTCCGTAATCGTCACGCGCGATGCCCCACTGGCCGCGGAAGGTGGAGGTCTCGAGCTCCCACGTGTCTCCGGCCCGCTTCAGGCGGCGGTCCGACTTGGCGAGATACCAACGGTTGTCGAGGTTCGCCAACAGGCCGTTCGGCTTGTGCTCGACGTTTCCGCCCTGCATGATCTTCGTATCGATCACCTGCGGTTCTCCGGACGGCGAGTCCCCTTTCCGCTTGATCCAGCAGAGGCGTTTCTCATCCATGAAAAGCACGCCATCCTGGAAAACCGAGATCGCACGCGGGAGCAACAGCTTGTCCAGGAACACCGTGCGCTTGTCCGCCTTCCCGTCCGCGTTGGTGTCCTCCAGAATGACAATGCGCCCCTGGGGATCCGACTCCTTTTTCCCGTCGATGTCCGGCATGTAGCCGCGCATCTCGCAGACCCACATGCGTCCGGCGGGATCGAAGTCCAGACAGACGGGAGTGTCCACCAGCGGCTCGGCGGCGACGGGCTCGATGACGAAACCGGGAGCCAGCTCGAACGTCTTGAGCGCCTGGTCCACCGTGAGCACCGGGCTGGGCGGGATCAATTTCTCGGGGACGACCGGATCCATCTTCACGCCTTTGTCATCACCTTGCTGCGCGGTGGCGAGCAGGGACATCAGGAGGAGCGGACCCGTGATTCTGAAAAACATGTGCTTGCTGGATACGAACATGGGTGTGAAAACATTCAATCGCGAAATGCTACATCCGCGTGGCCCAGCGGAGTTTCGCGGAGCTGCTGCGCGGGTTCATCCGGCGTTCCTCGGGTCCGGCCTGGACGACTCCCTCGCTGATCTCCGAGTAGAGGCCGTCACGGACGCCCGCTTTCAGAAACTGCTTCACGCGGCGGTCCTCGCCGGAGTGGAAGGTGAGGATGGCGGCACGCCCGCCGGACTTCAAACAGTCCGGCAGCGCGCGGAGAAAGGCATCCAGCGCGGTGAATTCCTCGTTCACGGCGATCCGGACCGCTTGGAAAACCCGGCGGACTGTCAGATCCATCTCCTCCTCGTCGCTGATACGGACCGCCTCACGGATCGCCCTTGCGAAATCCGACGTGGTTTGGAACCTACCGCCCGCGAGTGCCGTGGAGAGGGATTGCGCGCGGGGTTCGTCGGCATTTTCGACAAGCGCGGTTTCCAATTTCTCCACACTGGTTTTTTCCAACCAATCGGCGGCGGAGAGGCCGCGACTGGGATTCATGCGCATGTCGAGCGGGCCGGAGGTTTTGAAGCTGAAACCGCGCGAAGGATCGTCGAGCTGCATGGAAGAGCAGCCGAGGTCGGCGAAAACGAAATCCACCGCCGCGATGTCCCGCGAGGCGAGGGCCTTGGAAATCCCGGCGTAATTGGACCTGACCGCTTCGAAACGGTCTTCCCCATAACCGGCGGCGCGGAGGCGGGCCTCGGTTTTCGGCTGTTCGATGGGATCCACATCCAGTCCCAGCAGCTTTCCGCCGGGTGAGATTTTTTCCAAGATCCGGAGCGCGTGGCCGCCGTAGCCGAGCGTCGCATCCACACCGGTCATGCCCGCCGCCAGTTCCAGCGCGGCGAGGCATTCCTCCATCATGATGGGAATGTGGGAACCCGCAGGCGTCTTGCCGGAGGCGATGACCTTCGCCACCGTGTCGCCGTAGCGCGCGGGATCGTGTTCCTTGTATTTGTCCTCGAAACGGCGGGGATTTTTTCCGCTGTAGCGTTTCCGGCGCGGCGGGCGTGGGGTTTCCTCACTCACAGTTCGGAATATTTCAGATTGTTGCCACGGGATTTCTCGACCGGATAGCGGAGGTCGTTGTTGGCGATCTTCGCCTGCATGACCTCGCCGAGCTTCAGTCCGAGATTGTCGGCGAATTCGAAAAGCAGGATGGCCACATCCGCGATTTCCGAGGCGATTTCCTCGCGCCGGTCTTCCAGACGTTTGCCGATCTGCTCTTCCTGCTGCCAGACGAAATGCTGCATCAGCTCACCCGCCTCGGCGGAAATCGCCACCGCGAGATCCTTGGCATTGTGGTACTTCCGCCACTCGCGGGCATCCACGAAGGTTTGGATCTGTGCCGTCAGCTCGGCGATGGAATCACTCATGGCTGGGGTTGTAATATCGGGCGGCGGGGAGCGCGAGATTTTATCCCGCAAGGAAGAATACGAACCACGAAATCCACCAAAAACACAAAAAGAGGGGGTCATGGACCTTCCTCGCTTGGCAGCACGCTTGATATGAAATCAGTTTCCGAAAATAAAGTGACCACTGGAGTCGGCGAGACTTTTGGACTGCGCGCAGCCCGCTGCCGCTTTCCGTAGCCAGCTTGCTGACACAGCGGAACCACAGCGAATCATTGATTGCTCCGCAGGCTGTCGCACAAGGGGAGGCGCGCCTGATGAATTCGAACCTCCGTCCCGGCCAGCGAGCTGGCAGGTGAAAGCGGCAGCAAGCTGCACGCAGTCCACGGAGCCGCCCCTTTCAGATGGATGGCCTGCCCCCCCAGATCCCTCGTGTCTTTTTTGATTTTCGTGGTTTCTCTTCTGAAATCGAAGGCCGGAATGGGCGCAACGGCCCACAAAAAAAGCCGCCTGCGCTTTCGCACAGGCGGCTGGAACTTGAATGATCCGCTGGAAATTATTCTCCGGCGACTTCGACCACTTCCTCAGCGGCCTTTTTCTTCTTGGCAGCCTTTTTCGCTGGCTTGGCAGGAGCTTCCGCAGGAGCGGCTTCCTCGGCCACGGCGACTTCCGCCACCGGCTCTTCGCTGGCTGGTGCGTCCACCCACTCGATGATCGCCATCGGTGCGGAGTCGCTCATGCGGGCGCCGAGCTTGGTGATGCGGCAGTAGCCACCCTGGCGGTCCTTCGAGGCAGGTGCTGTCTCGGAGAAAAGCTTCTGCACGGTGTCCTTCTGACGGAGGAAGGAGATCGCGAGGCGGCGGGAATGAAGATCGTCGCGCTTGGCGAGGGTGATCAACTTTTCCGCGACCGGGCGGAGTGCCTTGGCCTTGCCGAGCGTGGTCTTGATGCGACCATGCTGGATGAGGCTGCATGCCAGGTTGGCAAGGAGGGCGCGGCGCTGCGAGGCGTTGCGTTTGAGTTTAACTGTTTTGCTGCGATGTCTCATCGGGTGCTTCCGTTTCTATTTTAAATGTGTTAATCGTCGAGGTTTTGAGCGATCAGATCGGCAAGGCCGACAGGCGCTTCGTCTTCAGCACCGAGGCGCGGGCCACGGGATGCTGCTGCAGGTCCGGAAAGCAGGGAGGCTTCGAAGGACATTCCGAGACCGAGGCCGAGCTCGACGAGCTTGTCCTTGATTTCGTTGAGGGATTTCTTGCCGAAGTTGCGATACTTCAGCATTTCCGCCTCGGACTTCATCGCGAGCTGGCCCACCGAGGTGATGTTCGCGTTGTTGAGGCAGTTGGCGGCACGAACCGAGAGTTCGATTTCGTTGACCGACATGTTGAGAAGTTTCTTGAGGGCGGCGTTCTCTTCGCTGGACTCGGCAGGAGCCTCTTCGAAATCCACGGCGTTCTCGTCATAGTTGACGAACACGTCGAGGTGGTGGCGGAGAATCGCGGATGCCTGGAGGAGCGCGTCCTGCGGGGTGATGCGGCCGTCGGTCCAGATGTCGAGCACGAGCTTGTCGAAATCGGTCATCTGACCGACACGGGTCGTTTCCACGGCGTACTTGACGCGGGTGACGGGCGAGAAGATCGAGTCGATGGCGATGACGCCGATCGGCTGGTCCTTGCGCTTGTTTTCGTCGCCGGTGGAGAAACCACGGCCGACGCGGACTTCGAATTCGCAGTCGAACTTCACCTTCTTGTCGAGGGTGCAGATGACCTGGTCCTTGTTGACCACTTCGTAGATGTGGTCGCCCTGGATGTCGCCGGCGGTGACGACGCCTTCCTTCTCGACCTTGATCGTGAGGATGCGGGGTTCCTTCTCGTTGTGGGCGAACTTGACCTTCTTGAGGTTCAGCACGATGTCGGTGACATCTTCCACCACGCCCGGAAGGCTGGAGAACTCGTGCTGGACGCCGGCGATGCGGACGGAAGTGATGGACGCGCCTTCCAAGGAGGAAAGGAGCACGCGGCGGAGGGAGTTGCCGATGGTGTGGCCGTATCCGCGCTCGAATGGCTCGGCGCTGAACTGGGCGTAGGTATCGGTGGCGGTGTCCTCGTTGCGGACGAGGCGGTTCGGGAGCTCGAAACGAGCGAGTTTGACTGCTGACATGTTGTTTTTGATTGCCGGGTTACCCTCATGCGGGCGGAAAACTCCATTTAAGAAGCTGTCCAGAGGACCGACGGCTGATGTGCGATTGCCCGCGGGGGCGCGACTAAATGGCGGACCGGCCTGCTTGCAAAGCATTTTTTTCTGACATTTTCGTCCGAAATTTTACCAAATCGGAACTAATTCGGAATTAAAAACTAGATTTCCTAACAGTCCGAACGCAAATTTTCGGTGCAATCCACCCTTATCATCAATGAAATCAAAACGTAATCTCACGCGATTTACCTATGAGACCGCAGCCTTCGAAGGCTGGCGGTTGTGTATCAGCCGAGCCGGAACCAATTTCACCAAATACTTTCCGGACAAAAAGTTCGGAGGTGGGAAGAAATCCCTGGCCGCGGCGGAGAAGGTTCTCGCCGAACTCAAATTGGTGCTGGAAGGCTCGAAGCGCGTGGAAGGAAAACTCAGCCAGACGACTCTGAAGAAAGCGGAGAAGATCATGGCCGACAGCTGAAAGCGTTCTGTGTTGCGCGATCCCCGTGAGGCGGCAGATTCCTCTCATGCCGGATCCGCAGCCTTCCATCATACACTGGTTCCGCCGCGATCTGCGGATCGCGGACAATCCCTCTCTCAGCAGCGCGGCGGAATCCGGACTCCCCCTGGTCCCCCTTTATATTACCAGTGACTGGCAAGGCCGGCACCACTGGACCGGCCCGAACCGCCAGCAGTTCCTCTGCGGATCCCTGGCCGCGCTGGCGAAAAACCTCGAAACGCTCGGTGGACGGCTGATCGTCCGCCGGGGCGGGGCCATCGCCGAACTGCGGAAAATCATCCGCGAGTGCCGCGCCGCCGCCCTCCACTACCATGCGTCGCCCGATCCCTTTGGAAAATCGGTGGAGACCCAGGTCTCCCTGCTCTGCGCGGAACTGGGCGTGGAATGCCACATCCATGCGGACATCGCCCTGCACGGCCCGGACGAGGTGCTCACCCAGAGCGGACAACCCTACCGCGTCTTCACCCCCTATTTCAGAAACTGGGAGAATCTCCCGAAATCCTCCCCCATCGCCAAGCCACGCCCATTTAAAACTCCGGACCACCTGACGTCCCTGCCGCTGCCCACCGTCGCGGACTGGGGATTGGAGGTCCCGGAAACACAGATCGCCGAACCAGGGGAGAGCGCCGCCCGCGGGCGGCTGAAGCATGCCATCGCCGGGAAAATCGAAAACTACTCGGCGTCCCGCGATTTCCCCGGAGCGGACGGCACCTCGCGCATTTCCCAGGACCTCCGGCATGGACTTGTCTCCATCCGCACGGTCCACGCCGCCTGCCTGAAAGCCAGGGCCGCGGCCGACCACGTTGGCAAGGCGGGGATCGACACCTTCATCAAGGAGCTCGCATGGCGGGAATTCTACTTCGCGATCCTCCACCATTTCCCGAACGTCCTGCGGGAGGAATTCAACGCCGACTGGCGGGGGCTGGAATGGCACGAACCGGGCAGGGACTTCGAAGCATGGAAAACCGGCACCACCGGGTTCCCCATCGTCGATGCCGGGATGCGCGAACTGCTCGCCACCGGCTTCATGCACAACCGCGTCCGCATGATCACCGCCATGTTCCTGACGAAGGACCTGCACATCGACTGGAAACTCGGCGAATCATGGTTCATGCGGCACCTGGTGGACGGGGAGATCGCCTCGAACAACGGCGGCTGGCAATGGTCCGCCGGGACCGGAGCGGACGCGGCGCCTTATTTCCGTATCCAGAACCCTTGGTCACAGACCGCCAGATACGATCCCGACGGTGTTTATATCAAGCGGTGGATTCCGGAACTCGCGAAGGTCCACCCCTCCCGTTTCCTCGAACCACCGAAGGACGGGCGGCCCCTCGCCCCGGGTTATCCCCTGCCCTGCGTGGATCACAAGACCGAGCGCGAACGCACGCTGGCGATTTTCAATCGACTCCGGTCTCAAAAACGCTAGATTTTTTAGGGAAGATATTCGCCCGGGACGCGTCCCACCTACAGTCATGCACAAGTTCCGCTGCATCCTCGCCACGTTTTTCGCGATCCTGATCGTGATTCCGGCGTGCTGCTGCGCTTCCATCGTGCGTGACAGCGCGCGGGCGGAGCACTCGTGCTGCGAGGGCGGCAAAAAGGAGAAACGCGAGAGCGCCTGCGATTGCGAAGCCAAGACTCCCCGCAATCATGAAGCGGCCTCGGTCACCGTGGATGCCCCGGTTTCCGCGCCTGCCGAACCCATGCTCTCCTTACCCGCGGTGGTGACGACGGTCGTTCCCGTCCAAATCACGGAGCTGCCGGAGGAACTCGACACCGGTCCGCCCCGACGGCTGCTGGCGATGCTCCAGCGGTTTTTGATCTGATGATGTCGTGAGGCCGCAGACGTCCTGCGGCGGATAAATGCGTCCCTTTCCGACGCGCCATTTTCCCGACGCTCCCTCGCGTCCGGTTCACACGACCCCATCCCATGAAAACTTTCGCACTCCTTTTCCTTTCCGCCATGGCCTGCCATGCCCGCGTCGTCGAATATGACCTGACGATCGCTCGGCAGGACTTCACTCCGGGCAACGGCCTCAGGCCGATCCCGGCCCTCACCGTCAACGGCGGCATCCCCGGGCCGACGCTTCGTTTCCGCGAAGGCGACACCGCCCGCATCCGTGTCCACAACCAGCTCGGGAACGAGGAAACCTCCGTCCACTGGCACGGCATCGTCCTGCCGGTGGCGCAGGACGGGGTTCCGGGCGTGACCACTCCGCCCATCCTCGCGGGAGGCAAGCACGACTTCGAGTTCAAGCTGCCCCACTCCGGCACCTACTGGTATCACAGCCACACCACCCTTCAGGAACAACGCGGGGTTTATGGCTCCATCGTCGTGGATCCGGCGGGCGGAGAACCGGTGAAGGCGGACCGGGATCACGTCGTGGTCCTGTCCGACTGGACGCTGGAGAAACCCGAGGAGGTGATGCGCTCGCTCCGGCGTGGCGGCGATTGGTATGCGTTGAAAAAAGGTTCCATGCAAAGCCTCGCCGGCGCGGTGAAGGCGGGCGAACTCAAGTCGTTCTTCGAACGCGAATGGTCGCGCATGCCCGCCATGGACATCTCGGACGTCGCCTACGACGCGTTCCTGGCGAACGGCCGGCCATCGATCCACCTGCCCGGCAAGCCTGGCGAAACGGTGAGGCTGCGGTTCATCAACGCGGCCGCCGCCACCTACTTCTACCTCCAGTCCGCCACCGGCCCCATGAAGATCGTCGCCGCGGACGGCCCGCCGGTGAAACCCATCTCCGTCAAACGCCTGCTCACCGGCATGGCCGAGACCTACGACGTCATCGTGAAAATCCCGCCAACCGGGAAATGGGAGGTCCGCGCGACGGCGCAGGACGGGTCCGGCCATGCCTCCGTTTTCCTCGGAGGGGGAACACTCCATCCGGCTCCCGACGTGCCGAAGCCGGACAACTACAACATGGACTCCCACCTGATGGCCGCCATGGACGAGATGGACATGCCGGGCATGGACATGTCCGGCGGCAAGGAGGACACGGACGCGGATCCGGAGCGTCCGCTTCCACCCTACTCACGGCTCCGCTCGCCGGTGCCGACCGGTTTCCCGGCATCCCTCCCCCGCCGGACCATCGAACTGCGGCTGACCGGCGACATGGAACGCTACATCTGGTCCTTCAACAACAAGACCTTCGCGGAGGATGGCACGATCCCCATCAAGGAAGGCGAGGTCATCCGCATGGAATTCATCAATGACACGATGATGCACCATCCCATCCACCTTCACGGTCACTTTTTCCGGGTGCTCGCCGGGCAGGGGAACGACGCTCCGATGAAACACACCATCGATGTCCCGCCGATGGGCAAGCGCACCGTCGAGTTCCGCGCGGACAACCCCGGCGACTGGCTGCTGCACTGCCACCTGCTCTACCACATGCACGCGGGCATGACGCGCATCTTCGCCTATCAGGACAAAAGCTGGAAACCACCCACACAGGGGAAACTCAAGCCCGGCACCAACCAGATCTGCACCGACAACTGCTGCGTCCCGGCCTCGGAACAAACCACCGGCACGCCTCCGGGCATGCCTCCTGGCCACATGCCACACGGCGGAGGACACGAGCATGATCCCCTGCTCGCGTTTCTCGACGGCTCGATCCAGTCCCACATGAGCGAGGGCACGCTGACCGTGATGAATTCCCGCAACGACTTCTTCGCGTCATGGGAGGCGGGCTACGGGGATGAAAACACCTACGAGGCCGACATCGGTTGGAAGCGCTACTTCGACCCGAATTTCTCCACCGTGCTCGGCTGGCGTTTCACCGACCACGACGGAGACGAGGACCGCGCCTTCGCGGGGGTGGAATACCGGCTGCCCCTGCTGGTGGAGAGTTTCCTGCAGATCGACAGCGAGGGCGACCTCCGGGCCGGTCTTGGAAAATCCATCCAGATCACCGACAGGCTCGGCGTCTTCGGCGATGTCCGGTACGACACCGGCAGCAAATGGGAATGGAGCGTCGGCGCGGACCACACCCTGACCAAACAGTTCTCCCTCATTTCCCAATACCACTCTGATTTCGGCTTCGGCGGAGGCCTCCAGTTCCGCTTCTGAAACACCAACCGACAACACCATGAAAACACTGATCACCCTGCTCGCCGCCTCGTTCATCGCCGGCACCACCGGCCTCCATGCGGCCCCCGCGAAGACCAAGACCTATCCCAAGGACGTCTGCATCGTCAGCGACAACAAGCTCGGCTCGATGGGCCGCGTCATCACCAAGACCCACGGGGACCAGGAGGTGAAGTTCTGCTGCAAGCCCTGCGTGAAGAAGTTCGACAAGGACCCGAAGAAGTACCTCGACAACCTCAACAAGAAAAAGTGAGTCCGCTCCGGACAGCCGCCTTTCAATTTCCGGACTGTTTCATCAGCCTCGCCGCGATCTCCTTCAGATCCTCCACGGGGATCGCGAAGCTTTCCGCCCGGTTGGCCCGTGCGATGTTCATGCCCACGCAACGCCCGTCCAGATCCAGCAATGGTCCGCCCTGGATGGCGCGGCTGCCCAGGATGTCATGCTGGAGAATCCGGGGAAACCCGCTGCGCCGGGGGGAGAATTCGCCGCTCATCTGATCGTTCCGGTCCGGTTCTTCCGCGAAAAGCTCACCCTTCGCGGCAAGCCTTACATCGACCGTCGCCTCCGCCTCCTGGCGGCGGTAGGTGAGTTTCACGGTGGTCCCCGCCTTGCGGTCCTTCAGCACCTCGGCCATGTCCTCGATCTTCTTCATCGGCCTGCCCTCGATGCTCAGGATCACGTCTCCGGACTGCAATCCGGCTTCCTTCGCGCCGCTCTTCTCGTTCACGCTGTCGATCTCGAGCAGCTTGGTCTTCTCTTTCAGAACCACGCCCAACGCCGCTCCGCCGGACGCCGGGATCTCGCGGGTTTTCGCGCTCACGATCCCCGCCATCAGCCGCCGTCCGGTCCGCGTCGTCGCGCCGTTCGCCACCACCCACGTGCCTTGGCCCACCTCGCTCGTCCGGGCGTAAACCACCGGCACCAGCCCGGTCGCCTCCACTTTCAGCAAGGCCACGTCCCAGGTGGGATCGACCATCAGAATCTTCGCCGAGCCGTACTTCGTCTGGTCCACCGTGACCGCGGGCGCGGCGACGTCCAGCACCTCGCTGGCTTTTGTCAGGATGTGCCCTTCGGCGGAGATCACCACGCCATAGGCGATCTCCTTGCGGCCGTCGAGAATCACCGCGCTGGAGGTCTGCAACACCTTGCGCTGCGGCTCGAAGGCCGCCACCACCGCCGTCCCCGTCGTGCGGAACGCCGAGTCCAGGTTCTGCTGGCCGGCGCAGGGCAGCAGCAGCGCGAAAAACGCGGGAATGAAAAATTTGTCAGCGCTCACCGAGTTCGAGGGTAAAGGTTTTCGGCTTGCCGCCGCGCTCCATGTCCAGCGTCAGCTCGTCGCCGGCGGACATCTCCCCGAGCAGATCCTGCATCTGCTCGCGGGTCTTCATCTCGGTGCCATTGAGCTTGTGGAGGATGTCGCCCTCCTTGACACCCGCCTCCTCCGCCGGACTCCTGCTGCCCACCTTGGTGATCCGCAGGCCACCCTTGGGGTTCGGCTCCGTGGCGAGTCCGAGGAATCCGTTGCCCTTCACCGGGAGTTGCGCGTAGGGACCTTCGCCGATGAACTCCCCCTTCATCATGCCATCCCAATTGGAAATGAATTCCGCCATCGGCACGTGCATGTTCACCTGGAGCTGGGCGCCGACCCGCGAGTGGATCCCCACCAGCTTGCCCGTCATGTCGAACAACGGCCCGCCCGAATCCCCGCCGATCAAGGTGCAGTCGGACTGGAAAGAAGAGCCCGCAATCCGCACCAGCCGCCCGATCCGCACCACCGACCCCCGCTCCTTGTTGAAGCCGCCGGAGTGCCCGAGCGCGAACACCCAATCACCCAGCAAGGTCGTCGCCGCGCGGTCCATTTCCACGAACGGATAGGTCCCCGGCTCGGTGATCCGGATCATCGCGGCGTCCTTGTCCGCCACCAGACCGAGCGTTTCCGCCTTCAGCTTGGTGCCGTCCTCAAGCTCGACGGTCACCTTCTTTTTCACCCCCGTCGCCACGTGCGCCGCGGTGAGGATCAAGCCGTCCGGCGAGACGATCACGCCGCTGCCGGAACCGTCCTTCAGTTCGATGCACACCGTCGCCGCCCGCGCCTTGGGCAAGGCCGCCGTCAGCGATTTCTGGATGGCCTCCAGGTCCTTGCGGCTTTCCGGCGCCTTGAGATCATTGAAATAAGGCCGTCCCTCGCTGGCGGAAGCGCACCACGGCAGCAGGGCCAGCATCGGAAGAATCAGGAGCAGCTTCATCGGGTTCGGGTGACGGCATCCTATCCGCATCCCTGGCTTCCCGCAACCTTGGACTGATTCCAAAGCTCAGGCTCTTTTCCGAAACAGCCCGACCCATTCCCGCCCCTCGCGGCCGGGATACGCCCGCTCCGGCACCCAGCCGCCGATGCGCTCGAAGTGTGGGGAAAACCATTCGTCCAGCTCCGCCAGTGTCGTGCCGAACGGCGGACCGGAGGCATCCTCGCCCGCATCGAAGGGGTTGAGGAAAAACACCCCCGCCAGCAGGCCACCGGCAGGCAGGCAGCCGGCCACCGCCGCCGCGTAGCGTCCCCGGTCCGCAGGGTCGATCGCACAGAAACACGTGTGCTCCCAGATCGCCGAGAATGTTTTTCCCTCGCGCCATGCGGGATCGAGGAAATCGCCCGTCTCGTAGGTCCCACATGCCGCCGGGGAAAATTCACGCGCCCTCGCCACCGCCGTCTCCGACAGATCCAGCCCGACCACCGGAACCCCCAGCCCCCCCAGCGCCCGGACATCATGTCCGTAGCCGCAGCCCGGCACCAGGACCGGTCCGGGTCCCCACATCCCCGGCTCGGATTTCTCCAACAACTCCAGCAGCGGCGGTGCCGCCCGGCCTTTTTCCCATGGCATGTCCCCCGCCTGATAGCGATTCTCCCAATCCGTCATGCCCGGATCTTCCCGCCGCCGTCCCACCCTTGCAAAGCATTTCACGACCGCCCCGCCGTTCGAAGCTTCACAACCCCGGAAGAGCTCCCAGGCCGCGTTTGTCATCGACCTGTTCCGGACACGTCCCCATGCTTCCGTTAGACACCATGATTCCCAGAGTCCTCCCTTTTTTCATCGCTCTCCCCCTGCTCTTGATTTCCTGCGACCGCAAGAATCCGGCCGCACCCGTCACCAGAACTCCGGCTGAAATCTCCGTCGCCCTCGCCAAACGCGGCTACATCCCGCCCGCCGGCAGCAGGATCCGGAGGGAACTGACCATTGTCATGAACGACAGCGTTCTCCGGGTGGAGGCGGGTGGCAAACGGACGTTGGGCATCACCAGCAACATCAGCACCGACACGGAGGATCTCGAATTCATTTCCGATACCAAAGTCCGCCGCATCGCCAGCAGGCTGAAGACAGGCAGGGCCGTCATCGGCGGAACCACCCGGACGGTTCCGGATTCGGTGTCGGATTTCCGCCTTGATGGCAAGCCGGTCATCATCGAAAAAAAGGACGGTGTATGGATGGCGTCGATGGAAACCGGTACCGCAGACCTCCAAGCGAGACGCTTCATCAATGATATCGCGGAGGCATTCAATCTTGAATCCGATGTGGAAACCTACGGTGAAACGCCGCGCAAGGTGGGGGAAAAATGGGACGTCCATCCCACCAGAAGCAAAATCCTCGGCGAGGTGAGGAATCTCTCCGGCAGCCAGTCGATGGAGTTCGTGCGGATTGAAGACTTCCGCGGCACCCCATGCGCCATGCTCAGGGCGGTGATCGACCTCAAAGGCGAAGGCGGTGAATTCAGCGGGCAGTCCGTCCGGATGCGCTTCCGTGGCGATGTGACGATCCTCCGCTCGCTGAAGGACATGCTCGACCTCCAATCGAGCTTCTCGGGCATCGTGACGCTCGACAGCACCACCGCTCCGGGAACCACCCTGCATGTCGAAGGGACCACTTATATCATGGATCAAACCACGGTGACCCCTCCCTGAAGACAACGGGCGTTCCCCATCTGCTTTTTTATCATCGACCCCGCCACATGGCCCCCTCAGTTTACCGCAATCCCGAAAATGAAAACCATCGCTTGTAAAACCCTTCCGCTCTTCATCACCCTCCCCCTGCTCGTTACCTCCTGCGAGAAGAAATCCGCGCCATCCTCCGCGGAAAACGTCGCCGCGGTCGTTCCGGCCGATGCTCCGGTGATTCTTGCCAAGCGGGGCTACCTCCCGCCCGCGGGCACCAAGACCGGAATGGAACTTTCCATAGCAATGGAGGATGCGAACGTGCAGATCGATGCCGGTGGCCAACAAATGCAGGGCAAGGTCAACCAATCCACAAAAGGAAGCGAAACACTCGAATTCCTCCCTGGCGAAAAAATCCGCCGCACCGTCGTCAGCAAGAAGATCTCCGGGAAGATGACGATCAACGGAATGGACCAACCGATTCCCGACTCTTCCGATCCGCTTGAGGGAAGCACGGTGTTGTTGTCCAAGACCGACGGCAAATGGACCGCCGCCCTTGAAGACGGCAGCAGCCCGACAGAAGCACAGCTAACGGCCATCGAGAAGATGGCCAAACCGCTCAACAACGAATCCGATGCCGAAACCTATGGCGAAGCGCCACGGAAGATTGGAGACAAATGGGAGGTCGATCCCACCAAGATCGGCTCCTTCGGCGAGGCGGAAAATTTGACCGGAACCTACTCGGTCGAATTCGTGCGCGTCGAGGATTACCAAGGCACTCCCTGCGCGGTGTTGAAAGCGAAGATCGATCTGAAGGGAACAACCGCCAGCAAGGGTCGCGGAAGCATGAAAATGCGGATCCGCGGCGATGTCATGACCCATCGCTCGCTGAAAGACATGACCGATCTCCAGGTCGTCACCAGCGGCTCGGTCGACCTCGACGGAGCACCCGCCCCCGGCTTTTCGATGCATATGGAGGGGCCGATCAGACTCACCCAGAAGGTGACCGTCACCCGCCCTTGAGAAACGGGCAAGATCCCATTCCTCCTCCCCCCGGTTTCCGACAGGTATCATGATTCCCAGGATTCTCCCGCTCCTCATCGTCCTTCCGTTGCTCTCGATTTCCTGCAAGCGCAAGGAACCGGTGCCACCCGGCACCGCCGCCGACACGCCCTCCGCCCCCCCTTCGGAAACCGGTTTCATCCTCGCGAAACGCGGCCACATCCCTCCCGCCGGCACCAGAGGCAAAACGGAAGGCATCCTGACGATCGACAATGCCACAATACTTTCTCATACGGATGGACGCGAATCGAAGGGTGTCTACTTCCATGGCATCGAGGCCCGGGGAACTTTCGAATTTCTCTCGGACACAAAAATCCGCCGCATGCTGGTCAGCCGGAAGATCACGGGAAAAACGGTGTTCGGCGACAGGGAGTTTCCCGAACCCGTCAAACCTGTTCCGCTCGAAGGCCGGCCCATCCTCGTTGAAAAGAAAGACGGCAAATGGGTCGCGGCACTCGAAACCGGAACTCCCGAACTGGAATGGGTGCCGGAAATTGAAAAAATGGCGGACTTCCTCAATCGTGAGGTTGATGTCGAACTTTACGGAGACAACCCCCGCAAGGTGGGCGACAAATGGGACGTCGATCCCACAAAAATAGGAAGTTTCGCCATCTTGGACGATATGACCGGAACTTATGCCATGGAGTTCACGGGGATCGAAGACTACCAAGGCATCCGCTGCGCGGTGCTCAAGGCTGAAGTCGACCTCGCGAGCAAGTCCGACGAGAGGCAGATGAACATGCGGCTCCGCGGAACGGTGACGACACATCGCTCATTGGGGGATCTAAGCGACCTGCGGACGGTCACTTCGGGCAACATCAGCATCGACGCGACACCTGCTCCCGACGTCACCGCCCATATCGAGGGCCCTGTGGAGATCACCCAAAAAATCATTATCGACCGTCTTTGACGAGGGTGAGGATAGACAACGAGTTTGCGTCCAAGATAGAGCAAATTGAGCCGGATAATCGTGCATGATGCGCTTTTCTCTAAGTCGCACGGCCAATCCACCATTGATTATCATGGCTTTCCGACGCGGGCACGCCACCCGCTAGGAAGGAGGCATGGACACACAAACTCTCCTTCGCTCTTTCGGAAAACTCTCCACCATCCCAACCGTGGCCGCGATGTTCCTTGTGGCCCCGCTCTCCCACGCCGACATCCCGGATTCCTCGTCCGGCCAGTTCAAGGGCATCTACAAGATCGCTTCCAGCACGGACCCGATCTTCCCGATGGGCACCGATCAGGAATGGTTCCTTGATTTCGGCAAAGGCATCACCAGCGGGACCATGAGCGGCAAGGTCGCCGTTTCCCTCCGCGAGAATCCGAAAGTCCGCGTCCGCATCATGGTGTGGCAGTATTTCCCAAAACAAGGGAACATCATGATCGGCAACACCTACGCCGAAGGCTCCAACAAGGCGGTGGCCAAGGCCGACTGGCAGTTGGACACCACCTCCAAGGGGGTGATCTTCAAGCGCGACGGCTACCAGATCGTCATGCACCGTGCGGACCCCGCGGACTATTGAAGTCGATCGGATTCCAACGGGATTTCGTGGGGTTTATCGGGCAGGCTCCAGCTCGACGACGACGCGTCCGAACCTCGTTTCGCCAGCGTCCGCGCCAGCGTTCGCGCCAGAGTCCGGATCTTGGACGATCACCCTTTCCAAATAGGAGTTCACATTCTGGACCTGCTGGTCCTGTTCCCTGGCATCCGACCATCCACCCTCGCCATCATCCTCACCGAGGGTGGACGAGAACTGCGGACGGTATTTCAATCCCGGCGAATCCTTCCGGCGCAGGTAATCGATCCTGAGCCCGCCCGAAACACGCCTGATGGCAGGAAGCCCGCTCGTTCCCTCGCCCGGCTGAAGCTGGCTTGACGCGCCTGACGAAGCGACCGTCGGGTCCATGTTGAACGCGAATTTCAACAGATTCGAAATTCCATCCTGCCGGGGAGAGGCGCTTGGGATCAGGTATGGACCATCCAAGCCATACGACATCGACCATTGCTGGAGAGCCCCGAGAGCCGATGGCTCGATATTCAGAACGGAATTTCCCCGGGCTCCGCGGTATCCGAGAACGGCGATGTTATACCTGACGTTCGCACGGGCGTAAAATTCGAGTTCGCTGGTGTTGATCACATCCGAGGCATTGTCATTGGAGGCGACGGCCTGCAACTGGGCGACATAACTTCCGGTGAACACCTGGAGGATGGTATCGAAACCGCTGCCGTGGGTTGAGATCCTGAAATAGCCGCTCACCGGCGGTCTCCAACTGTACCAGATGGATGCGCCGCCGTTTTGATGAAGATTCGGCTCGCCGGATTCGAGTGTCGCGTTCTGGTTGGAGCCGTTCGTGGTGACATTCGATTCAGACAGGGCGGTCCTGGCGGAGAAATCATCGTTCCCGGGCCTCGCCACATTCTCGTGGATTTCCAGATTGAACAGTCCTTTCCCTCCATAACTCCCATGCACCGAGATCTGGTAGGTGGTGCCGGCGATGGCGTTGAAGGATTTCCGCAGCGAGCCTGAAGCGACGGGGCTCAGGCCGCCCACCGATGTCCCTGTGAAAATGCGCAGATACGTGTCGAAATCGCCGCGGATGCTCTGGATTTCGTAACTCCCGCTCTTCGGAGCCGTCCAGCGGTACCAAACCGACGACACGTTTCCGGTGCCAGGATCGGGCTCGCCCGCTTCCATGGTCGCCGCCACATTTGTCCCGGAGAAAAAGACCGGCACTCCGGTGGGAATGGCGATCCTGTTGGCAAACTGGTCGTTCGCCGGGGGAAGGAGCGCCGCCCGTATCTGCAATTGGAATTCGCCCTGGCCGCCTTCGTCTCCGAGAACGGCGATGCGATAGTTCGTTCCCGCGATGGCGTTGATCGTGACCGTGCGGTTGCCGGACGCCACGGAGGCCAGAGTGTTCACCGCGTTTCCGGTGAACACACGAAGGATCGGATAGAAGCCGCTCACAGGCACCCTGATTTCGAAACTGCCGCTGGAAGTGGGTTTCCATTGATACCAGACCGACGCCTTGCCACCGGAAGACGCCGGTTCGCCCGTTTCCAAGGCCGCCACCACGTTCGTTCCGATCTCGAAGGCCGGGAGCGCGGCGGGGATCACGGTTCCATTTGCGAACAAGTCGTTCTTGGGCGGAGCCGCCTGGCGTATCTCAAGCTGGAACGCACCCTGGTCGCCGCCCACTCCGTACAATGCGATCTGGTAGGTGGTGCCCGCGGTGGCGATGAACGGTTTTTGTGACGCGTTCGATACCACCGGAGTCAGCGACCTCAGCAAGCTGCCCGTATAGACATCGAGCGCGAGGTCCAGATCGCCATCCGCCACACCGATCTTGTAAACTCCCGCGGCAGGGGCGGTCCAACGATACCAGACGGTCGATCCTTCATAATCGCCGTGCTTCGGTTCGCCGGACTCATCGGAGGAATTCACATTCGATCCGGGCTGATCCACCGGAACCGAGGAGGGTATTACGATGGAATTGGCGAAATGGTCGTTCACCGGGGAGGTTTTCCGGCGGATGACGAACTGGAAAGGAGACTGGCCGCCATAACTTCCACTGGCGGCGATCTGATAGGTGGTTCCGGCCGTGGCTGCGATGGTTCCCCAATAAGTGATCCTCGTGACAGGAGTGAGGGTCTCCAACGTGCTCCCGCTATAGATGTCCAGCGGATGGCCGACTCCATTGAGACGTGGAACGCTGAATTCATAGTTACCGGTCGCAGGCGCGGTCCAGCTGTACCAGACAGACGCCACATCGACGGCATTCTCCGGGTTCAGCTCGCCCGGCTGGATGCCGGCTCCCTCGCTGCTGCCCATGACATAGGCGGGAAGTCCCTCCGGTATCACGATCCGTGCGGCGAAATCGTCGTTCGCAGGCGGCAGGAGCTGGCGGATCGCCAGCTCGAATCCCGCCTCGCCCAACCGGGCCCCTTCGATCCTGAACTGGTACTCCGTCCCCGCGGTGGCCTTGATCACCGTTCGGGTGAAAACCGAGGCGACCGGATTCAGGGAGTTGATGGAATTCCCGGTGTAGACATTGAGTTGTGATGCGTAAACATCGTGGTTCACGAAACTGATTTGAAAATTTCCGCTGGAGGGAGCCGTCCAGCGGTACCAGACGGAGACCCCTCCACCGCCGCTCGGATCCGGTTCACCCTCCTCCCGGGTTCCATCCACCTGCGAGCCCTCGACAGAAACGGGAAGCCCGGACGGTATCATGAAGCGGTTCGCGAAGTGATCGTTGCCGGGCGCCAGCACCGCGCGGACCGCCAGCTCGAACTCTCCCGTCAGCTCCGGCCCATATCCATGAACGGCGATCTGATAGATGGTCCCCGCGGTGGCCGTGATGGTGATGGCGTTGGAGGAAGTCGTGACGACGGGGGTGAGATGATTGAACGCATTCCCGGTGAAGACATGCAGGACGGAAGAAAAACTCTTGTATGGCAGGCTGATGACGAATTTACCGCTGGCGGGAGCCACCCAGCGGTACCAAACGGATGCCCCGCCATCCTGGTCCGGGCTCAATTCCCCCGGCTCCAGCGTGGCATCGACGTTCGATCCCCTCACCGAAGCGGGAAGCCCCGGGGGAATCATGATGCCTTGGGAAAAGCGATCGTTCAACGGCGGTGACGGCTCCCGGATTTCCAGTTGGAACGTACCCAGCTCCACATACCCGGACGAAGTCGGATAACCATGGAATCCCTGGACGGCGATCTGATAGGTCGTGCCGGCGGTGGCGGCGATGCTGCTCCGTCCATTGTAAGCGGAAGCCACGTGATGGAGCGACTCCAGGGAATTCCCCGTGAAGATCCGGATCACCGGTTCCGAATTATGGGGAAAAATGGTGTTGATTCTGAAATTTCCGGTGGAAGGAGCGGTCCACTGATACCAGACGGACGCCCTGTTATCCATGAAATAGGGCTCGCCGGTCTCCAGCGTCGCGGACAGGTTCGATCCGGAAAGGGAGACAGGCAGTCCCGCCGGGATCACGATCCGGTTCGCGAAGTTGTCGTTCGCCGGAGGACCGTTCGCCCGGATGCCCAGCTTGAACGCCCCCTGGACTCCGCTCTTTCCCACGACGGAGATATGATAGGTGGTGCCGGCGGTGGCGGCGATGGATTCCCGGAAATCGGACGACGCGATCGGCTTGAGGGCGTCCAGGGCGTCTCCCGTGAACACGTGAAACGTTGATTTCAAATCCCACTGGGGAAGGCTGATTTCATAGCTGCCGCTGGCGGGTGCGGTCCACCGGTACCACACCGACGCTTCCTTTTGTGAGACAGGATATGCCTCGCCTGTTTCCCACGTCGCATCCACATGCGAGCCCGACAGGGTGACGGGAAGCCCCGGAGGAATGACAAAGCCATTGGCGAAATGATCGTTCACCGGGGGTGTGATGGGACGGATCGCCAGCCCGAAGCTCCCTTCTTGTCCAAATGCCGCATGAACGGAAAACTGGTAGGTCGTGCCGGAAACGGCTGCGATGACACTCCTCGTCCGGGTTCTCGAAAGCTGCTGGAGCGAGTCCACCGAGCCGCCCGTGAAAATCCTCAGGTTGGCATCGGGCCCTTTGTCCAAAAGCTTTATTTCGAAATCGCCGTTCGAGGGTGCTGTCCATCGGTACCAGACGGAAGCCCCGCCTCCCGCGCCCGGGTCCGGTTCGCCGGCTTCCAACGTGGCTCCCTTGTTATCACCGTCGATCGAGACGGGAAGAGGTGCGGTGATCCCGATGCTGTTGGCGAAATCATCGTGAACCGGCGTAGCCTCGGCGATGGAGGATGTTACGACAAGTGATGAGACAATACTGATGATTTGCTTGAAAAACATACTCCGAGGGGGATTCCTAACAATGACAGGGATGCGGAAAAAGCGGCAATGACGGCGCATGCAAATGATGTGACCGGAGATCTTTTACAAGTTCCAAAATCGGAAGTGATTTCCCCGAAGCCCGGAACCGCCCCGTCACATGCGCCGCAGGTAATCCGGCATCTGATCCCGCTGGGAGGCGGGTGGCACCGAGGCGCTGGAGAACGAAATGACGGCACCCACCCCCGCCGCGTGCGATCCTCCCAAGCGGGGTTCCACCTCAAGCTCGGGGAAACGATGACGCGCGCGCGCCCGGAGCCAACGGGTCAATCCGAATGCCGCGAGCAGGAGCCCGGCCAGTGCCGAGGCCGGCAGCGCCGCTTTCGCGGCGGCTTCCTTCACCCAGGCGAATTTGCCATGGGGCGCGGGCGCGGCCGCCGCTTTCTTTTCAACAATGGCCGCCCCCTCGGCGCCCGGATGCGGCCGGATGTCCAGGGTGGATGAAAGCATGCGCTCCATCCAATAGATGCGGACCGACATCTGGCCGAGGAACTTCTCAAGCTGTTCCGCAGGGATCGTGCGTTCGGACGCCTGCATGACCGAGCTTTCCAAGGCGCGCCGCTGTTCGGTCGTCGAGATGGAACCGGTGAGCGACGGACTCAACGAGATGACGGACCGTTGTGGCGCACCCAGATAATAGAAGACCACGGCCGCGGGCCGGCCCTCGTTGAAAAGACGCTCCATCATTTCCTCGTCCCTGACGTCCGCCGGGATTTCCTGATCCTTTTCCAGCAGGTAGACGAAGAGGTCGATGGACGAGTCGCTGGCGTGATAATTGAGGAAACCCAGACGGTCCTGGTAGTCGGCGGGAGCCAGCAGGCCTTGGGGATCCACGAGAAAACTCTTCGGACGCTCCGCAAAATAGTCGGGCAGGAACTTTTCCGGCAGTTCGGGAAACACGGTGGCATCCCCCGCGATCTCATCCGGCGAAGGTGCTTCCAAGGCCTCCGCGGCGGCTCTTTCCGGTTCTCCGGGGATCGGATCGTCTGTCAGCAAAACCGCACCCGCCAGCCAGCCGTCCGCCTCGCGCTCGGCGCGCTGCCGGGTTTCCCATGCCGGAAGCGGTGGTTCGTCGGAGGCCAGCGCGATGGAGGCCAGACAGGCTGTGATACCAACAATGGCCGGAATCTTCACCGATGGACCTCCTCCGCTTTCTCCTCCGCCGCGTGGCCGTGACCCGCACGGATGCCACGCACGACGTCCCCCGGACGAGCGCGGAGGCCCGCCTTGCGCTCGAAGTGTTCCGGGTCGCGCCGCGCCTGGCGGCTGCGCTTGCGGAGCACGACATCCAGGTGGGAGATCACGCGCAAAATGCCATCCGCATAGCGGCCCTCCAGCCAGTGGGAGTGGGCGCGGGTGAGACAGTCGAAGGTATCGGACTCATCCAAAAACGGATCGAGCAGATAGCCGAAAACCATGCCCGCGGCCTTGGATTCGGGATCGATGGTGATCAGAATGCCCGCTTCATTCGGTTTCTCCACCGGCACGTCCTCGAACGCGGCGCGGTTCAGCAGCCAGAAGCCGAACTGCCGGATGTTCGCGACCTCACCGAGCGAACCGGTGTAAACCGCGACGAAAATCTGCGGGAAACGGCGGGAAATCTTCTCCATCGCCGCCTCCACCGTCGGGCGGTCGCCACGGCGGAGAATCCCCGCGCTGTCCGTGAGACAACGGAGCCGAACGTCTTCCGAACCGAAATTCGCATCGGCGTCAGCGAGCGTGAATCCACAGTGCGGGCAGGACGCCGCGGCTCGGTGGATGCGCTGGACACAACGGGGACATTTCATGGTCGGAAAGGATGTATTCTTATACGAAAGTTCCATGGCAGGTCAAAGCGAATCATTTAAGATGCGCTAATTACCTTCCTCAACGCTGGATCGCCCGGATGCTGAAGAACTGTTTTCCGGCCCCGTCCGGCGGGGGGGCGTAGGTGACCGTCACCCTCTCGTAGTCGGTCCCCGCCAAAGGCTCGGCGGATGACGAGATGATGTGCGGCGCGGCGTCCGTCCAGCCGAGAAGATCGTCCGACACCATCACCTGGTATCCGGCGGCGGACTTGTCCCTGAGCGCGATGTAGCTGAGCACCACCGGGCCGTCCGGTGTGGCCCGGGTCAGCGGAACGCTGATGCCATCATGGACCTGGGGATTCACCCCGTAGGCGAACTCGCCGAAGTTGGTGATCCCGTCGTGATCGAAATCCAGGCCCGCGGTCCGGTCGCCCTGCAGATGATGGATGCCGGGGAACCATGCCTTCGTCCAGTCGTCGTAGGCCGTGGACGCGGCGGCCAACGTCGGAGCGGGAGGGTCCGGTGGTCCGGACAAGAGTGCCGTGATTTCCGCTTGGGAAAGCACCTTGTTGTAAATCCGGATCTCATCCAAACCACCGACGTAGCTGGCGCCGGGGTTTCCCGGAGTGGCGCCGATGGAGATCACCGGATTCGACACCAGCGTGGTGGTGCTGCCGGTGCCCGCCTTGTCCAGGGTTCCGTTGATGTAAATCCTCACCTCGCCGGAGGTCTTCGCGCGGGTCACGACGATATGTTTCCACTGGCCGTCGTTCACGCTCGTGACTCCGTGATTCTGGATGGACGCCGTCGCACTGTTCACACCGGTCATCACGGTGATCCGGTTGACCGACCCCGTCGCCCCCGACGAACGCGTGCCGGCGATGATGAAATCCGAGGCATTGCCCGGAGTATCGCAGAAAAACAGCGATGCTCCCTGCGCGCCCGAGTCGGCTCTCGGGAAGCCCTGTGAGGTTTTCATCCAAAAGGAGAATGAGAAATCGTTGCCGACGATGTTCGGGATCTCCACCCGGTTCGAGTTGTTGAAAACAAGCCCGCCGTTGAAATTTCCGGCACCCCACGCGGGTGGTGTCGTCCCGACAAGCGTTCCATGATGCCCGCCCGACGCCGAAACATCCTTGGCCACGGTGCCGCTGGCGTCATCCAGCCGGTACCAGGCCAGCAGTCCGTCCGGATCGACGCCCGGCGGCTCGACCACCGCCTGCACGTACCTGTTGGACTCGTAGTTGCCGGCGTTCCCCGCATTCCGAGCCGCGTCCGCGGGCAGGGTGATTTTCACCTGATCCACATTGGCGGTAGCGACCGAAAGCACGTAGTCGGTCCCGCTCCCGGTCAATCCTGTCGCGGTGCCGCCCCGGATGTCGAAGTCCTGGACCGTGAGGCCGGTGACCTCCTGCGTGAAACGCACGTCCACCGCGAACGGCCCCGTGGTGGTGGCCGGGCCGGTCAGCCTGACGAGAGGGCCGGTGCCGAGGCTGTTGATCCAATCCGTCATGAGCTGGATCGCCGCCTGATCCACGATGTGCTTGGCGATGGGAGGCATCTTGATTTCCGCCAGCGAACCCATTCGGCGCAGCATGATGGAACGGCCCGGATCACCAGGCCGGATGATGCGGTTGAGGTCGTCGCCGTAGGTGGTTTCGAGTTCGCCGAAGATCAGTCCCTGCCGTTCGATGGGAGTCGTGAGCCGCGCGTCGAAAAAGGCCCGCACCCCGCCCGGCTGGTGGCACTGGGAACAATTTGAATCGATGTAGGAACGGACGCGTTCGGTGAGATCCGCCGTTGTCTCCGCGACGTTGTGGCTTTTCAACATCCAGCCGACGAGGTCCGGCCGGTAGGAGCCATCGAACCACCCGAGCGCGCCGAGCGTCTCAAGCTGGTTCGCGGTGCGTCCGGTGAGCGGGTAGGTCATGTCGCCGTTGAGCTGCTGGGTTTTCACGCCGAGGATGTAGCCCGCGTTGCCATTGTGGCAGAACCGGCAGTCGCTCCTGCCCGGGTAGGTCCACGTTTCCTGGCGGACTCCCCCGTCCGTGGTGGCGATGTCGATCTGCTCGTCGAGCCCGGCGGGCAGCAGCTCCGCGTCGCTGCCATCCGGCCGCCAGCGGTAGGTGAATCCGAACGGCTCGCCCTCGGTGGGCATGATGATGAAGCGGGTTTCGAGACGGCGGTGGACGGACGGAGCCGCGTCATCCACCGGTAGTTCGAAGTGCTTGATGAAAACGGTGCCGGTCGGGAATTTCCAATTTTCCTCGGGCTGGAAAACGATCTTCTCCGCCGGGGTGTCGTGCGCGCCGTCGTTCGGCAGCGCGATCCAGCGCATCTTCGCCGCGCGATCCGACCACAGCGGCGCGTTCACCGTGTAGGGCACCACGCCCGGCGCGGGGGCCAGCGTGGCGAGATTTGAAAACGCTCCCGTCTGCGAAAGCAACGGCGGCGGGTCCACCACCGGAATCATCGGCATGACCGGTTGGCTGCCATAGAGGAATTTGGAGGGTGGCAGCGCTTCGTCGGTGATCCTGACTTCGTCGAAGTCGGCGCCCGTCACCCAGTCCGCCGCATTTCCATTGTAAAATCCCCGCCCCACCGACCACACGCCGGACTGCAGGTTTCCGACGTAGCCGGTGGCTTGGGCGATCTGGGTGTAGCTTCCCGCGTCATGGCGGAAAACGGTGAGCGTTCCAGCCGCCACATCCCCGATGATCGCCAGGTGATACCAAGTGTCACCGGTGAATGACCCGGCCGGCAGCACCTTGAGCGGCACGGTGGTCCAGGTGTTGGTCGCCGGGTTGATGGTCCGCACATTCAGGAACAGATCCCCGTTCGCGAGAGGAAAGGTGGTGGCACCGGCATCGTTCCGGCCCCAGCGCATGAGGCGGAACGGCTGGAGCGCCGGACCGTCCTCACCATCCGCCGGTGGTGTGGTGCCGGTCTGTCCGTCCAGCCCGATGAAACACTGGTAGCCTCCGCCGAGCGAACCCGCCGCGGGCCGGAAGCTCAGCTCGACGGTGAAATCGTTGATCACCCCGAGCTTCGATTCCGTGTGCAGATCCCCCGCCAGATTGCCCGGCCATCCGTCCGCATCCCCCGCCGCCATGTGGACACCCCGCGTGTTGGCGGGAAATCCGGTCGGGCCCAGGCCGCTGCCCTCATTGTAAAAAACGTTCGCACTGGCTCCCTCCCCGTCGTCATCCGCCAGCAACCTCACTCCCCGGGCCACGGTGTTTTCCGCGGCGTGCTCCGGATTGTCCGCGACGTATCCCGAAACATTGTCCGCCGCCTGATCCTCGAAACGGAACCAGCCCGCGCGCGTCGTCGCCGCAGGGACGGTCGCCAGCTTGAAATAACGCCCGCGTGTCCCCGTGCCATTGATTTTCACAAAAATCGGTTCTCCCGCCTGATCCCAGCCGATGGTGGATGTCCCGCTGTAAACACTGCCGCTCGGCATGTCCGTCAGCAGGTCGTTGGTCGCGATGGTGCCATCGTAGGTGTGCGCGCGGATGTGGCTGGTGACATTGTCCACCGTGAGATATTTCCCCACCAGCGCCGGATGGGTGGTGCCCCGATAGACGAATCCTCCCACCGTGCAGGCGTCGGTGGCGTGGCTGGCATCCCAGATCGGCTCCTTCAGCGTCCCGATGAGCGGACTCGGCACCACCGGCGGCTGTGGCCCGGTCGGCCGGGCGATGCTGCCCTCGCGGAACGGCCAGCCGAAATTCGCCCCTGCCGTAATGATGTCCAGCTCCTCGCGGGTGTCCTGCCCGCTTTCCGCCAGCCACATCAGGCCGGACACGTTGTCGTAGGAAAACCGGTAGGGCTGGCGGAGGCCGATGGCGTAGAACTCCTCGAGGTTTCCACCGCCCGCATCCACGAACGGGTTCGAATCCGGGATCGTGTAATTCGCGGTGTAGCTGTCCGGCCAGGCGGCGGGCGTCGCGGGGTGGCGCAGGGGCTGACGGCGGATCGGGTGACTGCCCGCCTTCTTGTCCACATCGATCCTCAGGATGCCGGAGAACAGGCGGTCGTTGATCTTCTGGCCGTCATTATACTGGTCGTTCGAGCCGCCTTCGTCACCGATGCCGATATAAAGATACCCCTCGGGACCGAAGACCATGCACCCGCTGTCATGCCACTGCTGCTGGTCGTACTGCTGGATGAGGATCTGCTCGCTGGCGGGATCCGCGACCGGCAGGCCGTTGCCGCCGGTGGTCACGGTGAAACGCGCCAGCCGCCAATAGGACTCGTTGCCATTTCCCCCGGCGGGTTTCCACTTGTAGGTGATGTAGACGTAGTCGCGGTTCGGCGAACCCGGCTGGCCGAACTCCGGGTGGAACACCAGCCACGTCATCCCGCAGTCGCTGTCCGTGAAAACGATGTTGCTCAGGTCGAGGAACAGATGCGTCGTGTTCGCCGCCGGGTCGTTTTCAAAAGTATAAACCCGCCCTTCCTTCGCGACGCAGATCAGCCGGTTCGTCCCGGGATAGGGCGCGAGACACATCGGCAGCCGGATGTTGATGCCGTTGAAGGTCTCCTGCACCGTCCAATCGCTGGCACCGGTCGGCTCCGCATGGGGGAACGCGTTGTTCAGGAAAGGTCCGACGGCCTCAGGAGCGTTGAGGCCGGGCGTGCCCGCCATCGCACCGAGCGAAAGCGAAAGCCCGCCCGCGATCATCACGGGCAACGATTTCATCCACCGGAGAATCCCGGCGAAAGGCGTTTTTTGAGTCATTGGGTTTGGGGTTTTGGACAGCTGGAAAATCAGCAGTCCGTCATGTGACAACCGGATTCTAGTGGCCGGGGTCCGCAGATCAAGCCGCGCTCGGTGACGGTTTTCCGGACCAGCCCGCCCACGGGTGATGGCTCGGCTCCCGTTCCCCGGCACCCGCCCTTTCAATCCCTGCCGTCCAAAATCCTCTTCAGCTCCTCCGCGGGGACTTTCTCAAACGCCTTTTGCAGGACTTCCGGCTGGTCCTTTTGCACCTTGTAGGCCTCGCGGATGAAGCGGTCGCGGTTCGGGCCGGGGTGATCCCGGATCCAGTCCTGAAACTCGGCCAGGTGCTCAGGGACGTCCGTGACCTTCCAGGTCATCTGCGTTCCCCCGTAGGACGGGCCCGTCTCTCCATCCAGAAAAACCGCCAGTTGGTGGATGTAGCCCTCCATATTCTCCTCGCGGATCGAACCGTCGTTCAGCGGGCCGAGGAAGGCGGGATACCATGAGGGCATGCGATGCAGCATCGCCGAGTTCACCGCCTCCAGTTGCATATCCTCCCGGAGACCGCCGATCAGCGAGACAAAATCCTCGGGTTTGTCAGATGCGGCCTCCGCCAGTCCCCGCACGGCCGCGACCTGCTGGCCGCGCTCGCCGAGGGATTCCACGTATGCCTGCGCCGCCTTGGGATCGGCCCTGTAGAGAGGGTTCAACAGGTTGCTGAGGCCGGTGTAGGCGGAGACTCCCATCTCTTCCTGCAGCCATTTCATTCCGGCGAAAATGGCGGGAGCCGAGCTTGTGTCGAAAGCGCTGGTCGCGGCGTATTGCCGGATGCTCGAAGGAGCGGTCTTGATGAATTCCAGTGCCGCGGCGGGATCTTTTTTCAACAGATGGTAGAGGGCCATCGGCATCAGGGCGTTCTGGTGGTCCACACCCAAGGACGTCGCCCAGCGGAGGGCGGCAGCCGCGTCCGTACGGGCGAGAAAACTCGCGTAAATATCGGCCATCGCCACCGTCAGACCGCCGATGGGCAGATTGTCGAGCGCGACCCGGACCTCTCCGGGGTTCAGTCGGTCGAGGTGCTTGAAGTTTTCATCCGCCAATCTCAGGGTAAAGCCTCCCGTGACGACCCCGTCCAGCCGCCCGGCCCAGCGCAGGGCGGCCGCCGGATCGCTGGCCAGGGTTTCCCGGAGCAGCTTGTTAAAGAAAAACCGGTTCTCCCGGTCATAGCCGAAGCGCGGGGGAAGGCGGAGGGCGGCGCGGTAGGCGGCGTCCGGATTCCGCGCGATCCACGCGCTGAAGAACTCCTCCACCACCTCCGGCGCCGGCTGGGGATCCGCCTTGAGCAGCCAGCGGAAAAATTCCTCCGGCCTGGATTTCGCACAGGCGGCGGCCCACGCGCCGGTGATTTGTTCCGGTATCTCCAGACGGCTTCTGGTGGAAACCTCGTCTCCGCGCGCAGGAGCGGACGCGCTTCTCGTCGCCGCGTCGCCGGGGGATGTTTCCCGTTGCGGGAGTGGAAGCAAAACACCGGTCAGAACACCCGTGCCAATCGCGATCCAGGCGGTCGCGTGTTTGAGGTTTTTTCCAAATGACGTCTTCATGGTTTGCCCGTCTCCTTCTCCTTCTCCTTATCCTTGGCGGAAGTCTTTTTTTGAGCCGCCTCTTCGCTTGCTTTCCGGCGCAGCGTTTCGTCCGTGATCGCAGCCGCCCATTCCTGCGCCCTCTCCGGATGATCCGCGGAAAAGCGTTTTACCATTCCCTCGATGGCCGCGTCCCGATCCGGCCCGGCGGGGAGTTTGTTCACCCATGCCGCAGCGAGATCCGGGTCCGGTCCTGACCACTCGAAGGTCGCCACCCGCAGGCCCTGCCGACGCATCTCCGCGTTCTCGATCGTCATCACACCTCTCACCGCGGACATGGGGTCGGCCAGGTGGTAGACATTCGCACCGCCGGCCCAGGCCTTCACCAGCTTCGCCAGCGCCTCGCGGGTGTGCCCGAATTCCGGCAGTTCGCGGATCATTTCCAGACAGAGCTCGGGTGCCCTCTCGCCGAAACCGGTGGCGCGCCGGCTCAGGAGCCACGCCCTTTCCTCCGGGCCCAGCCGCTTCACCAAGCGCACGCGCTGCTCCAGCGGCAGGGCGAAGAAAAATTCATCTCGCGCGAGTCTCGCCTCCTCGCCGTGGCCCAGGGCGAATGCGATGGAAATGCATTGATCCGGGTTCTCACGGATCAATCGCGGAATCAGACCGCGGAAAACCAACGCCGCGAGCTTCGGATCCTTCTGCCGCGCCAGCCAATCCAGCAGGAGATCGTAATGCATTCCACCCACCGCTTCCACCAGCACCTTCGCCAAGGCGGCGGCTTGCTCACGGTCTTCCATCCTGTCGATCCCGTCCATCATCTGGTCCGGGTGCTCTTCCATCCATCTTACCAGCGCCGCATTCTTCTCCGGCAGCAGCAGATCCCGCGGCATCTCAGCCGGTTCGGGCGTCCTTTCGACTACGCCATCCCTAGTAGCGGGGGCCGCGGGCGGCGGCACCGCCAGCGGGGTGGCTGCCGCCAGACGGATGCAAACCACAATGCCCGCCGCCAGCGCGGCCAACCCGATACCGCCGGCTATTTTCCACCATGAATGACACGTGGTATCCATTGTTTGATCAGTTGTCGGAAATTCCCCGGATGCAAATCATGCGGGGCGTTTCAACCATTCACGTTGACTAACGGGACGATTCGATCTGTCGAGATCTCTCCACGCGGGTCGACACCCGTCGCGACGGCAAATCTGATAGAAAGGATTGATCCTGCGGGGATTGGCACCTCCCCCGAGACTCCGGAGACTTCTGTAAATTCTTTGTAAACGGGTATCGAGGGAACTTCAGTTGCTCGGGAACGAGCGGCTAGGCATCCCTCGCCATCACCACTTCCGGATCGATCCGAACCACTGCCCCCTCACGCGAAGATCTCCTTCACCGCGACGCCCTTGCCGTCCTCGGTCGCATAAAACGGACGCTGCTCCACCTCATACATCATCTTCGGGCTGATGCCCATCGCCGTGAAGATGGTTGCGTGGAGATCGGTGATGGAGACCGGGTTCTTCGTCGCGATCAACGGCCGCTCGTCCGCCGTGGAACCGTAGAGGAAGCCGCGCTTCATCCCACCGCCGAACATGACGACCGACGAACCACCGGTGAAATGGCGGTGCAGTCCGTAGTGTTTCGATTCCAGCAAAACATCCGATTGCACCGTCGCCTGATCCTTGGCGGTGGACCCGGGCACGCCCTCGATCATCGCGTCCCGGCTGAATTCCGAGGCGATGATCACCAGCGTGCGGTCGAGCAATTTCCTTTCCTCCAGATCCTGGATCAGGCGGGCGACGGGTGAGTCGATCTCCCGGTGCATGCGCTCCACCACCGCGTGGCCGTCCGCGTGGGTGTCCCAGTTCAGGAAGGGGACATATTCCGTGGTGACCTCCACGAAGCGCGCTCCATTCGCCACCAGATTCCGTGCGAGCAGGCAGCCCTGGCCGAAGTGGCTGTCGCCGTAGGCGGCACGGGTCGCGGCGGATTCCAGACTGAGATCGAAGGCCTTCGCCTCGGGTGCGGACAGCAGGCGGTGCGCGCTTTCCAACGAGCGCAGCATGGACTCCTGCTGGTAGTCGGACATCAGGTCGCGGTGTGGATTGCGGTCCACCAGATTCTTGAAAAACGCCCGCCTGTTGGAGAAACGTCCCGGTTCCATGCCTTTCGGCGGGCGCACCGCGAGCATCGCTTCCGAAGGGAACGGCAGGTTCATCGGGCCGAACTCCGAGCCGAAGAATCCTCCCGTGGTGAAGGCCTTGAGTTCCTCGGACTCACCCACGCCTTCAAGCCGCTGGCCGATGTTGATGAAAGCGGGCATCACCGGATTTCTCGGCCCGAGCACCTTCGCCATCCACGCGCCGATGTGCGGCGCGGCGACGGTCTGCGGCGGCACGTAGCCGGTGTGCCAGTGGTACTGGTGCCGCGAGTGCAGAATCGAACCAAGGTCCGGCTGCACCGCCGAGCGGATGAGCGTCGCGCGGTCCATCACCTTCGCGATTTTTTCCAGGCCCTTGCAGATCTTGATGTTGTCCACCGAAGTATCGATGGCGGGGAAGGTGGACAGCATTTTGGAAACGGGCGCGCCCTTTTCAAACGGCTGGTAAAGTTTGGGATCGAAGGTCTCCGGCGCCGCCATCCCGCCGCCCATCCAGAGCAGGATGCAGGCATCCGCCGTGGCCTTCGGCTGGATGATCGTCTCGGCGGACGCGCGCGGACCACGGGACATCAACGCGGCGACCGAGGCGGCGGAGAGTTTTTTCAGGAAATCCCGGCGCGGTTGGTCGGGGTCGAGCGGAAGCGGTGACATGGCGGGTGGTTTTGTGAAAATTAACGGACGATCTGGAACTCCGGCAGCATGAAGATGCCCCACAGGAAATCCTGCGTGGCGGTGACTCCCGGCTTGGTGCCGAGCAGGGTGAGCGCGAGCCTCATCTCCTCCGGCGTCGGGTCCCGTGCGAGCGCGGCCTGCCAGACGTAGCTGGCCAGCGCGGCGGAGGAGGCGAATTTACGATCCAGCAGGGCCTTCGCCCCTTCGGCCAGGCGCATGTCGAGGATGGCGCCGTTGTTCAGGTCCATCGCCTCCAGGGTGGCGAGATCGGTCGGGCGCGTGCTGACGATCTGCTCGCGGTTCGGCCTGCCGAGCGTCCGCATCAGCAGGTCGGACTTCAGCAACGAGGCACGCACCATCGGCAGCGGCGTGACCGTCGCGGCGAGCCGGGCGGAGACTTGCTGCGTGGCCTTCGCCCATGGGTTTGCGGCGATGGCGACCGCCGGTTTCCAATCGCGCGGCGGTGACTTGAAGCGGCCCCGGGCGTCGGGAATCTCCGCCGTGGCTTCCCAACCCGTGTCGCTGGCGATCTCCGCCCACTTGTCCCCCTGCTTGAGCAAAGCGTGGAAAATACCGCCCGCCGGATTCGGCCCGGCACCGCCGTTGGTCACCACGAAGAGCACCTCGTTCTGCCCGGATTTCAGCAGGCCGTTGAGTGGAATGGAGGTCGGGTCTTCCCAACTGGTTCCCTCGCCCGCCTTGGTGCCGTTCACATAAAGTTCGAAACTGTTGTCCGCGCTGGCAACGGCGGCGGCGAAATCCGGCACCTTGGCGAGCTGGAAATTTTTCCGCAGCGTGATCTTTTTCCCGGCGGGAACCTCCGCCAGATCCGACCACAGCCACGCCGCCGTCTGGGAAATACCGGGCCCGTCGGCGGTGGAATGACGCGTCACGGGCGCATCGATTTTCCCCGGAGCGGTGCCGCAGATCTGCCAGATGGCGTCGGTGAATTCCTCCGCCGTCAGGCGCTTGGGACGCGGCCCCTTGTAAACATAGTCGAGTTCCTTCGGCGCTTCCTCGAACGACTCGGACTTGGATTGATAGGCTTGCGAGAGGCAGATCAGCCGCAGGGTTTGTTTCAGGTCCTGATGGTTCGCCGCCAGATTCGCCCCGAGGAAATCCAGCAGATCCTCGTTCCAGGGAGCCGACTGCATGGCATCGACGGGATGCACGATTCCACGCCCCATCAGCCGCTGCCAGAGCCGGTTCGTCACCGCGCGGGGCGTGCGGCCGTTTTCCGGGTGGGTGATGAGCGCGGCGAGCTGCTTCAGGCGCTCCGCCCGCGGCAGGCTGGCGTCCACGCTGCCCAGTTCGGGAAACAGCCAGGCGGGCTCCGCCTTTTTCCCGGTGGGCTTGTCGCAGCGGAACATTTCCAACTGCTCGTCCGAATAGATCGCCGCCAGCCCGTAGGCCTCGCTGAGCTTCCAGCGGTCCACGAACGAGTCATGGCAGGAGGCGCATTTCAAATTGATGCCGAGGAAGGTCTGCCCCACCGATTGCGCGTACTGCATCGGCGTGATCTGCGCGGCGGAGACGCTGCCACGCCACTTGATGCCATCCGCGAATCCCTCGCTCTCCGCCGTCGGAGCGACGAGCTGGCGGACGAACTGGTCGTACGGCATGTTGTCGTAGAGCGCCTGATAAAGCCAGCCGCTGATCTGCTTGCGCCCGCCGTCGATGTAGCCGGTGCCCGCGTAGTCGTTCCGCAGCAGGTCGTTCCAGAACGTCAGCCAGTGCTCGGTGTAGGCGGTCTTGTCGGCGAGCAGGGTATCCACCAGTTTCTCCCGCTTGTCCGGTGAGGTGTCGGCGGCGAAGGTCCGCACGGTTTCCACGTCCGGCAGCAGGCCCACGAGGTCCAGGTGGACGCGCCGGATGAACGCGGTGTCGTCGAGGGGCGCGGGACGGGGTGCGTTTTTCTGAGCCAGGTAGTGGTCGATGATGCGGTCGATCGGGTTCGTCCGGCCATCGACGGCGGCGGGAAGCTCGGGATTCCGTGGGCGCAGCGGCGGTTCGTAGGCGGGTTTCTTGAAGGCGAATCCCGGCTCCCATTTCGCCCCTTCGGCGAGCCATGCCCTGATGACCTCCACCTGCTCGTCGTTCAGGCCCTTGCCCTTCGGCGGCATGCGGACGTCCTCGTCGTCGGTGGAGATCAGTTCGAGCAGCAGGCTTTTTTCCGGGTGCGCCGCGTCGACGACCGCACCGTTTTCCGAACCGGCGCGGAACGATTCCTCGGTATCCATCGAAAAACCCGCCTTTTTCTTCGTGGCGGTGTGGCACTCGGTGCAGTGTTTTTTGAGAATCGGCGCGACCTCGTGGACGAAGTCCGGTGCCGCCGCCAGCGAGGAAAACAGGGCGAAGCCGCAGGTTCCGTATGCCACCAGTCGATTGCGTGAAGCCGGTTGGGAAAGGGTCATGGGTTTGAAAGGAATCTCCAGAAACACGAAAAACGGGAGGAACGCCACAAAGTTAGCGCATCCTACCGAATCAAGGAGGTAGAGACGGAGACCGGCGCGTGTTCTTATCATGTGGCCGGCGCTTCCCGCGCCAGACCGTGCCGGAGGCGTCCAAACCACCGCCGGAGCATATGCCAAACCCGGATTTTTTCCAATTCCCACCCCCTTTCTTCTCCCTTGCCCATCCGCCATCCGGCCCGTAGTCTCCGCGCCCCTGCCCCGATGAGCTCCAAACAAGTATTTCTCTACGACACGACCCTGCGCGATGGAACGCAGGGCGAAGGATTCCAATTATCCGGCCTCGACAAGCTGCGGATTGCGAAACGTCTGGATGAATTCGGCATCGACTACATCGAGGGCGGCTGGCCCGGCTCGAACCCGAAGGACATCGAGTTCTTCCGCGAGGCCAAGAACCTGAAACTCAAGCACGCCAAGCTCGCCGCGTTCGGCTCCACCCGCCGCGCGGACACGCCGGTGGAGGAGGATCCGCAGGTGCGCCTGCTGCTGGAGGCGGAAACACCCGTCGTCACCATTTTCGGGAAAAGCTGGGAACTCCAGGTCACCGAGGTCCTCCGCACCACCGTGGAGGAAAACCAGGCGATGATCCGCGACACCGTGGCCTACCTGGCGAAGCACGACCGCGAGGTGATCTATGACGCCGAGCACTTTTTCGACGGCTACAAGGATTCTCCGGCCCACGCCCTGGCCACGCTGCAAGCCGCCGCCGAGGGCGGTGCCGCCTGCCTCGTCCTCTGCGACACGAACGGCGGCACGCTCCCCCACGAAGTGATGGAGATCTGCGGTGCGGTGAGAAAGCACCTGCCGGACACCCCCATCGGCATCCACACCCACAACGATTGCGAACTCGCCGTCGCGAACGCGGTCGCCTCCGTCAAGGCGGGTTCCACCCAGATCCAGGGCACCATCAACGGCTACGGCGAGCGCACGGGAAATTGCAACCTCACGTCCGTCATCCCCATCCTCCAGCTCAAGATGGACATCCCGGTCGTCCCGCACCTCGAACAGCTGCGGGATCTCTCGTATTTCGTGGACGACGTTTCGAACAATCCCCATTTCGCCCGCGCCGCCTTCGTCGGCCGCACGGCCTTCGCCCACAAGGGCGGCATGCACGTGAACGCGGTGCAGAAGCTCGCCCGCAGCTACGAGCACATCGTCCCCGGCAGCGTCGGAAATTCGCAGAACATCCTCGTTTCCGAACTCAGCGGACAGTCGAACATCCTCATCAAGGCGGAGGAACTCGGCATCCCCTTGGAAAAAGGTTCCCCCGAAGCCGGCTCCATCCTGCGCCGCGTGAAGGAGCTGGAAAACGACGGTTACTCCTACGAGGCCGCCGGTGGATCGCTGGAGCTCCTGATCCGCCGCGAGCTGGGCACCTATCGGAAGCCGTTCGACCTGACGGAATACCACACCAGCTTCCGCCAGTACCGCGACGGCCACCCGCCCGTCTGCGAGGCCACGGTGAAGCTCTCGGTCGACGGCACGCCGGAACTGACCGTCGCGGAAGGCCACGGCGTGGTGAACGCCCTGGACCTCGCGCTGCGCAAGGCGCTGCTGCCCTTCTACCCGGAAATTTCCAACGTCTCGCTCGCGGATTACAAGGTCCGCATCCTCGACGGTCACGACGCCACCGCCGCCAAGACGCGCGTGCTCATCGTTTCCACCGATGGTGAATCCACCTGGGGCACCGTCGGCGTGTCGGACAACATCATCGAGGCAAGCTGGCTGGCGCTCGTCGATGGCATTGACCTGTTCCTCCAGCGCAAGAGATAAAGGGGGGACACCTCGTCTTCCCGACCGACGCGACGCAAAAGAGGCGAGCTTCGTTCATCGTATTCACGTAACATGGACCCGCGGACGGAAATGTCCGCGGTCCTTGGTTTCCGCCCATGAACATCTTGAAAAAGCCTGTCATCCCCGTCGCTCTCGCAGTCATCGCCCTGGCGGTCGGCATCTTCGTGTTCCGCCCTTCTCCCGGGCCTCCCGCAAAAGCGGTCGCCGCCACCGCAAAAACGGACGCCCCGATCCTCGCGCCGGACGATCACATCCACGCTCAATACGCGGGTTCCCAAAGCTGCCAGAAATGCCACGCGGTGGCTTACGAGAAGTGGCTGAACTCGAACCATGGACTCGCCGAGCGTGATGTGAAAAAGGAGGAGGACCACAAGGCGTTCTCCCCGAAACAAACCCTGGCCCACGGCAAGGACACCACCGAAGCCTTCGTCGATGCGGATGGACTGGCGAAATTCCTCACCCTCGGCCGTGACAACCAGCGCCAGGTCTTCAAGCCCGTCCGGGTCATCGGGAACAATCCGTTGCGCCAGTTCCTCATCCCCGCTCCCGGCGGACGCCTGCAGACGCTCGATGTCTCGCTGGACCCCGCGAAGAACGAATGGTTCGACGTTTATGGAAATGACGACGAGCGAGCGCCGGGCGACTGGGGGCACTGGACGGGCCAAGGCATGAACTGGAACGCCATGTGCGCCGCGTGCCACAACACCCGCCTGCGGAAAAACTACGAACCCGGTACCAACAGCTACCACACGTCCATGGCGGAGATGAGCGTGGGCTGCGAGGCCTGCCACGGCCCGATGAAGGCCCACGTCGAGTGGCAGGAAAAACCGCCGCTGGATAAGAAAACCAAAGACCCTACGGTGCACAAGTTCACCCGCGACCAGACGATGGAAACCTGCGCCGCCTGCCATTCCCGCCGCTCGGAGCTCACCGGCGACCTCGTCCCCGGGGAATCGTTCTACGACCACTTCAGCCTCACGATCACCGACGGCACGGACATCTACCACCCCGACGGCCAGGTGCGGGACGAGGACTACGAATTCGCCTCCTTCCTCTCCAGCCGCATGCACCACGCCGGAGTACGCTGCGCGGACTGCCACGACCCGCACAACGCCAAGCGCGTCTCCACCGGCAACCAGCTCTGCATGAACTGCCACACCGGCGGCCGGGGCGACTACCCCACGGCTCCGGTCATCGATCCCACCTCGCACAGCCACCACGGCGCGGACAGCACGGGAAACCAGTGCGTTTCCTGCCATATGCCGGTGACCACCTACATGCAGCGCCACCCGCGCCATGACCACAGCTTCAGCATTCCGGACCCGAAGCTCACCAAGGAACTCGGCGTGCCGAACGCCTGCAACCGCTGCCACACCGACAAGGACGCGGACTGGGCCATCGCCTCATACAAGAATTTCTACGGCGAGAAACCCGACCGCCCGTCACGCACCCGCACCCTGCTTGTCGCCAGCGCCCGCCGGGGCGAACCCGCCGCACGCGACGGCCTGATCAAACTTCTCGCAAGTGACGAGATCCCCGCATGGAAGGCCACCGCCTGCCGCCTGCTCGAACGCTGGGCCCTGGACCCCGCCGCGATCCAGGCCCTGCGCGGCCAGCTCTCCCATGAAAACCCGCTCGTCCGCGAGGCCGCCGTGCGCGCTCTCGGCATCACGGTGCGGGAGAACAACCCCGCCGTCGGCGACGCGCTCAAGCCGTTGCTCGAAGACGAATCCCGCAGCGTCCGCATCGCCGCCGCATGGGCCCTGGTCGAACAAGTCGATCTCACCACCCGCACCGGCAAGGAGCTGGTCCACATGCTGGACATCAATGCCGACCAACCCACCGGACGCATGCAACTCGCGCAGTTCGCCATGCGTCGTGGCGATACTCCCGCCGCCATCCGCCAGATGAAAAAGGCCATCGAGTGGGACCCGAACTCCCCGCCGTTCCATCACGACCTCGCCATCCTCCTCAGCACCACCGGCGACCCGCAGGCGGCCGTCACCTCGCTCAAGGAAGCCATCCGCCTCGATCCCGGAAATGCCGAGTACCACTACAAGCTCGCGCTCGCGCTCAACGAAACCGGCTCCAGCGCCGAGTCCACCGCCGAACTCGAAAAAACCGTCGAACTCGATCCCAGCTACGCCCGCGCCTGGTACAACCTCGGCCTCGCCCGCAGCGGCACCAACCAGCCCCGCGCCGCCATCGAAGCCCTGCTCAAGGCCGAGGCCGCCGATCCATCGGACCCCTCCATCCCCTACGCCCGCGCCACCATCCACGCCCGTCTCGGCCAGAAAAACGAGGCCCTCAACGCCACCACCCGCGCCCTCCAGCTCCGCCCGGATTTCCAGGAGGCGAAGCAGTTGTTGCAGATGCTGGCGAGGTGAGAAGGGATCTGTAAAACTCGGCTCGCAATTTTTCATCCATCCGCCAGAATGTCTGCATGACGGTTATCGAATCCATCGTCCGGGATCTCAATGGCATGCCGATGCGCAAGCAGGTGGAGGTAGCCCGTTATGTCCATCGCTTGAGCGAAACCGTGGAACGTGAACGCGAGCAAGTCCTCAAAGAAACTTACGGATATCTCTCGGACGAGGATGCTGAAATCTTCGAGCAGGCATTGGAAACCTCACGCCGGATCGAAACCTGTGGCTGATCGGACTTCCGGAATTCTGCTGGATTCCAGCGTGATCATCGCTCATTTCCGGGGCAAACTGGACTTGTTCCAACTCATCGGCCCGGGTGAACCGCTTTTCATGCCGTTGGTGGCTTTGGGGGAACTCTTGAAAGGTGCGCTGAAATCAGCAAACCCTCCGAAACATCAGGCAAAAATCCAATCACTCTTGAAGGTGGTCGCAGTCCTCAACCCCGACAGCGCTACCGCCGAACATTACGCTCAGGCATCCGTCGCGCTGGAAGCAAAAGGACAACCGATTCCTGAAAATGATCTATGGATCGCCGCCGTAGCTCTGGAGCTGGATATGCCGCTCGCGACGCGGGATGCCCATTTCGACAGGATCGATGGATTGAAAGTGATCAAGTGGTGATTGGCTTCGCAACAGATTGAAGTCAGACAGCGAATTGTTTGGAGATATCCACCGCTTGTCGTTTTGTCCCTACTTCAGCCCCTTCAGGTGCTCGATGTATTTCTCCGGGCCGCCTTCCTGATAACCGGTGCGGGCGATTTCCCGGCCGCTGGCCTTCAGGAGGAGGATGGTCGGGAAGCCTTCGATCTGGAATTCCTGGGAGAGTTTTTCGTTCTGTTCCTTTTCCTTCGCCGGCAGTTGCTTCTTACGCGGGAAGTCGAGTTCGAGCATGACGAGGTGCTTCTTCGCGTATTCCTGGAACTCCGGTTTATCGAAGACTTCCTTCTTCAGCTTGATGCACCAGCCGCACCAGTCGGAACCGGTGAAGTCCACGAGGATGTCCTTTTTCTCATCCTTGGCCCGCTTCTTGGCGACCTCGTAATCCGTCTCCCATTTGAAGACATCGGTGTCGGCGGCCGCTGCGGCTTCCGGTGCAGCGGGCTTGGCGGCCGAGGCTTCGGCGACGAATTTCCGGTCTTCGGGTGTGAGCTTCGCCAACGGGATCTTCACCGTGGTCCCGTTCGGACGGAGGATGACGACCTGGTCGCCCTCGGTCTTGGAATACTCGCCTTCCAGCGATCGCTCCGAACCGGCTTCCTTCCATGTTTTCGCCTGGAGCGAGGCGGGAAAGATCAACGGGGCTGCCGCGAGGAAAAGGATGGCGGGGATTTTCATGAGAGATGGGGTTTCAATCTGTTTCCACACTCACCGACGCGCGGGCCGAAGGGAAGCCAAAAGGAACACCCCACCTCGGTGAGGACCCTCACGCGAAGAGCGTGGTGATCGGCACGCCCTTGTCCGCGATCTTGAAGGGCCGCTTGGTCGGCGACATGAGGATTGTTTCGTAAGGCAGGCCGAGGGCGTAGGCGATGGTGGCGTTGAAGTCCTGCACGCTGACCTGGCCTTCCTTGACCTTTCCGCCCGAGGGATCGGTCGCGCCGTGGATGATGCCGCCCTTGACGCCGCCGCCCGCGAGCACGCAGGAGAAGGCTCCGGGGTGGTGGTCGCGGCCGTTCGAGTGCTCGGTCTTGATTTCAGGAGTGCGGCCGAATTCGGTGGCGACGACGACGAGCGTGCTGTCGAGCATCCCGTTTTTCTCCAGGTCGGTGATGAGGGCGGCGTAGGCCTGGTCGAACTGCTTGCAGCGGCCTTCGACGCCGGTGAAGTTGTCGTAGTGGGTGTCCCAACCACCGAGCTGGACCTCGATGAAGCGCACGCCGTTCTGCACGAGGCGGCGGGCGAGGAGGCAACCCTGGGCGAAGCTGCCCTCGCCGTAGAGCTTGCGGGTGGCTTCCGGCTCCTGGCGGAGGTCGAAGGCCTTGAGGTCCTTCGAATTCATCAGGGCGATGGCCTCGCGGTAGAGTTCCTCATAGGCTTTCACATCGGCATTCGGGAAACGGCCGTGGAACTGGCGGTTCATCCTGTCCGCGAGGGTGAGGCGGCGTTCGAAGTCTTCCGGAGTGACGGCGCCGGCGCGGGTGGAATCCTGCAACCCCTGGTCCGGGCTGCCGATGGGCGCCGCCGCGAATTTCGCGCCGAAGAACCCGCCACCTGTGACCTCGGGAGAACTGTTCACCGCGACGTAGCCCGGAAGCTCCGGGTGGATGCGGCCGCCGAGACGGACCACCCACGAACCCAGCGAAGGGTGCTGGATGGTGCCGCGCATGTCATAGCTGGTGTGCATGATGTAGGCCCCCTGTTCGTGGGCCCCCTGCGTCGAGTTCATCGAGTTGATGACGCAGAGCTTGTCGGTGACCTCGGCGGTTTTCTTGAGATAGTGGCCGAGCTGGATGCCGTCCGCCTTGGTGGCGATGGACTCGGTCTTGCCCATGATCTCCTTCTTTTTCTTGGGATCGAAGGTGTCCACATGGCTCATGCCGCCGGACATGAAGAGGTAGATGACGTTCTTCGCCTTGCCGCCGCCGGCCACGGTTCCTTCCGGCGCGGCGCTGGCGAGCGTGCCGCCGAGCATCGGGAAAAGATGGACGCCGAGGTAGGCGCGGGCGGCGTTCGAGACAAACTGGCGGCGGGTGAGTTCGTCGGCCTTGTTGAATGGATTCATGGGTTTGAAAGGGTGTGGGTTTTTACTGGAGGAAAAGGAACTCGGAGGACATCACGAGGGCGGATACGATGTTGCGGTAACCGGGTTCGCCCTGCTTTTTCACCTCCTCCTGCATCCATGTCATTTCCTCCGCTGTCGGAGGACGGTTGAGGATGGCGATGTAAAGGCGGCGGATCTTCTCCTCGTCGCTCTTCGCACCTTCCAAGGTCTTGTAAAGGTGGGCGGTGGGCTTGTTCACCAGTTCGCGCTGGACGAAGCCGTTCATGAGCGAGAGGACCTGGCCGACGTTCGGCTCGCGGCTGGAGCCGTCCACCACCTCGCGGTCCGAGGCTCCGAACAGGTAGAGGAAATGTTCGCGCGGCGCGGGAGAGGGAAGCTCGGAGGCGCGGACCTTCGCATCCTTGTCGAAGTTGCGGATGGGTGCCATCCCCATGCTCATGGACATGGCGGAGGAGTTGTCCGAACCGGGCGAGGCGGTCTTGATCTCGTGCAGGAGCTTGTCGAAATAGGCGCGGACCTCCGTCTCCGACTTGAGCGCGAGCACCTCCTTCGAAAGCTGGCCCATGTTTTTCTTACCGACGAGCACCGGCTTGTTGCCGAAGTAGATGCGGTCGTCCAGCGTGCGGCCGGCCTGCTTGTCCGGATTTCCCGACGAAAGGGTGATCAGCGAATCCCAGATCTGCTCGGAGGAAAGCCGCTCGATCTTGCGGCCGTGGAAATCGTCGCCTCCTTCGACAACGGACGCGTTCGGATTGGTGCCGAACTGGAAGGTGCGGGTGAGGAGGAGGACGTGCTGGAAGGCGCGGAGGTCGTAATCGAGATCCATCATCAGCTTGCCGAGGAAGGTGACCAGCGCCGGGTGCACGGTTTTGTCGGCAGGGATATAGTCATCGACGGGTTCGTAGATGCCCTTGCCCATGACGCGCTTCCACATGCGGTTGGCGATGACGTTGGGGAACTGGTTTTCGGTCTTGCCGACGATCCATTGCGCGAGCTGCAGGCGACCGTCGTCCCCTTCCTTTTTCTCCGACATCCGGACGCCCTTGCCGAAGGGGGTCCGGGCCCCGACCATCTCGCCCGGGGTTCCATCCTTGTATTGGTAGTCCTCGGGGAGCTTGATCTGGCCGCTGCCGCCACCCGAAAGTGACATGCCGTAAACACGGTCCCACAGGATCCGCGCGGCCTCGTATTCCTGGCGGCGCTTCTCCTGGTCGTCGGCCAGTTCATCCCAGAGCGGCTTCATCTGCGCCCGGTTGATCTCGTCCTGTCCATGGGTGAAGGCGGCGAGTTCGTAGAAATCGTGGCGCTCGGTGGTGCCGAAGGGATCGTCATGGCACTGGGCGCACTCCATGCGCGCGCCGAGGAACACGCGCATCGTGTTCGCGAGGTTGTCCAGCGGCATGCCGCGGTCGCGGGTATAGTAGCCGACGGCGGCGGTCTTCGGGTCCCAGCCATCGCCACTGGCGGAAATGAGGCTGGTGGTGAACTCGCTCCACGGCATGTCGTTGGACATGGCCGTGCGCACCCAGTTCCGGTAGGGCTCGTTGTGCGCCGTCGTGCCGGGACGGCCGTCGGTGATGCGGAGGAGGTCGAACGCCCAGTTCGACATGTGGCTGGAATAGCCCTTCGACTTCAGGAGATAGTCGATGAGCGCCTCGCGTTTGGTGGGGTCCTCGATTTCGAGGAAGGCGACCGCTTCCTCGGCGGTTGGGATGCGGCCCACGGAAACCAGGAAGGCGCGGCGGAGGAAAGTGGCGTCATCCGTGACCTCGGGCACCGGGAGTTTCTTGCTCCGGTAGAAAGCGGCGATGAACTGGTCCACCTGCAGCGCGGCTTTTTTCAAGTAGGCGGGATCTTCCTTCGGCTTGAGATTCTGGGCACACAGGCCGCCGAGGGATGCGGCCAAGACCAATACGGCTAAGGAGGTTACGCGTTTCATTTGGGTTTTTGGAAACTGATGCCGAAAATAGCGGCACCCGACTACGAAGTCAATTTGCCATATTATTCATCCCGTGGGAAAAATTTCACGCAAAATGGGAATATCGGCATCCGCCCAAGGGAGGCGCGGAAAGTCCGCAGGCGCGCACCAGCGGAGTTCCTCGTGTTCAAGGGCCCGCAATTCACCGGAGACGATGCGGCAGATGAAGGGCTGGAGACGGATTGTGATTTCCCCATAGTTCCATACCACCGGCGTAAGCGCGCGACCGACCTCCACGTCCACCGCGAGCTCCTCCTTCAGCTCGCGGACGAGGGCGGCGTCGGGTGATTCACCGGGATCGATCTTGCCGCCGGGAAATTCCCACAGGCCGCCGAGGTGCTTTCCGGCGGGGCGGAGGCAGGCGAGGAACCTGCCTTCCGAATCTTCAATCACTCCGCAAACGACCTCCAACATGTGGGCAGAGTATGAATCCGGAGGATGGGGTCAACCGTCGGGAGCTCTCCGCGCGGGCACAAAAAAACCGCCGGAGAAGTTCCAGCGGTTTTTGAGAGGGATGGTGGTCCGGAAAAATCAGGCGAGGGTGCCTTCTTCCTTCTTGTCCTTGTCGCACTTGCCCTTTTCGCAGTCACCGGCGAGAGCGAGGGTGCCTTCTTCTTTCTTGTCCTTGTCGCACTTGCCTTTTTCGCAGTCACCGGCGAGGGCGAGGGTGCCTTCTTCCTTCTTGTCCTTGTCGCACTTGCCTTTTTCGCAGTCACCGGCAAGGGCGAGGGCGCCTTCTTCTTTCTTCTCTTCGCCCTTCTTGCACTTGTCGCAATCACCGGCGAGGGCGAGAGCGCCTTCTTCCTTCTTCTCTTCGCCCTTTTTGCACTTGTCGCAATCACCGGCGAGGGCGAGGGCGCCTTCTTCCTTCTTCTCTTCGCCTTTCTTGCACTTGTCGCAGTCACCGGCGAGGAGCACGGTGCCTTCTTCTTTCTTTTCCTTGTCGCACTTGCCCTTCTCGCACTCGGAGGCGAAGGCTGGGACGACCATGAATGACGCGCAGAGCGCGGTGAGGAGCAGTTTCATATTTGTGTGGTTGGTTGGATTTCGATTCTTTGGGCAATTCCCGACATTGAGAAGAGGACCTGCGGAATTTATTCGGAAAAAAATCCCAGCCCGCGATAAAAAATGTCGGTATTTGCAACATCAACGCCACAAAACCCGAAAGGTTTCGGGAAAATCACGATTTTTCGACGGATTTCACACGGTATTTCCTGAATTCCGACCTGCCGCCGGGATGGAATGCGACCACCTTGAATCCCTCCCCGGATGAGGCACCAATCATCGCCGGCTCCTTCAACCGGTCGGTTCACGTATTCGATCTGAAAAAAATCGGGGCCGCCCGCTGATCCCCCGGCCATCCCCGGCACCGCTTTCGATTGCGCTTGGCCGGGGCGGACATTTAGCCTATTCCCCGCCGCTCTTCCCGTGTCCTTTTCCATTCTTGCCACCGATCCGACGACCTCCGCCCGCCGTGGCAGGCTGGTTCTGCCCCACGGCACCGTGGAAACGCCGATCTTCATGCCCGTCGGCACCCAGGGGACGGTGAAAACGCTCCACCCCGCCGAACTGGAGCAGCTCGGATCACAAATCATTCTGGGAAACACGTATCACCTGTGGCTGCGGCCAGGCCATGAACTGATCCGCGAACTGGGCGGACTCCATGGATTCAGCACCTGGCGGAAGCCGATGCTGACGGATTCCGGCGGCTTCCAGGTCTGGTCGCTGGCCAAGCTCCGCAAGATCACCGAGGAAGGCGTGCGCTTCCAAAACCACCTCGACGGCTCGAAAATGCTGCTCACCCCCGAGCTCAGCATGGAAATCCAGGGGGCCCTCGGCTCGGACATCGCGATGCTTTTCGACGAATGCCCGCCTTACCCCTGCGACGAGGCCTACGCGGCGAAATCCCTCGCGCTGACGACCCGCTGGGCGAAACGCTGCAAGGACTGGGTGACGGAAAACGAGCCCCGCTCCGGCGAGGGCCGGCAACAGCACTTCGGAATCGTGCAGGGCTCCATCTACGCGGACCTGCGCGAACAGTCCGCGCGGGAGCTGGTGGAACTGGGATTCGACGGATACGCCATCGGCGGGGTTTCCGTGGGCGAACCGGAGCATGAGATGTTCCGCGCCATCGAAAACGCGGTGCCGTTCCTGCCGCATGACAAGCCCCGCTACGCGATGGGACTCGGCACTCCCCCGCAGATCCTGGAGATGATTTCCCGCGGCGTGGACATGTTCGACTGCGTCATGCCCACCCGGATCGCCCGCCACGGCATGGCCATGACGCTGGACGGACCGATCAACATCAAGAACCTGATCCACGCGAAAGACCCCCGCCCCTTGTGCGAAAGCGCCCATCCCCACGTGGCCGGATTCTCACGCGCCTACCTCCGCCACCTTTTCCGGGCGGGGGAAATCCTCGGTTTGCGGTTGCTTTCCTTCCACAATCTGCATTTCTACCTGTCCCTCGTCGCCGGGGCGAGGGAAGCCATCGCCGCGGGGAACTTCCCCGCCTACAAGGACTCCTTCATCAGGCGCTACACCCGAACAGACACCCCATGACACCGATTCTCGCATTTTTCGCCACCAATCTCGTCGCGCAAGCCGCCGCCCCGACAGGCCCGCAAAGCATCCTGGGCAATCCCATGGTGATGATGGTCGTCATGGTGGTCGTGTTTTATTTCCTGCTCATCCGTCCGCAGCAGAAACAGCGCAAGGAGCAGGCCGAACGCGTCGCCGCTCTCGTCCAGGGCGACAGGGTGGTCACCTCCGCCGGCATCCACGGCATCGTCCACAACGTGAAGGAGCACACCGTGATCGTGAAGGTCGCGGAGGGCACCATGCTCGAGTTCGACAAGGCCGCCATCACCATCGTCCACAAGAAGGACTCCGCGAAATAACCATTCTCCATTTTTCCTCCCCGTCCTGGAGCCAAACCCGTAGTTTCACACCATGCTCGCCGCCTACGCCTTCTACAATGACGCATTGACCCTGTTCCTCGCGGGACTTACCTTGCTGATCCTGTTTTTCTGGTATTTCGCCACAGAAATCGAGAACCGGAGGCGGAACATCGGCACCGTCCTGCTCATCGGTGTCTGCGCCCTCTGCATCGCCGCGGTGATACCGCCGAAGGAGCGGCTCAAGGGCGGCATCGACATCATCGGGGGCTCGTCGTTCACCCTCCACATCCAGCCGAAGATCGGCTCGGACGGCGAGGAGATGCCGATCACCAACGAGCAGGTTGAAAAAGCCATCGAGGTCATCGAAAAACGCCTGAACGGGCTTGGCAACAAGGAGCCGCTCATCGCCCGCCAGGGAACCAACGGCATCATCCTGCAGATGCCCGGCGTCGAGCCGAGCGAATCGGAAGGCATCCGCAAGGAGCTCGCGAAGGTCGCCAAGCTCGAACTGCGCGAGGTGAGCCCCCGCACCGACGAGCCCGGCCCCGCGCCGGAGCGCAAGTCGCTCGCCCAGCGCGTGCATGAAAAACTGGAAATCGTTCCCGGCTATCAGGCATTCCCCATGGTCCACAAGACCGAGGACGGCACGGAAATCACCTCCTACATCCTTCTCAACCGCCGTCCCGCCCTCGGAGGCAAGGACATCGCCATGGCGCACCCTTCCCAGATGGACTCCGCCGCCGTGAGCATCTCCCTGAACAACGCGGGCACGGACAAGATGATCGCCCTCACCGAGCACATGCACGAAAAGGTGGATCGCATCGCCATCGTGCTCGACGGCACCGTGCTCAGCGCGCCGGTCGTGAACCAGGTCCCCCTCGGCAAGCAGTTCGAGATCACCGGCCTGCGTGATCCCGGCGAACCCCAGAAGCTCGCGAACTCGCTGATGAACCCGCTGGAAAACGCGCTGACGATCGACGAGATGCGCAACATCTCCCCCACCCTCGGCTCGGCCGTCGTCAAGCAGGGTCTCTACGCCGGCGTGCTCTCGCTGCTGATGACCTTCCTTTTCGTCCTCGCTTACTACCGCATGTCCGGCTTCATCGCCATCATCGGCCTCATCGTGAACACCATCATGCTCTTCGGCATCATGGCGATGTTCAGCTTCACCTTCACGCTTCCCGGCATCGCGGGGATGATCCTCACCATCGGCATGGCGGTGGACGCGAACGTGCTGATCTACGAGCGCCTGCGTGAGGAAATCGCCCACGGCAAGACCCTCAAGAACGCCATCGAGGCATCCTACGACCGCGCGTTCTCCGCGATTTTCGACTCCCACGTGACGTCCATCCTCACCGCCGGCATCCTCTTCTACTTCGGCGGCAGCGCGGTGAAGGGCTTCGCGGTCACCCTGCTCATCGGTGTCACCGCCTCGCTGTTCTCCGCCATCCTCGTCACCCGCGTGATCTTCCGCTGGGGTGTGGACCTCGGCATCCTGAAGAAGCTCACCTTCCTCAACCTCATCAAGTCCCGCAATTTCGACTTCATGGGCAAGCGCCGGGCGGCCATCACCTTCGCCGTCGTCACCCTCCTCATCTCCGTCGCGGCCTTCGCCTTCCGCGGAGAGAAGGCCTTCGGCATCGACTTCACCGGCGGCACCATGATCACCTTCCAGCTCGGCAAGGACAACAAGGTCGTGCTGGACGACGTGAAGAAGTCCGTGGAGGGAATGACCCTTTCCAAGGAAGCCTACCCGCAGCAGGAATACAACCCGACCTCCGGCACCCTGATGACCGTGCGCTGCGCGACCAAGGACGCCCCCGCCATCATCGCGAAACTGCGTGAGTCCATCCCCACGCTCGCCGAGAAAAAGGCGGACTCGCAGGACTACAAGATCGACGCCAGCCAGACGGAGGTCTCCGCGCTCATCGGCGGCTCCGTCATGAGGGACTCCATCATCGCCATCATCCTCGGCCTCATCGGGATCATGATCTACATGACGATGCGCTTCGAGTTCTCCTTCGCGCTCGGTGGATTCGTCGCGATTTTCCACGACATCATCATCTGCGTCGGCTTCGTCGTCCTCATGGGCGGGGAGCTCTCGCTGATCCACGTCGGCGCGGTGCTGACCATCGCCGGTTATTCGATCAGCGACACCATCGTCGTCTTCGACCGGGTCCGTGAAATGCTGCTGATCCGCAACGATTCGGAAGAGAAGATCATGAACGAGGCGGTGAACGCCACGCTCTCACGGACCTTGCTGACCTCCTCGGCGACACTTATCAGCGTGCTCATCCTCGGCGTCCTCGGCGGTTCCTCGCTGCGTGACTTCGGTGTCATCATCTTCATCGGTATCGTCGTCGGCACCTTCTCCTCCATCTTCATCGCCTCCCCCGTCGCCCTGTGGTGGAGCAACCGGAAGGGTGGAAACATCCGGGATTCGGTGCTCGCCACCGAAGCCAAGGCCGAAGCGATGTCCGCCGCGCCCTGAGACGGCAAGCGGCTCGAATTCCCAAAACCGACAAAGGCTTCCATTCCGGAAGCCTTTGTTTTTGGAAACGCGGTGGTGCCAGATGGCATCGCCTGGTGGCATCGTTTCCTCCATCCCAAGTCGGCGTCTCATACGACGGTCCTGCGCGGTGTCATCTTCACCACCAAAGGTGTCATCTCCAACACCAAGGGTGTCATCTCCAGCACCAAAGGTGTCATCTTCAGCACCAAGGGTGCGAAATGGGAGAGCCCAGGGCAACGCCCTGGGAGTGAACCACAAAGCATATGGAGTCCTGAAAGGACGGCATCCATGGCGCGCAGCAGCACCCTTGATTTCGTCCTTTCAGGACTTGGGAAATGGGGCGGTCCATGCCCCGGGGTTCCGCTTCGCTCACCCCGGGCTCTCCCATTCCGCACCTTTGGTGCTGGAGAAGACGCATGGCCGTCAATCGATGCGCTTGGTGCCTGTCGTCAATCGATGCGCCGGTGCCCGAAATGGTGTATGTATAAGACCGTGGCGTTTCCATAGGCTGCCCCATTCCTCACCCGTGGTGCTGAGATGCCGCCGCTGCCAAGCGGCTCCGCCAGCTCCGGCAGGACCTCATGCCGCACGCAGATCCCGCCGCCCGGGCGGAGATGGGTATCACGCCCAGTCCGGCCGCTCCGTCTCAAAGGTCATCATTTCCCCGCTCGCCGGGTGGCGGAAGGAAAGTTTCCATGCATGAAGCTGGAGCGGTGCCGCCGCCGGATCGAGCGTCTGCGTGTCGCCCGTCTGATGACCGGGCAGATAGGCCGGATCGCCCGCGACAGGCAGGCCCAGTTGCCAAAGGTGCACGCGGATCTGGTTCGTCCTGCCGGTGCCGAGTTTCGCCTCCAGCAGCGCGGTCCCGTCGGCGCGACGCTCCAGCACCTGGAAGTCGGTGCGCGAGGGCAGGCCGTCGGTTTCATCGATCACGCGGGTACCCATCACGTCCGGTTCCGCGGAAATGGGGGCTTCGGAGAAAAACGAGTCGTGCTCCGGCAACCCCTGCGTCGTGACCAGATACCGCTTGTCCACCAGACCGTCCAGGAACTGCCGCTGCAGCACCCGGCAGAAGTTCCGGGTGCGGGCGAAGACGACCAGCCCCGTGGTGTTCGAGTCCAGCCGGTGCACCGGACGCGGATACTTCGGCGCATAGACCTCGTTCAGGATGTGCTGCAGCGTGTTCCGGTGGAACCGGCCGCTGGCATGCATCGGCAGCGGCGCGGGCTTGCGCACCACGACGATGGCCTCATCCTCGTAAACCACCCGGATGTCCGCCGACACCGGCGGCTCGGTGTCCGCCGGAAAAATCTGCACCACGCGCTCGCCCGCACGGACGACGTGGTCCTTGCCGCGCACGGTGCCGCCGTAATTGACGAAGCGGCCGGCATCGCAGCGCGCCTCCCATTCCCCTGCGGAAATCTGTGGGAAAATCTCCACCAGCGCTTCCAACAGCGTCTTGCGGTCCTGGGCGGCGGGGATGTTCACCGGACGGCGGTTTTCCTGCGGGATCGAGCCGGGCAGCGGATCCGCCACCTTCGCGATGGCCTCGTGCAGGAAGGAAATCCGCTCCGCCATGCGCTCGGGCGCGCTCTTGAAACAATGCGGGCAGCTCACCCCCTCCACGTGGCGCGGATCTTCCTGGTCCGCGGCGTCGAGCGGTGCCTGGCAGGCGTAGCAGATGGCGTGATCCGTCTCGCGCAGGGCGGGATCGACTCCGACGCGCTGGTCGAAGACGAAGCACTCGCCGTCGTAGTGATCTCCTCCGACTTCTTCAAAATATTTCAGGATGCCGCCGTCCAGTTGGTAGATGTTCCTGTATCCCTCCCGCTCCATGAAGGGCCCGGCCTTCTCACAGCGGATGCCGCCGGTGCAGAACATGACCACCGGCTGGTCCTTGAGCTCTTCCGGCAGCTTCCGGACCGCATCGGGAAACTCACGGAAGGTGTTGATGTTCGGGATGAGCGCCCCCTTGAAGGTGCCGAGCTTCACCTCGTAGTCGTTGCGCGTGTCGAGCAGCGTCACCGGACGCCCCTCGTCCAGCCACCGCTTCAGCTCCGCCGCAGGGAGCTTCGGAGAGGTGTAGTTCGCCGGGCGGATGCCTTCCATGCCGAAGGAAATGATCTCGCGCTTGATGCGCACCAGCATCCGGTTGAACGGCTGCTTGTCGCTGATGCTCACCTTCGGCTCCAACCCTTCGAGGCCGGGAATCCTCCGGAGCTTTTCCAGCAGCCTGTCGATCGACGCCGCATCGCCCGCGACGAACATGTTGATACCCTCGATGCTCAGCAGGATGGTCCCCTTGAGTTCCCAGGACTTGCAATCGGCGATCAGCTCCTCGCGCAGATCCTTGAGACCGGAAAGTTCGGCGAAGCGGTAGGTGGAAATGTTCGTGACGGCGGACACGGCGGAAAAACAGCACGAAGCCCGTGACGATGCCAGTGAATCTTTCGGTCGCGCGTTTAATCGGAGGGGTTTCGGATCAGTATCCCAGTCATGCGGCCGAAATGCTCAAGTGATTTAACCGGTGATCGAAGGTCGGCCTTCTCTGATTTTTGATCTGCCTGTGTTCAGGAATACCGCCAATCCGACGAACATGGAAAAATGGGTCACATACGTCGAAATTCCATGAACATAATTGAAGGTCCAGAATCGCTCCGTCACTTGGGTGTGGCGGCCATGACTGGCGATATAGAACTGATTGTCTCTGTGGTATCCATTCAAAGCACTCCCTCCGAAATAGATGTCCGTACCGCAAAATGTGGCAAAATTAGCGATTCCGACGATAACGATCACGCGAAGCCACACCGGTATCTCCCTCCACCTGAGAACTTCCACGGAATTCGAGGATCTCATACTGATGCCTCAAAAAGTGGTTTTATACAGCTCCCATGTCAATGAGAGTCGTGAATCCCTACCGTCCTGCCCTTCCTCAGAATAAAGGCGTTCACTCCCCTTTCTCCTCGCACAGCATGAACGGCGCACCGGATGGATCCCGGACCAGGCAGAAGCGCTGGCCTTTCCAATGATAGTCCATCTTCATCTGCCGAAGGATTTCGCCACCTGTTTCCTCCACCTTGGCCACGCGTGCTTCGAAGTCCGGAATATCGATGTAGGGAAGCCAGCCGTGCGGCCAGTCCGGGAACATCGCCTCATCGCAGATCCCCAGCACCTCCCGGCCGTTTGCATTTTTCAGCGAATACGAGGTGTGGCTCTCATCCTCCGGCACCGCCACGCGGGACAGTCCGGCGACCTCGGTGTAGAATCGTGAGACGCGATCAGGATTCCCCACGATCATGTCCAGCCAGTTGACCGTTGCGGTGGTGGCAGCGTCGGCGGCGGATTCCGGACGTCTGGCAGTCGGGTTCAGCAGCGCGAACATGTGGGCGTCGTGGGAAATCTCCCCGACTTTCAACCGCAACCGGTTGACTCCCTCGTAGACGGCTCCGGTGTTTTCCGCCACTTTCCGGCTGAATTCATTGCCGACGGCGGCGACGATTTCCAAACGGTTCAGGCCCAGCGTCCCGAATCCGAAATCCCGCAAAAGCAACGCCGCCTGGCACGCCGCCCCCTCGCCGTGGCGGGAGGTCCGCACCCAATAGCCGAGATTGCACGTTCCATTGACGAGGTTCAGATGGTTCAGCCCGCATGACCCGACCATGGCGCCGTCCGCGCTGTCGACGATGAGATATTCGTAGGCCTCCCCGTTTTCACGGGTCGCGATCGCCTGCGCCACCCACTTCGCGGTGTCCTCCCGTGAATATTCCGGAGTCATCCACCCCATCCATGGAGCGATCTCCGCCCGCGACTCGACCGAAGCCGCGTAAACCTCGTCAATATCTTCCAGGCGGTAGGGACGGATGGCGAAGGTGCTCATGCGGATCTCCTAACACAAGCTCCGGCGGACGAAAAGAAGACAAACGCGGCCTCCGGGCTCCGCAGCCTTGACGCGTCCCGGGCGGGTCCGCAGTTTGGTGTCATGAAAATTTCCGGACTCCACCATGTGGCCGTGATCTGCTCGGACTATTCCGCATCCAAGCGATTCTACACCGAAATCCTCGGACTCCGCGTCATTTCGGAGGTCTACCGGGCCGCACGGGATTCGTGGAAACTGGACCTCGAAATCCCGGGTGGGACGCAGGTCGAGCTGTTCTCATTCCCCGGCGCGCCACCCCGCCCCTCCTATCCGGAAGCGCAGGGGCTGCGCCACATCGCCTTCTCGGTGGAGGATCTGGACGGCGAGGTCGCCTCGCTCGTGCGGCAGGGCGTCGCCGTGGAGGAAATCCGCGTGGACGAGCTGACAGGGAAGCGGTTCACCTTTTTCGCGGACCCGGACGGCCTGCCGGTCGAACTTTATGAGGCGTGAAATTTCTCCAGATTTCCCGGTTGACACCCGGAAACCGGCTCCCTAGTTTCCCCACCCCTTCGCACATTGCGTGTGTCCGAAGTCATTTTTTATTACAAGCACATGAAGACGTTTTCCGCCAAGCCGCACGAAGTCGAGCGCAAGTGGTATGTGATCGACGCCAAGGGCAAGGTCCTCGGCCAAGTCGCTGTAGAGGCAGCACGCCTCCTCCGCGGCAAGCACAAGCCTATTTTCACCAGCCACGTTGATACCGGCGATTTCGTCGTGGTCATCAATGCCGATCAGGTTGTCCTCACCGGCACCAAGGAAACGTCCAAGATCTACACCCGTTTCTCGGGTTATGTCGGCGGTCAGAAGGTCGAGACTCCCCGCATCGTCCGCGAGCGCCGTCCGATCCTCCTCGTCGAGCGCGCTGTCTGGGGCATGCTGCCAAAGACCCGCCTTGGTCGCACGCAGTTCGGCAAGCTCAAGGTGTATGCCGGTGAGTCACACCCGCACGAAGCACAAGCACCAGCCGAGTACGTCGTCAAATAATCCCATCCATTTCCCAAAATGTCCGCCACCACCACTCAAAGCGCCACCGGCCGCCGCAAAACCGCAGTCGCCCGCGTCTGGATGACCGAAGGATCCGGCCAGATCACGATCAACTCCCGCTCGTTCGAGGAATACCTTCCCACCATCGAGCTTCAGAACGCCGTGCTCGCACCGTTCCTCGCTGTCTCGCTCTCGAACAAGTTCGACCTGAACGTCGTCGTCAAGGGCGGCGGCAAGCAAGCCCAGGCCATCGCGATCCGCCATGCGGTTTCCCGCTCCCTCACCCTGGTGGACGCGGAACACCGCAAGACGATCAAGCCTCTCGGCTTCCTGACCCGCGACCCTCGCATGAAGGAGCGTAAGAAGCCAGGTCAGCCGGGCGCACGCGCACGCTTCCAGTTCTCCAAGCGTTGATCTTCAGCTTTTCAAGAAACCGCACTCCTCACGGGGTGCGGTTTTTTGTTTTGCGGACATCCGCTCCGCCGGGGCGGCACAAAAAAAGAGGAAGCCACACGGCTCTTCCTCTTTTTCGAATCAAAACCCGGGCCCTTTGCCCTAGACGATCTTGAGCCTCGCGAAGTCCTGGGTGTCGATCAGCCCCACCGGCTTGCCGTTTTCATCCAGCACGACGATGTCGTCGATGCGGTTCTCCCCGATGGTCCTGAGCACCTCCACCGCGAGGGCGTCCGCCTGCACGGTGATGGGCTGGCGCGTCATGAGGGAGGCCACGGGCTTTTCCCCGAGCAGCGGGTCATTCCGGAAACTGCGGGCGAAGTCGCCGTGGGTGAAGATGCCGGCGAGGTCTCCGTCGGATTTCAAGATCAGGCAGGCACCGGCGCGCGCGCGGTTCATCACGTCCAGCGTGGCGAAAACATCCGCATCCTCCGCCACGGTCGGCACCTCCGCATCCGCCCGCATGATGTCGGACACCCGGGTGAGCAGCGCGCGGCCGAGCGATCCGCCGGGGTGGAAACGGGCGAAGTCCGTTTCAGTGAAACCGCGCGACTCCAGCAGGACCATCGCAAGAGCGTCCCCCATCACGAGCATGGCGGTGGATGAGGAGGTGGGCGCGAGATTGAGCGGGCAGGCTTCTCGCTCGACGGAGGTGTCCAGCGTCACCTCGCTGAGACGGGCCAGCGTGGAATTCAATTTGCCGGTCAGCGAGATGATCTTCACGTCGAAACGCTTGATGAACGGCAGCAGGTCCAGGAGCTCGCGGGTCTCGCCCGAGTAGGAAAGCGCGATGATGACATCCCCGTCCGAGACCAGCCCGAGATCGCCATGCAGCGCGTTCTGGGAGTCCAGCACCACCGCGGTGGCACCCGTGGAATTCAGGGTGGCGGCGATCTTCAGGCCGACGTTCCCCGATTTGCCGACGCCGATGACGACGATTTTCCCCCGCTGGTCGAGGGTGGATTGGAGCATTTTCACCGCCACGACGAAAGAATTGTCCAAACGTCCGGCCACGCGGCTGAGGCCATCGATTTCAATCTCTATCACAGAACGGGCCCGGGCCAGATAATCCATGGCCCATGACAAACCCGGAACCGGACGCTTTGCAAGTCCCGCGAGCTTTGCTCTCGCAAGTGAGGGAATCCCCTCCCAGTATCCCGATATGAAAACTGCGATCACTTCGGTTATTCTCAGCGGATTTCTCGGCTGCCTCGGCATGGCCTCCACGATCTCGATGGTACCCATTTTCGAACCCCTCAGCCTCCATGGCACCGATGTGGACGACGCCATCAGCGACATCGGCGAGACTCTCCAGGCGTCCGTCATGTCGCGGCCGATGGCGCTGACGGGCGCTTTTCCCGAAGTATTGGTGGACGCCATCCGCACCCCCCACCTGGTTCCAACCAACAACCCGAACTACAAGGTCCAGGAAACCAATCTTCTGGTGCTCTGCAACATCGGAATCAGCGGGGAAATCCAGGACAATGTCCTGCAGGTGAAGCTGAACGTGGCGGATCTCGCCATTCCCCAGGATGTGGACCTCACCTCCCGGCAGATCCTGAAGCTCGCCATCCTCGCGCTGCGGAAGACGCTCGACGAGTACCACCGGGGCCAGACGCAGCCGCTCGATGTGGAGATCGGCATCGACGGTGCGGACGAGGCGAAGGCCAGCCTGCGCGATCTCGGGACGAAATTTGTCATCACCGAAGAGGCGGGGACAAATTGATTCCGTGTTTTCCCTTTTCAAGCCGGGGGGGATTCCGCTTTCATCCGTCAGCACCAACCACGCATGAGCACCCCTCCTAAAGATCCACGTCCTTTCAAACGCGCCATTCTCAAACTCAGCGGTGAGGCCCTGCGCGGGCCGGGTTCGCGGGACAATATCGCGCCTGAAATCGTCGATCGCATCGCCCTGGAAATCCGCGAGGCGGTCCAAGGCGGGCTCCAGCTCGGCATCGTCGTGGGTGGTGGGAATTTCTGGCGCGGTGCGAGCGCCTCGGCCCGCGGGATGGACCGTGCGACCGCGGACTACGTCGGCATGCTCGCCACCGTCATGAACGCCCTCGCGCTCGAAGGCGCGCTGGAACACCACGGCGTTTCCTGCGTGGTGCAGTCCGCCATCGAGATGAAAAACGTGGCCGAGACCTTCATCCGCCGCAAGGCCGAGAAGCAGCTCGACGAGGGCAAGGTCGTCATCTTCGGAGCCGGCACCGGCAATCCGTTCTTCTCCACCGACACCACCGCCGCCCTCCGCGCCAGCGAGATGGGTGCGGATGTCATCCTCAAGGCCACCCAGGTGGACGGCGTCTACGACAGCGACCCGCGGAAAAACCCGGACGCCAAGCGCTACGACACAGTCACCTTCCAACAGTGCCTTTCCCAACGTCTGAACGTGATGGACGCCACCGCCTTCAGCCTGTGCATGGACAATGACGTGCCCATCGTGGTCTTCGATCTCGCGCCACATGGAAACCTTTCCCACGCCCTGCGCGGCCAGCCCATCGGCACGCTCGTTCACGGCGAGTAATTTTCAACCACCGCCATCATGGATCCAGAAGAAGCAATTTTCGAAGTCGAAGACGCGATGAACAAGTGCGTGGATTACCTCATCCACGAGTTCGCCGGCGTCCGGACCGGCAAGGCCAGCCCGGCGCTGATCGAGAACCTCGACGTGCACGTGCATGCCTACGGTGCCGTCTCCAAGCTCAAGAGCCTCGCCATCATCAACTCTCCCGAGCCCCGCATGCTCATGGTGCAGCCCTTCGATCCCGTCACCACCCGTGACATCGAGCGCGCCATCCGCGAGTGCAAGCTGGGCCTGAACCCCGCCGCGGCGGACCGCTCGATCCGCGTGCCGATCCCGGAACTCTCCGAGGAACGCCGCCGCGACATGGTGAAGATGATCAAGCAGCTCGCCGAGGAAGCCAAGGTCCGCCTCCGCGCCGCCCGCAAGGACGGCATGGACACCGCGAAGAAGATGAAGGCGGACAATTTCCTCACCGAGGACACCCAGAAGACCTTCGAAAAGGAAGTCCAGGAGCTGACGAACAAATACACCAAGAAGATCGACGACCACGCCGTGGCGAAGGAAGCCGATCTGATGAAGGTTTAGTCGGCACGCGGCACGCCCGGCAAGTTGTCCGGACCCTCAGAAGGCACTGGAGTTCCATTCCTGTGCCTTTTTTCGTGAGGAAGAAAGATTCGTTTTTCCGTGCCGTTCCTTGGGCTCATGCGTTGCCTTCCAATCATTCTCCCCACCCTGCTGCTTTCATTCATTCCTTTGGAGATAGGAGCACAGTACGCCCCCGCGGGAGACGATCCCCGGCAACATCGGATGCGTTTCTGTGGTTTCGGCGGGAATGGAGAACTTCTGGATGCGTTGTCGGCCATGTGGCCGAACCTGGACTACTGCAGGGCTTACGACCGGGATAAGGTTCCTGATATGGCCGCCCTCTCTTCGGAAACCCGGGAACGGTCGATGCAATTCTCGCTGCAAGCCGCCGGACCGGTGGTGGCTGAAGGTTACCTGGATCGCCAGGGTGCGTGGGCTCTGGATTTTCTGAACCGGAAGCCTCCGGAACTCGGATTCGGACATCCAGCTGCAGATTATTGCCATCCGGCGACCATCGCGGCGATCAAGGAGAACATCGACACCGCCATCACCAAAGTCGGTGCGAAATCCTTCACCATGGTCGATTTCGTATGGCCCTGGGTCGGTGGCCAATGGGGATATTCCGAATCATGCTTCAAAGCTTATCGCGCGGCGTTGGATGGAACCGATGGCGGCCTCCGGATCAAGGAGTCCGGGAGCAACCGCACGATTTCCTTCTGGGATTACTTCGCCGAACTTTCCGGTCTGCGTTTCACACCGGCTGATCTCGGCATGAAAACATGGAAGGAATACGAGCCTGTCCGTCCAAATTTGGTAGGTGACCGACCGACCGATTCCCAAAAGAGGAACCAGTTCGTCTACCGCGGATTGATCCACTGGTGCTGGTTGAAGTATGCTCAAGAAGCCGGCGCCCATGCCAAATCGTTGGGAGGAGAACTCCAAGCATCGCTCAATCCGGAGAACATGGCGAATGGTACCGACCTCCTCACATGGGGACGGCTGCGAGACACCGGCGCGGCATGGTGGGAACAATGGGGCAGTCCGATGAACGCAATCACCGGCTACCACACCTATCGCTATTTCTCCGAACCTTACCGTGGAAACAAGAGGCTCGGTCTCATCGGCGAAACCGCAGCCGCAGGCGGACACCCGGACTCGGGATTCGGACCGGCGCGTCCCCACTATTGGGACCCCAATAGCAACCACGCCATCACATGGGCGATCAGCGCCGCCGGACAGTTTGATGATAGAGAAGAAGACTACATATGGGCCTCTCCGGAGGAAACCTTCGATCCCGCCGGCCCTCACGCCGATTGCTGGAGAGGCGAGGTAAGGGCGATGGATGGCTTCTGGCAATACGCGTTGGACTCACCATCCCGCCCAGTCGCTCCCATCCTCTCGATCGTGAACCGGTCGATCCTCCACGAGACTGACAATTCGGAACAATCCGTGCGGCAGAAGTTCAGCCTGGCTCCGGCATTGGTGGATCTGCACATCGACTTCGAGCAGGCTTGCTTTCCACTTGGCGATAACATGTTGGCAGGGCGCAAGATCCTTCTTTTCGCCCCTTGGGATTATCCTCGCGACGTTTTGCCAAGCCTTCGCAGATGGCTGCTGGAAGATCCGGCACGCATTTTGGTCACCCACAGTTTTGTCCCGACAAGACCATGCAAAGGCTTGGACGGCAAACCGAACCCCACCGTGGATGAACCGGATGCCGCAAAGGAACTGGGACTTCAGGGGATCGGCACGACTTCTGTTTCGGAGGGGAAAATCGATTTGATCGATCCCGGATGGACTGCAAGGTTCGCGATCCCCGCAGGCACCCATTTGAAACTGGATCGACCGTTGACCTCCTCTCCCGGCACAGTCTTGTTAAAACTGGATGAACACCCCTTGGTTTCACTCATCGAATCCCAAGGAGGAGGCTCCGTAATCTATCTGAATTTCACCCCGCCGGAACGTCATGCTGGTGCGGACACTGACACCAGCCGGCTCTATCTCGCGGTTATGGAAATGATCGCGGGAAAAAACGGGATCAAGGCCCAAGCGAAAGGATCCGCAGACTGGGCCTGCGCCCGCTACGACGTCGCCGGTGGTCATACCTATTTCCTCCTCGACCGGAGACGGGTGGAGGTGGAGCGCTTCACGGAAGAAACCTCTTCCATGGACCCTGCATCAAAATTGTCACTCGAACTTGAGCCAGACACCCGATACCTGATCCACGATCAACTGGCCGAAACCGTGGCCAGCCGGAAGACTAACGCCGGAGGTGGGCTGGAGCTTTTCCTTTCAGGGCGTTCGCTGAAGCTGCTGCACGTCACCCGCCAGATCGACCAACCGCAATTGCTGTTCACGAATTGCGAAAAATCAGGGCCGGTGGGAAATCGCTCGCTGCCGGCCTCGCTACTCGCCCACCGGGCCGGAAAAGCCATCGTCAGCGGCATCCCGGCCGGGTCACAAATCTACTTGGATGGAAAGCCCGCAGCATCAATCGACACCGCCCTGGCAGATTGCAAAACTGTGATGATCCCGAAAGGCGGGCACCGCTTGGAGATCCGCAAGGACTGAGTCAGGTGGATCCAATGGCCAGAACCGGCGTCGAGCCCCCGTACTATCGAATCACAAAGCCGAGAAGAAGCCTCAGGCGTTCGATGACTTCTCAAGAGCCGCGGCCACGAAGCCCGCGAACAACGGGTGGGGATGGTTCGGCTTGGACTGGAATTCCGGGTGGAACTGTGCGCCGACGTAGAACGGGTGGTCCGGCAGCTCGACGATTTCTACCAATCCTTCTTCCGCCGAGACGGAGGAAATCACCAGTCCTGCCTCCTGGAGACGGTCCTGATAGTCCGAGTTGAACTCATAACGATGGCGGTGGCGCTCATGGATGCGGTCCACATTGCCATAGAGATCCGCCGCCTTGGTGCCGGTGAAGAGGATGGATTCGCTGGAGCCGAGACGCATGGTCGCGCCCATGTCCTCGATGCCCTTCTGCTCTTCCTGAAGACAGATGACGGGATATTTCGTCGCCTTGTCGAACTCGGTGGAGTTCGCGTCCTTGAGGCCGCACACGTTCCGTGCGAACTCGATCGTGGCGATCTGCATGCCCAGGCAGATTCCGAAGTAAGGGATGTTGCTTTCCCGCGCGTACTTGGCCGCGAGGACCTTGCCCTCGATGCCACGGTCGCCGAAACCGCCGGGGACGAGGATGCCGTCCACGTCACCGATCACTTCCTTCGCCCCGCGGTCTTCGATGGCTTCCGCCTCGACCCGGATGATCTGCACCTTCGTGTCGTGGTGGGCACCGGCGTGGATGAGGGATTCGTAAATGGATTTGTAGGCGTCCTGCAGCTCGATGTATTTGCCGGCGACGGCGATGGTCACCTTGTGCTTCGGGTGGATGACGCGCTGCACGAAGCGCTCCCAATCCTCCAGCGCGGGCGAAGGCGTGTGGCCGAGGCCCAGCTTGTCCACCACGAGGCGGTCGATCTTGTCGCGCCGCAGGTCCAGCGGGCATTCGTAAATGGTGTGGGCGACATCGCGGAAGGCCACGACGTTCTTGCGCTCGACGTTGCAGAACATCGCGATCTTCTTGCGGTTGTCCTCGTCCAGGTCCGCCTCGGTCCGGCAGATGACGATGTCCGGCTGGATGCCGAGCTCGCGGAGTTTCGCCACGGACTGCTGGGTGGGCTTGGTCTTCACCTCGCCCGCCGCCTTGATGTAGGGCAGCAGCGTGACGTGGATGAAACAGACATTTTCCTTCCCGACCTCCAGGGCGAACTGGCGCAGCGCCTCGATGAAAAGCAGGCCCTCCATGTCCCCCACCGTGCCGCCGATCTCGGTGATGAGCACGTCGGTGTTCGGATTGTCCTCCGTCACCTTGTGCATGCGCAGCTTGATCTCGTCCGTCACGTGCGGGATGAACTGCACCGTCTTGCCAAGAAACTCGCCACGGCGCTCCTTCTTGATGACCGAGTCGAACACCTGCCCGGAGGTCAGGTTGTTCATCCGCGAGAGCACGCCGGAGGTGAACCGTTCGTAGTGGCCGAGGTCGAGGTCGGTCTCGGCACCGTCGTCGAGCACGTAGACCTCACCATGCTGGAAGGGCGACATCGTGCCCGGATCGACGTTCAGATACGGGTCGAATTTCTGCATCAGGGTGGTGAGCCCGCGGTGCTCGAGCAGCGTGCCGATGGAAGCCGCAGCCAGCCCCTTCCCAAGTGAGGAAACGACGCCGCCGGTGACAAAGATGTATTTCATGGTGTGAAGTTGATGTGTTCAGTATTCAGTTTTCAGCGGCGAGAAGGCGTTCGATTTCCAACGCCTGTTCAGGGGTGTCAACTCCGGGGGAGGTATCCGAGGTGATGAGGACCTTGATGGTCGCTCCATTTTCAAGCGCACGCAGCTGCTCGAGCGATTCGGCCCTCTCCAATGGTGATGGTGGCCAGGTGATGAATCGTTCGAGGAAGCTGCGTTGATAGGCGTAGATCCCCTTGTGTCGCAACACGGGCAGTCCTTGGACAGGATTTCTGAAAAATGGCAAGGCCGAGCGGGAAAAATATAACGCGCGCCCGTCCAGGGCGAGGGCGACCTTCACCACATTCGGGTCCTGGACCGCGGGATCGGACGGGTCCAGCGGGTTCGCCGCGGTGGCCATGTCCAGCGAGGCGTCCTCCGCCATGGCGGTGGCCAGCTCGTCGATGAGCGCGGGATCGATGAGCGGTTCGTCACCCTGGATGTTCACGATGTGCGTGGCCTGCGGCACGGCCCGGGCCGCCTCCGCGATCCGGTCGGTTCCGGTCGGGTGGTCGGGAGAGGTCATCGCCACCTTGCCGCCGAAGGCGGTCACCACGTCCCGGATGCGCTCGTCGTCGGTGGCGACGATGATCTCATCCAGCTTGGAACATTTCTGACAACGCTCCCAGACATGCTGGATCAGGGGCTTTCCGGCGATGAGATGCAACGGCTTCCCCGGAAAACGGGTGGAGCCCCAGCGCGACGGAAGCACGCCGAGGATGTAGGTGGGAGTGGAGGAAAAGGACACGCTTGGCAAAAGTTGGGCGAGCGTATGGCACGGATTAGGCAGGGGACAAGAGCGGTTTCGGAAAAAGTATCCCGACGTCATACACTTTCTCCCAAACAAAACCCCCGTCACGGCGGACCGGACGGGGGCTGGAATGATTTTCGGAAAAATCAGGAAAGCGGATCAGGCGTCCCCTGTTTTTTCTTCCTTGGACTTGTCGAAGCCATACTTGGCCTCGAGGTCGGTGGCGGAGACTTCCGTCACTGTTGCGGACTCCACGGCAGGAGCGGCTTCGGCGGCGGGAGCAACCTCGGCCACCGGCGAGGCTTCAACCGCTGCGGGAGCCACCTGCTCGACGATGGTCTCGATGACCGGCTCGGCGGCGGGAGCCTCGGAGGCTGGGGCGGCTTCTACGGCGGCTGCTTCCACAGGGGCGACGGCAGGCTTGGTGGAGGCGAGCACCACACGGGTCGGCTCGTTCTGCGGCTCCTGGTCCTCACGCTCGTCCTGCCCCTTTGACTTGGCACCGGAAACGGTCATCTTGCGACCCATGAAATGTTGGTCGTGAAGCACCTCGACGGAGCGGATCGCCTCGTCCATGCGGAGCATTTCCACGAAGCCGTAGCCTTTGGAGCGGTGGGTGCTGCGGTTGTAGACGATCTCCACGTTCCGCACGGCGCCGACGCCCTTGAAGAGTTCCTGCAGGTCCTGCTCGGTGACGTCGTAGGAAAGGTTGCCGACGTAGACACGGGTGGACTCGACGCTCCTCGGATCACCACCGCGAGGGCGGTCGCCGCGTGGCGTGCGCTCCTTGGGCTGGCGTGGCTCGCCTTCCTTGCGCGGCTCGCGCGGTGGACGGGCTTCGCGCGGCTCGCGAGGCGGACGTGCCTCGCCATCGCCGGTGCGGGCGTTGCGGGTGTTCGACTTGGGGGAACCGCTCTTCGGGAATGGCGTGGACTCCACCTTGCGTTCCGGACGCTCCGACCGTTCCGGACGCTCGGCGCGGTCGCTCCGATCAAGGCGGGACGGCGGCGCCGGTTCCTTGTAGAGGCCGACGGCCTTGAGAATCTTCTGCCAGAGTGTCAGTTTCGCGGGGGCGTATTTGCGCGGAGCCTGGGGGCGGAACTCTTCGGAGCGGGGGCTCTCCTGACGGCGGTGCTGGGATTGGCCGCGGTTGTCACCGCTGCGGTTTTCGCGCGGCTCGCGCTCACCACCGCTGCGGCGGTCGTTGCTGTTTTGGTTGTTACGGTTGCGGTTGGAACCTCCGCGTGAGCGGCGGCGACGGCTTTCTCCCGAGTTACGGGAATCTTGTGTTGCGTTTGACATGTTGTCAGTGGGGTCGTGGTTTCAGGCGGCCCGGCGCGGCGGACCCAGGAGTCCGGCAATGCTGGAAGGACCTCGTGCTGACCGACATGCACCCGGCGATACCGGCTTTCTTGCTGCCGGGGTGAAGCTCCGCAGCTTGCGGAAGGAGACTTCACCGGTGCCGGGACAAGTCAGCTTTGCGCCGCCGCCCGTGAGGCAGGTGGTTCCGGTTTTTCCGCACCGCAGGCCGATTTCACGACCCTGGAAGGCATGGGGTGAATCAATAGGCGCTCGGCCGGTTTGCGGGTGTCGGAGGTTCGGGAAAAACCTGCTCGGCGCGGAATCTAGGGGTTTTTCCGACCATGGCAAGGCCTGAACCGGGGCGCGGGCAGGTTTTCCACCTCCCAGGGGATGCTCCGCAACCGGACGAAAGCCCCCCATTCCCTTCGCCAGCCCAAGCCCGGCACCGGTAAATTCAAGAATTTCCCGCTACCGGCGCGCGCCGGCCTGTCAGACCCTGGTCGCGGTGATTTTTTTCTTATCCTTGTTCTTTCCGGACAGCGATTTCTTGTCCCGCGACATCAGCAGGACATCCACAAACTTGCCCTCGTCCCAGGTGAACTCGTATTTCAGCAACTCATTCTTGCTTTCGACGACGCGCCACTTGCCTTTGCGCTGGGTCGGAAAAACGGTGAACGTCCCGTCCGGAAGACACTCCACGACCTGCTCCTCGATCCAATACCATTTGCCCACCACCGGATCCGCAGGCTTCTCCGTCTGCGCGTGGCCCGCCACCTGCAGCAGAAAAACCGCCGCAACCAGTTGGATAAGGAAACCCAATCTCAATGACTTTAAAAGACTTGTCATGACAACACGGTGGCAAAACCGCGGGAGGCAGGCAAAGAAAAAATAGCCCGACCGCTCCGCGAAACCACCCATCCGCCCGAACCGCCATACCCGATCGGGTATCTGGAAACACTCCCGGAAACCATCAGTCTCGGCACGTGACGTGTTTCCAACCACTCCCGGCCCTGCTCTTGCTCGCCCAACTGGCAAACGCGGAATTCTCGCTGAAGGACGATGGGAAATATTTCACCATCGATTGCGACTCCAAGCCTCCCGTCGTGGTCCAGGTCAACAAGGCCAGCGGCAATCTCCAGTCCATCCTCGTCAAAGGCACCCAGCTCCAGACGAACCCGCGCGGCTCGCACATCAACTCGGGGTTTGGAAAATCCACCGTCACCGCGAAACAGAGTGGCGACGACCACATCCTCGTCACCGTAGACAGCCCGCTCGTCACCCACTACTACGCCTTCAAAAAGGGCGAGCCCGACGTCTTCATGGCCACATGGGCGGCGGACTGCCCCCATCCCGGCGAAATGCGGTTCATCGCCCGGCTGGATTCGGACGTGCTCGACAAGGGCAACCTCGACCGCCCCGGCGACGACGCGTCGGGAAAAGCCATCGAGTCCAAGGACATCTTCATTCAAAAGGACGGCCGCACGACCTCGAAGTATTACTCCGGCGTGCCATTCATCGACGACGCCATCCATGGTTCGCGCGGGTCCGGCATCGGCGCGTATTTCGCCATCGGTTCCTATGAAAGCTCGTCAGGCGGGCCGTTCTTCCGGGACATCAACAGCCAGACCGCGGGAGATACGGAGGAAATCTACTTCTACATGTTCTCCGGCCACGCGCAGATGGAGCCGTTCCGGAAAAACCAGTTGCACGGCCCCTACGCGCTTTGTTTCACCGCAGGGCCGCCCCCCCGGATGCCGGCGATGGGCTGGATGAAGGACCTCGGACTCAAGGGCTGGGTTTCCGAACGCGGACGCGTCTCCGGCACCGCCACCGGCCGGATCCCCGGGGTGCCCTACACCGTCTATCTGTCCAACAGATCCGCCCAATACTGGACGCGGGTCACGCCCGACGGGAAATTCACCACCACCGCCATCAAGCCGGGAAGCTACCGGATCTATCTGATGCGGGGGGAACTCCCGGTGGCGGACGGCGACATCGCCGTCGGCACGGATGCCATCGCCACCACACTCGCCGATCCGGGACTCCCCGCCTACCTCTGGCGTCTCGGGCTGCCGGACGGCACTCCGTCGGGATTCCGCAACGCGGACAAGATGACCGACATGCATCCCTCCGACAAGCGGCTCGCCCCATGGGGACCGGTGACCTTCGCCATCCGCGACCGGATCCCCTCAAATCTCACGGAGTTCCCCGCCGCGCAGTGGGGCGATGTGAATGCGGGCAACCGCATCGTCTTCAAGCTTGCGGACAAGGAGATCAAGGACCGGGATCTGGAGATCGGCATCACCGTTTCCCAATACGGCTCGCGACCGATGGTCCGCGTGAACGACCAATGGAGCAACCGCGATCCCGGAGCCCCTCCGTCCTACGACAGCCGCAGCATCACCTTCGGGATCTACCGCGGATACGGAAAAGTGTTCACCTACCGCATCCCGAAATCAGCGTTCAAGGTGGGGACGAACACCCTGGTCATCGACAACCGCAGCGGATCGGGAGCGGGGAAATTCCTGAGCAACGCGTTCGTTTTTGATTACATCGGCCTGCGGGACTAGGGTCGCGCGTCCGGCAATTCCAGAATCCTCAAGATCTCATCCACCGCCTTCGGGTGATGGAACGATCCGTGCCCGGCGGGAACCTCGATATTCGACTCCGCATCGGCGACGGTGGCGCTGGAGCGGTGGACGATCCAGTCCATGGAGCCGGTGATGATGTGCGCGGAGGTGCCGCGGGTGAGCGGGAGCTGGTCGAGGATTTCCATCGACCGCTGGTGCGGGGCGAGCGCGGTGACACTGCTGACCCGCCCTTTCGTGAGGGATGCGTAATCCGGCTGGAGCATTCCGGGGTTCTTCTTCTCCACCTGACGGAAAAAGTCCTGGAACTTGGGACTCGGAGCGACAAGACGACCGCCCACCTTGCCGATCCACGAGCTGGCCAGCTTGCTGCCACGGAACGGCACGGAGCAGAAGATGATGCGGTCCACATTGCCGCGCGGTTTCCAGTAGAACGCTTCTTCCAAGGTCTTGTGCTCGGCGGGCGTGACATCCAGCGACGACAGGGGGCGGGTGAAAACAGCATCCCAGAAGGCGTCCTTCGGCTCCACCGCCAGCGTCTTCGCGAGCAGTCCCCCCATGCTGTGGCTGACGACCACGCTGCGCTTCATCGCGGGATCGCTGCCATCGGGATCGAGGAAATGGCGGAGTTCGTCGAGCTGGCCGCGCATGACCCGGGCGGAGTAAAGCGCGGGCGGATTGGTCGGATAGAGGTAGTGCCAGACCTGGTAGCGCCTGCGTACGGCGGGCACGGCCCAGAGTTCGTTCGTCAGTTCCGCCCAGGCGAGCGGAGTGGAAAACAGACCGTGGATGAGGATGAGCGGGGTGCGGCTCGGATCATAGGGTTCCATCAGTGCGAAGCCGGGATCGCGGCCGGATTTCATCCGCACCATGGAGGTGAAGCCGGAGGTTTGCAGCGGCCCGGTTTTCTCCAGCAGCGTGGTGAATGGCACGGTGAAATCCGTTGCGAGGGTCGCGCGGTTTTTCCCAAAGGTCTCGGTCCGCATGCGGTCGATCAGGCGGATCTCCACGGACCGCACGCCGTTCCGCGACGGTCCGGGAATCGCCACGGCGGTGACCGCGCGGGTGATGCCTTCCGGCGGATACCATTTCTCGACCGCGGTCCGGCCGCGGTTTTCACGGAAACCGGCGAGCGCCACGCCGATGCCATCGACCCGGTGGTGCTTCAGCCCGTTGACCTCGTAGCGCGACGCGGGTTCGATCCGGTCGAAATAATCCGGCGCGAAAATGCCGGGGCCGCCGGGATGCCATGTGACATGGTAGCCGGGCACGGAATCCGCCGCGCCGCCACGGGCGTTTCGCGCGATCCATTTCCCAAGGCTGCGGCTGGCGGCTTCATCGTCGGCACCATCGAACGCACGGGCGAGATCCGTGCTGACAAAGGATGAACGGTTGTTCCGGTCGGACAGGCGTTCCAGACGCGCGGGAGCGCATGCGGCGAGAAACAGGCATAAGACGAGGAAGGGTTTCACGGCAGGAGTGAGGCTTGGCGGTTCCATTCTAACGGGCCCGCCCGCTCATGGGCAAGCCACCGTTCCGCTCGCGATGAAACGCCGTCGGGAATTCGAGCCTTCCGAGGATTTCACACTGCGGTCCGGCATGGATTGTGTTAAAGCTTCCGCCGTCCGATCCTTTCCCCATCCCATGCCGATGCCACAGACCCGCATTTTCCTGATCCGCCACGGAGCGACCACCCTCACGGCGGAGGATCGTTTCGCAGGAGCCACCGACGTGCGACTCTCGGACGAGGGACGCCGGCAGGCGGGGCGGTTGGCGGACCGGCTGGCGGGAATCCCGATCGCCGCCGTCTATGCCTCTCCCCTCGGCCGGACGATGGAAACGGCGCGCATCCTGGCAGCCCCCCATCACATGGAGATCCAGCCGCGCGACGGACTGCGCGAGATTTCCCACGGGCACTGGGAACAACTCACCCGCCATGAGGTGGAGGAAAAGTATCCGGCCGAAGCCGCCGCGTGGGAGGAAGATCCCTACACCTTCGCGCCGGAAGGCGGCGAGAGCGGCCTGGAGGTGACGGCCCGGGCGCTGCCCGCCCTCATCGAAATCGTCCGCCACCACGAAGGAGGTTCGGTGATCGTGGTTTCCCACAAGGCCACCATCCGCCTGCTGCTGAGTTCCTTGTTAGGCTTCGATCCGCGCCGCTACCGTGACAATCTCGACCAGGATCCCGCCGCTCTCAACATCGTGGACTTCAAGGGTCCTGTCCGCGCGCGGCTGATGTTGTTCAACGACACCTCCCACTACTCGGCCACCGGCCAAGCCCTGCCACAACCGACCGAGAAATGTCTCTCGAAATGGTGGACCCATTGAAACTTATCAAATCGTCTTATGAAAATCGCAATCGGCTCCGACCACGCCGGGTTCCGCTACAAGCAGGAAATCATCGCGCACCTGCAATCCACCGGCCATGATGTCACCGACTTCGGCACGGACTCCGAGGCATCCGTTTCCTATGTCACCTACATCCGGCCCGTCGCCGAGGCGGTGGCGGCCGGGCAGTACGAACGCGGCATCGTGCTGGGAGGCTCGGGAAATGGCGAAGCCATCACCGCGAACCGGACGAAGGGCGTGCGCTGCGGCCTCTGCTGGAACATCGAATCCGCCAGACTCACCCGCCTCCACAACGACGCGAACGTGCTCTCCCTCGGCGAACGCATGATGGACCTGCCCACCGCGCTCGCCATCGTGGACACTTTTCTAACAACCGGATTCGAAGGCGGTCGCCACGTGGACCGCATCCGGGCGATCGATGAATGATCATGGGAATGTGAAGGCGCGTCTTGCGACCACGGACTCCAAGCCTTTCAAGGTTTCACTTCCCATAAATCCCCACAGCGGTTTTCTTATTTCATATGAAACCTCTCGTCGCCCTCGTGCTCGCTTCCGTAGCAGCCCACGCGGAGTCCCTCGAAACCGCGGATCTGGCGAAATTGCGCGATCCTTCCAAACGCGAGGCGGAAGTCATCCGGCTGACGAAAACCGACTCCGAATCTTATATTCTCACTGAAACAAGGCTTCTCACCGCACCACAGAAAAACGGTGCCGCCCCCCTGTTGGTGCTCACCGCCTCCCGGGAGTATCAATCATCCGTCGGGTCGATCATCGATGGTGAATATGAGACGGAGAAACCGGAAGAGCTCTTCTCCATCGTCGCGAATCCCGCTCCGTTCCGGACCACACCTGACCTTGATCCGGTGCGTGACGCGGTCCTGATGATTTTCAATTCCAAGGGTGGGGAGATCCGTCCCTTCGATGGAGACGATTACACCAGCGAGGGCTATTATTTCGACTTCGACAAGGATGGCATCCTGGACCGGGCGGATGCCTCGAGCCATTCGGTCGACGGAGCGAAGAATGATTCCGTCTCGGTGTTCGAACTGAGAACCCTCGAAGCCACGCCCCGCACCCTGCTTGAAGTCATTTTCAACTGGCATCCGAAATCCGCCGACGATGGGAATGAATGGGCCTTCACCTGTTTCGACGATGACAAGGATGGCATTGCTGAAATCGGCTTCGGACCCGAGGGCGCCACCGATCCACGGGAGCAGCGCCGGTTCACCTTCCGTTGGGATGCGGAGGCAAAACGTTATTCGGCGGGAGACATCCCCGCCCGGTCTCACATCCGTGTCGTCAAGCCGGGCGAAACGCTCGCATCCATCGCCAAGGCAGGAGGGCTTGGCTATCCTGTCAACGAAGAGCCATCGGACGAGGACCCGGAAAAAACACCTCCTCCCGTTTCAAACCAGCTCCCTTATACTTTCACTTCATTCAAAGATCGTCCCACCACGGAAACCGCGGCGTTTTTCCTAGGGAAAAAACGACGGGATGACTATTATCCCGAAGATTCATTCCCCACCCGTCTGCCGGAAAAATTCTGGGATCTCCCCGCGAAACAGGCGGCCCTCTCCCTTGCCGGGGAGAACCGCATCCCCGCCCACCGTGAAAAATGGATGCTCGCCGTGGATGACCGCAATGGCATCGCGCCGCCCTCATCGGGATGGCTGGTATATGATTGGGGGTCGTCCGGATGTTATAGTTTCAGCTCGAGCCTCACCGCCCTGCACTTCGGAGTGGAGGACCCCAGCCTCATCGTCTTCGGCTACAACACCATCGGAGCGGTCGGGCGGAATCCCTGGGCGGACCAGCCGATGCACAATGTGCGCGTCATCAAGCTCACCAGCCAGGAAGCCCGGTTCCTCGCGGACACCATTTTCTGGCTGGATCGCATCCGCACGTTTTCACCCCGGAAAAGCGAGAGGGATGGCTACGGCAACGTCAGCTCCACGGCGGACGGGCACGGAACCCTCACCCTGTATTCGGATCAGCCTCCTCGTGAAATAGCCAGCGGCACCGTCTGGGCGGCGTCTTCCATTTCGGGGAACTGGGGAGGAGGGTACACACGAAATGTGTTTACCAATCTCTCCGGATTCCTGGTCGGAGAAAGCCTCCCGGAGAAACTCGGGGACCGGTGGAAAACCGCACCGGACATCGGCTTCCAAAACCTCGCCACTTCGACCAAGGATCGCCTCACCCCACGGGTCGATGCCAAAGCCCGCCGGCAACTGTCGGATTCCTTTGCCGCCATCCTTGCTCAACACGCCCGATCACCCATCCCGCCCCAAGCGCTGGAAAGGCTGGCCTATGCGGCCGGCTACGAAGCCCTCACGGATCTTCTTCCCGCACTGGAAACCCTGCTCGCGGCCCTTCCCGCCGTCACCGATGAGGACAAGGAATACAACGCCTTGCGGAAACGTGTGCAGGACGACCCTTCCGGCAGTCCGTTTGACGGGAAGAGTCCTGAGGATGAAAAAGCGCAGGAACGCTACTGGAAACTCGGCGACAAGCGCAAATTCCTTCCCGCCGCCATACTCAGGGAGCCACTGACGGGCGTCATCCGTCAGCTTCGCCTCGCAGGGGATCCCGCCAATCTGGCGAAAGCCGCCACGGCGGACGGTCCGGACTCCCGCTGGGCCCTCAACCAAGTTCTCAGGAACAATCCCGAAGCGTGGGCAGCAATCATGATCGGAAAGTTCAACAAGGCGGACAAGAAATCCCGCAATACGATTTTCCAAACACTGGTCTCGGGAGCCCCTACCTTCGCCAAGCGCGTCATCGCAGACCTATCTCCTGCCGACCGCCAGGCCCTCATCCTTGAAATCACCTCCTATCATCGCGAGCACGAAGCGGACGAAATCGCCAGAGACATCCCCCTCCTCATCTCCCTCATCAAGGACAAGGAGGCCGAACTCTACCGGCGGGGCAGCGCGATGTCCGAACTGGCCGGACTCACACTGACACCCGCCCAGCTTGACGATTTCACCGAGCTCCTCGTACGGGAGATCAAACAACCCCAGCGGGGCGAATATGGCTCCAACACCCGGGCCTCCGCCGTCCTCGCCCTTTCCCAAGCCGGCGGAACCGCCGGCCATTTGAAACTCATCACCACCACCCCCGGCATCGTGGACGACGCCCTGGCCGAGGGGTTCGAAGCCATCGTGCGGATGGCGAAAGACCGGACGGACCGCAGCCGGCTTCTCGCCGACTTCATCCGTCCGCGCTTCACCAAAAGCAACGGCTCGATGAATGATCTCTTTCTTTACGCCCTCGCCTACGATCTCCGCAGCCTCGCGCCGGACATCGCCGCCTTCGCCTCCGAAGGTCCCGGCGTCCGCGACGGTGACGGCGCCGATTACTACGGAGGCGGGTTCAAGAGTCCCGTCGGCCAACGCTACCACGTCGCCCGGGAGATCACGGCACTGTGGTCCGAGACCGATCCCGCAGCCAGGGCACGGCTGTGGACATGCTTCGTCGCGGCCCATCCCACCTCGTTTGGCCAGAAACAGCACCGTTCTCCTCTAGCGGAACAACTCACGGATCTCGCCGCCGGCCAGATCCGCAACCTGCCCGGGCCTCAGCGTCGGGAGGCCATCGACACCGCTCTCTCGCTGATCCCCATGCCGGTCTACTCCACCGACGCGAAAACGTGGCTGAAGGACCTCGGATCTTCCGGGGAATGAACGGATACCGGTTCCAGCAAATAACGTGATTCTCAATTACCGGTGCGCATGCTTACGAGAGATTTCCCGCACGTAGTTTAGCCTTTTAAGGCGTCTTCCGTGCGCCCGAAAGACGCCCTGAAGGGCTGGATTACAAACGGAGGAGCACCCGTTTCAGATTCCCACGTCGTCTTATTGATGGAACCGGCATGGCTGGTGAGCCCCACAAATGGAGAGCAGGATTTGATCCGCTCCGTGTCGTGATTCGGCGCCGAGAGAAAATCGAGGAAAGCACGGAATTCGTCTGGAGAACGCCGCGCGGCGTGAATGCGCTCCCGCCATTCATGCAGGGGAGCCGGGTGAACCCGGCCGAGCGCAAGCCAGCGGTCGATATTGCCGAGAACGATGGCAAGTTCTTCGGGATGCTCCGCGATGTGCCCTGAGATACGTTGCCAACGGCAAACCCGATCCTCCCGACGGAAGTGATGGTCATCCCCGGTTTGAATAAAGTCGGTCGATGGATCTGGTGAATTTCCCATGCCTGCGCTTCAGACAGCGCACAAGTATCGATCAAAAAGGAGCGTTTGGCCAGCCAATCGTGCGGCGGACAAGGAGCGACGCGTGTCAACCGATCGCGATCGGACCGGGATCAGAACCGCCACGTGCTGTCGCTCGCGGATGGCAGCGGATATCCCTCGCTCGTGCGCTTGGTTTCCACGGCATCTTCGGAAGGCGCGATGCGGTGCTGGCGCATCTTGTTCGCCTGGTCTTCCGCCGTTTCACGGGCGTTTGGCGCGCATGAAGGGGCGAAAATGGCGAGAGCGGCGCAGAAGCAGAGAACGGGTTTCTTCATGGCCGCGATGTTAGGAGGGATCGGCGGGATTTGTAAACGGATTCCCGTCGGGAAACAAAAAAGCCGATCCGGTTTCCCGGATCGGCCTTGAGGTGTCGCGGCGGCCCGGAGGCCGCCGCGGTTTTGATTAGTCCTGACCCGGGCTCCAGTCTTCGGAGGCGGCGGCGGCGAGGTTGAACGCTTGCTCGAGGCCGACCATCTCGCTGGATGGGCGGAGGGACTCGAAGCTGGCGCTTTCCTTCTTCAACTGCTCGTCGGAGTAGTTGACGGCCTTGATCGAGAGACCGATGCGGCGCTCGACCTTGTCCACCTTGATGACGCGGGCTTCGATCTCCTCGCCGACCTTGATGATGTCCTTGACCTTCTCCACGTGGTCCTCGCTGAGCTGCGAGATGTGGATGAGGCCGTCGATGTCACCGTCGAGCGAGACGAACGCGCCGAAGGATGCGATCTTCGCAACCGTGCCCTTGACGAGGTCGCCGACCTTGAAGCGGCTGTCGATGAGGCTCCATGGGTCGCCTTCGGTCTGCTTGATGCCGAGGGAGACGCGCTGGTTCGCCTTGTCGATGGCGAGCACCACGGCTTCCACTTCGTCGTTCTTCTTGAGAACTTCGGAAGGGTGGTTGATCTTGCGGGTCCAGGACATGTCGGACACGTGGATCATGCCGTCGATGCCTTCTTCCAGTTCCACGAACGCACCGTAGGCGGTGAGGTTGCGGACAGGGCCCTTGATGGTGGCGCCCACCGGGTAGCGGAGTTCGATCTCGTCCCATGGGTTCGAGTCGAGCTGGCGCACGCCGAGGGAGATCTTCTGCTCCTCGATGCTGATGCCGAGAACGACCGCGGAGATTTCCTGGCCGATCTCAAGGACGTCGGAAGGACGGGTGATGCGCTTGACCCAGCTGAGCTCGGAAACGTGCACGAGGCCTTCGACACCGCGCTCGATCTCGATGAACGCGCCGTATGGCAGGAGCTTGGTCACGCGGCCCTTGACGTTGTGGCCGATGGGGTACTTGCGCTCGATGTCTTCCCATGGATTGTCGGACATCTGCTTGAGGCCGAGGGAGACGCGCTCCTTGTCCTTGTCCACGTCGAGGATGATGACATCCACGTTCTGGCCGATGTGAAGCAGTTCGGAAGGATGGTTGATGCGGCCCCACGACATGTCGGTGATGTGGAGAAGGCCGTCCATGCCTTGAAGGTCGACGAAAGCACCGAAGTCGGTGATGTTCTTGATCGCACCGGTGACCTTGTCGCCGATCTTGACGCCCTGGAGGAACGTCTGGCGGAGTTCGGAGCGCTCGGCCTCGATGACCTCGCGGCGGGAAAGGACGATGTTCTTGCGCTCGTCGTTGACCTTGACGATCTTGAATTCGTAGACGTTGCCGACGTATTCGTTGAGATCCTTTGGTGGAATGATGTCCACTTGTGAGCCGGGAAGGAAGGCTTCGACGCCGACGTTGACGGTGAGACCGCCCTTGACGACCGACTTGACCTTGCCGCGGACGAGACCGCCGTCTTGGAAAACCTTGACGATTTTTTCCCAGTTTTGCTTGTGGGCGGCCTTTTCCTTGGAGAGGACGACCATGCCTTCGTCGTTTTCAAGCTTTTCGAGAAGCACTTCGATCTCGTCGCCGATTTCGATTTCCTCATCCTCGAACTCGTTCGATGGGATGGCGCCTTCGGACTTGTAGCCGATGTCGACGAGGACGACTTGCGGGCGGATTTCGAGAATCGTGCCCTTCACGATCGATCCTTCGCGAAATTCGCGGAACTTGGAATCGATGAGTTCGTTCAGTTCAGTGTTAGTGGGTTCCGCACATGCGTAAGCCATAATTTTGGTTTGGTTTGGGGTTGTGTTGTTGGTTGCGTTTCCTTCCTGCGATTGCCCCGGAAGATAAAACTGACAGACACCGGGGCGCCAACCGTCTGCCAGTAGAAAGAAAAACGGACGCCGAAACTAGCCTCCGGACCGGGTATGGCAAGGCCAAACGCAGGAAAAGACCAGGTTTTGGCCAGAGTCCCATGCGCAAGTCCGGATATAACCACTTGGTAGTGAGTCAAAAAAATCAAAGCCCGAGAGCCTCCCGGAGCTCTTTTCTCGCCTGATTGGCGATTTTCGCTTCATAGCCGGTCCACCTGGGCAACGCCGGGTCACATTTCACCAAGGTGTCCCTGACGAACCAATATTGCCCGCAGGCTTGAAACACCGGAATAGCCAGGGCGGTGAGCAACAGGGCGGACGCGAAAACAGAAGTCAGCACCCTGGAAACGGCCGCACGGGGAATCATCCGGTCCGGGCGGGTGAAAACCGCGAACGACATTCTTCCCAAGATGGCCAACAGGACCGCCCCCGCCAGCCCCGACGCGATCCAGAACGAAACAGGAAATACGCACGGCTCCACGATTTCGAGATAATGTTCAGCCAGCCAATCCCTCCAGAAACCGGGGAACGAATGGGAGATGGCCGCATACCCGGCCATGGGAACAAACACCACCGCAGCGCCGGCAACCATCCATCCCAACCAGCCGGACTTCGGGAATCCCAGCACCGCCGCCCAGCTCCGGAGCCTCCATGCTGCGATCCGCCCCGGAACCGTGATCCACAGCAGCCATAATCCCAGAAACTGCCCGAAGGGCGATAACAGGCCCGTCCCCTTCAGCCCGGAATGATGCCCACCCAGGGGCGTCGCGAAAATGACCACCATGACATAGACAAATGGAAGGAAAACGCCCGCGCCGAGGATCCACGCCCAGTCCTTCCGGTCCAGCAGATCGACCGCACGACGCGAGATCCCGCGCGGCACCCCACCCACGCGCAGCCTGTATAGCGCGGCACCTCCAAGGCACAGCACCATGAACAACCACGTCGCATAACCCGAAATCCGCGCGGCGAAGAAATGATCCACCATCCATCCCGGCTTCAGATCCGCCCGACCCAGCGCGGGAGGATTTTTCGCCGCCCTCGCCCCCCCCCAAGGTGGTGTTCAACAAAATCGGTTCGAATTCCACCGGATCCGCCTCCCGGCCATCCAGCTTGAATATCCCTGATGTCCTGGCTCTCTTGTTTTCCTGCAGCCTCGCCAGCACGGCTTTCCAGTATCCCGCTTCGGCGGACAACCCCAGCCTCTCCGCGTCCTTCGAAAGCCGGGTGCTGACACTGGCAGCGGCACCGAAGCTGATCACCTCGTTAAACAGTGTCTCCACCCTGATGGAGGAAATGTCCGCGAGAAACTTCACAGCATCCTGGGAAACCTCACGAAATTTCGCCACATCGTGCGACTCCGCCGCCATCCACGATTGAGCACAAACAAGGGATTGAACATTCAAGAAAATCGAAAATGTCACCGTATCCGCCGATGCCAGGACCATCAATTTGTCGAAGGATTCAGGAAAGTTCCCGGCAGGCAGGGCCGCGATCCGGAGGGCCAGCATTTCCGCCGCGTATGATTCGCACACGGTCTGCGTGCGGGCCTCGCGAAACAGTGCCACCGCCCGGTCGAACCTGGCCTGATCGAGGATTTTCCAGCTCTTGTCCGGATTCTGTTCCAGCGCTCCTTTCGCCGCCTGCTCCGCCGCGAAGTAGGTGAACCATGCGTTGTTCCCATCCAACTTCCGGGCGGTCTCCAGGAACCCTCCCGTAGGGTAGTCCTTTTCATCTTTGAAGCTCCGCACATACTCGGCGAAATACGCGGGATTTTCCGGGTGGCTCTTCCAGATTTTTTCCTTGGCATACCCGCCCCCGCGAACGGGACCGCTTTCCGGAAACAACGATTTCCCGAGCTCGGTGAGCCTTGGCAGGATCCGCTCCCTCGCTCCCGTGTTATCTCTAAAATCCCGGGTGATTAAAATCCGTGCGGAACGGAGATGATTCCACGTGTTCTCCCAACATGAAATGCCCACCAGCAATGATACCAGGGCCACCAATCCGGAAAACGCCGCTTTCCAGGCCCGTCGGCGGCGGTTTCCGTCCACCTCGTCCCACCGCTTCACCGCCTCATCCAGTTCCGCGTCATCCGCCTGGACGGCCTCATCCAACCAGACGTTCGCCGCAACCCGCGTCTCGGCCTGATCGCCGAACGGTCGTGTCGCCGCTTCCAGAAAACGATTTTTTGAAATTCCCATTTTCAAGATCCTACCCGGCGGAAAAGGCGTTGCTTGGTTTCATCGTTCCCTTGGGAGTTGATTCTGCGTGCGGGGGATGGATCCCTCATTCCCCATCACCTCCCGCAGTTCCTTCCGCACCTGCGTGGCGACGCGGTACTCGTATCGCGACCAGGAAGGCATCTGGGGATCGAAACGGTTCATCCCATCCCGCAGGAACCAATGGTTTTCCATCATTTTGTAAAAAGGGGCCGCCACGAGGCAGAGCGCCATCGCACTGGCATAAACGGGAATCAGGACACGGGCGGCGGTCGCGCGATAAAGCGTCCGGCGGGTGGCGCTCAGCAAGGCCGCTCCCGTTCCGTAAAGCAACCACAGCACGGGGACAATCAAAAGTCCCGCCGCGATCCATAGCGGGGCTTCCGACGCGGTACGTCCGGCGATGATGAAATGCGGATAATCCAGCTCGCGCGTCCAAAGCTCGGGGACCGTCCCGGTAACGACCGCCCATTTGATGACAAAAAGGGAAGCGGCCGCACAGGCGACGGCGAACCCGGTCACCCACGTGTTCCAGTTTCCGAATCCGAAAATCCGCAGGCGCGTTCCCAACCGCCAGTGAACCGCCCAGACCGGCACGATGAGCCACAACACCAGCAGTGCGAAAAAATGGGCCATGGGCAGCAATCCCAGATTCCCGACAATCCCAAGATCCCGGCCTCCCAGCGGTGTGAGCCGGTTGATGATGATCACCACGACAAACGGCAGGAAGATCCCGAGTCCGAGCGTCCACAGCCAATCAACGCGCGTCATCTGCACGGCCATCCGCAGGGCGAGTCCGCGGGTCACCTTCGGCGTGAAAAAACGATAGAGCGACAGCATGATGCCGACCACCCCCAGTCCACCCAGCGCCATATAAAAACCGATGTGGGAAACATACTCGTGATCGAGCAACCGCCTGGGGGCGATGTCGTCATCCTTCAGAGCTGGTTGCTCCGCCACCCACTCGTGCAGGACCGTCAAGGAAGCATGTTCACCAATGATACCCGTTTTCATTTCGACAGGAAGGGCAACGCCATCGACGACGAGTTTCCCGCCGGCCCGGGCCCCATCCCATGCGCTCAGACGGTCCTTGATCCGCCGCCATTTGGCGGCGCTGTCGGCTAGTCCCAACTGTTCGCAAGCGGGGCCGACATTCTCCGCCATCTGCAAGATACAATGACGGTTGACGATTTCGTCGATCAACGCCCCTGATTCGACGCCCATCGAATTTTCGATCAAGCGCTCCGCGTCCTGACCCGCCGCCAGCAGATTTCCCTCATTTTTCTCCACCCCCGCCAGCCATGCCCGCGCCGCGATCGCGTCGGCGATGAGACGGATGTGTCCGGCCGCGAAGTTCACACTATTCAAATATTCCAAGGAATCCGCACGTTCCCTCGGATTTCGCTGGGGAAGAATGGCCAGCCGCTTGCCCAGCATCTCCGAAAAATACGTTTGATAGGCGCTCTGGTGCCGGGCGGATCGCAGGATCACCATTGCGCGGTCCAGCCGCTTGCGGTCGCGTATCAACCAGGAAGCCGCCTCGGTGGATACCGACCAACCCTCGTTCCAATGCCCCCAACCCGCCTTGCGCTCCCTCCACCCGAAGCCTTTCAATTCGGCTGCGGCCGCGAGGTAGACAAACCACGCGTTGTCGGGATCAATGCGCCCGGCCGTTTCGAGAAAATCCGGAGGCAGCGGCTTGTCCTGCGCCAGACAGGCGAGGGCATATTCCGAAAGATAGGCGGGATTGTCCGGATCGCTCAGATAAAGCGCCTCCTTACGGCTGATCTGATCCTTTTTCGACAGGTCGCCGAACAGAAGCAACTTTTGATCCGCATCCATTTTGGCAGAGACCACCAGACGTTTCTCCATCGCCGCGGCCCCGCTGGCGTATCTGGAGAAAACATCCCTGCCCGTCAGCACCTCGTAGATATCGGGATAATCAAAAAACGCCGCCCAACCGATGAGGACCATGAAAGCCGCGACGAGGATCGCCTTCGCACGGACCGCCGGCCTTTTCTCATTCCCCGGCCCCCACCGCCCGATGATCTCCGACTCCCCACCCGTCCGGTTCTCACGGAGCATCTGCAAATAGGCCGCGCCCGCCTGGCGGCGCTCCTCCTCACCCGGAGTGGTCCGGATGGCAGCCTCGATGAGCGGATCGTGTCTGGGAGCTTCCACAGGTTCACTCCACCGGCTTCAGCAGGTATCCCCCCACCCAGCCTTCATCGCCACGTTCGTTCCGGCACCAGTGCCAGCCGTGGATCTGCCGCAGCGACTCGATCCTGTCCCCGCGCCGGATCGTCAGCACCGTGGGATCATAAGCCTCCATCGCAGCATACCGCCCCTCGCCCAACGGCTCCAGGATTTCCTCCGGCACGTAGCCGTCGTTGCCATCCCGGTCCGCCGCCCACACCCAGCCCGGCCACGCCCGGTCCGCGACACCGACGGTCACCTCGTCCCCCGGTTCCAGCTTGATGGGATCGCTGTCCTTTTCCTCGTAATCCGCGTTTGCAATGAATGTCGCCATGTTGCGGATCAGGAAATCAGATCCGGAGGAAAAGGCGATGGTTCATTTCACGACGCCCTCCAGTTGCGCGCGTGTCTCCTTCTGCAGTTGCACCGCTACCTTGTATTCGTAAGTCCCCATACCGGGAAATTTCGCGTCCAGGACCAGTGCCGCCTCCCGGCGGAACCAATATGCTTCGCAAGCTTTGAAAACAGGAACCAGGCCTATCATGAGAAGCATGGCGCTGGCATAGGTGGGAACCAACATGCGGGCGACGGTCGCGCTCATCAACGAACAGGTGGGCCCCACGAAACACGCGCGGATACCCACGGCGACCAACCAAAGGTGTGGAACGAGGAGAATCAGCGCCGCGACGTTCACCCACTTGATCATACCCAGTGGTGCCGCGTAACCGGCCACCATCATGTGGGGAAGACACGAACCCGCCGCAATCCAACCGATCCAAGAATGACGCCAGACAAGACCGAAGCTGCCGCACTTTTCTGACAGCCTCCAGCGGATGATCAGGATGGGAAGGATGAGCAGCAGCAGCCCGAGTCCATTGAAGGAGGCGAGAGGAGGTAGAAACCTGAGGGCGACAACACTGAAATCCCGCCCCCCCAGAGGAGTGTGTCGATTGAGAATCATCACCAATAGAATCGGCAGGACCACCCCGGCCCCGATCACCCACATCCAATCTATCGGCCGCATCAGAGATTCAAATCGAGCCGCAAGCCGCCGGATCGGGGTTTTCCTGAAAAATCCCGAAATCCAGACCAACCCAAGGAAACCACCAAGGAACATATAAACCGCACACGCACACAACATCGAGATGATTTCATGCTCCAGCAGTCTCCCCGGTTTCAAATCCTCATCCGTGATCGGAGGTGGATTCACCACCTGCCTGTGAACCATGGGGGTGGTCAGCCCTTCGAAAATTCCCGCCTTCTTTTTAAAATCGTGACCATCGATCAGGAGGTCGCGGTTTTTGAGCGATTCCCGAGCCTCCCTCAGTCGATCATCAACCGCTTGGTAGCGCTCCGCTTCCGGCTGAAGTCCCAACACCTTCGCCGCGCCGGCAAATCCCCTGCAAGCAGTGACAATGATCGCCCGATAAACGAGCACCTCCACCAGCGTGTTTGATTCCATGGAGAGAACCTTGTGATTGAAAGCCTCCGAATCCGCCATCAGTTCCCGAAACCCGGTCGTGCCGTTTTCCGATGCAAAGTGTCCCGCCTGCGCTGAAATTGCCTCTCCCAGCTTTCTCAGCGAAATCAGGTCGGAAGCGGACGTTCCTGCCACATAACCTACAGCTCCGAACAATTCGATTTTATTGTCCTGCGCCAGCAACGGGATTTTCTCCCGCATCAAGAGAGATTTGTATCCATCGCAATTCTTCAAATTCCGCGCTTCGTGAAACAATCGCATGGCCTCTCCCAAGCTTCCGGCATTCAGAATCTCCCACTCCGGGGCCTTGCCGGCGGCCTTTTGCTCGGCGGATCTATCTTTCTTTTTCACACAATCCCGCGCTTCCACACCTGCTGCCAGATAAAGAAACCAGGCATTCTCAGGATCAAGCCGACGGGCGGTGTCCAGAAAGTCATCAGGCAGCTTCTCGTTCTCGGAGAGGAAAGCTTCGGCGTATTGGGCGAAATAAGCCGGGCTGTCCGGATGACGGTCCCAGATCGCCTTCGCTTTTCCAGTTTTCGAAGACTGCGTTTCGTCGCCAAACAGAATCAGTCTCTCATCAGCCGTGAGTGACTTTTTACCCAGAGAAAGGGGTTCTTCCTCAGAAAGAATAGCTCCACCAACCATTGCTGAAATGGATTTTGATATGCTTCTCAACTGCTGCCACTCCGAATAGCTCTTTGTCAGCACAATGGCGGAAACCGCCAAGAGCACACCGAACAAGGTGATGCGCCAGATGGGAAAGCGCCGCAGGGCGTCGAGCTCATCCCAGCGCTTGATGGCTTGTTCCGCTTGGACACCACCTTCTTCAAGCCGATCCTCAAGGAACCGGGACACGGCAAGCCGTGACTCGGTGTTGCCAGAAATCGTCCGCACCGCCGCCTCAATGAATCTGGTTTTGGGATCATCCATGGGTTTCCAATCGGAAGGAGAGCAAGCCGTGATCCCCGGAGAAAATCAAGATAGGGCTCGGAAAGGTGGCGGATTTTGCGAAAAACGCCCGAATCGGGGGATTGAAATGTGTGCCGTTCCACTTTATCGGTACGCCTTTCAAAACCCCACCAACCATGAAAACACTCCTCGCCCTCTCCCTCGTCTCCCTCGCCGTCGGCCTGCCGCTTTCCGCCCAGCCTGCCGCGCCCAAGCCAGCCGACCCGTTTGAGGAGGGCATGCGCCAGGCCTTCACCGCCTACAAGAAGGGCGATGACGAGGCGGTCACGGCGAAGCTGCGCGAGCTTCTCAAGATCATGGATGCAAAAGGTTCCGCCAAGGTGGGCGCGACGCTGCCGGACATGGCCGGAACCTGGAAAGGCGAGAGCTTGAAGAACGACGACACCTCCGCGATCGGTGGCGGTGCCTCGGTGTCACGGACCTACGTTTCCGGGGACAAGCGGGTCACGGCGAGAGTGGTGAAGGATTCGCCGCTGGTCGCCCAATTGCTGCCCATTTTCGTCAACGATGAGCTGCTGAAAATATCGGGCCGCAAGATCCACAAAATCTCAGGCGAAACCGCCGTGATGGATGGCGAGGACAAGCTGCAGATCGTGCTGGACCAGCGGATCTACGTGGAACTGGTCGGCGAAGGCGGTGCGGGCGAGACCGAACTCGTCAGCCTTGCGGAGAAGCTCGATCTCTCCGCGATCGCGAAATTGAAGTGAGCGGCTGACCGCGGGCCCTTCCCCCGGACCTTCAAACGAAGCCTCCGCATCGCGCCGGATCTCTTGTGGCCCGGCGCGGGATTTCCCTTGCCAAAGCGAAGCCGATTTCCCAGTTTCCCCGCCCCTCTTCAAGCCGTCTTATCCACCAACGAAGATCCGGAGGGATTCCATACGGCAGATCCTCACCATCGCCCGTCCTGATTTCCAAGGCGGGAAACATTGATTACCAAATGATTAACGAACTCATCAACGAAATGGTGGACGCAGGCGTCCACTACGGTCACCAGACGAAAAAATGGAATCCACGCATGAAGCCCTTCCTCATGAAGGACAAAGGCGGGATCTACATCATCGACCTCGAAAAAACGGTCCAACAGCTTGATAAAGCATCGGATTTCCTCGCGGACCTCGTCGGAAAAGGCAAAAAAGTCCTCTTCGTCGGCTGCAAGCGCCAGGCCCAGGACGCCATCCGCGAAGCCGCGGAAGCAACCGGCCAACACTACGTCAACCACCGCTGGTTGGGTGGCATGCTCACCAACAGCCTCACCGTCCGCAAGTCGGTGGAGCGCCTCAAGTATCTCGAAAACATCGAGAAGCAGCCTGAGTTCAAGGCCATGTCCAAGAAGGAACTCGCCGCCCTCGGCCGCGAGCGCGAAAAGCTCCTCCGCAACCTCCGTGGCGTGCGCGACATGGACAAGAAGCCGGACGCCGTCGTCATCGTGGACTCCGCCCGTGAGACCATCGCCGTCGCCGAGGCCCGCCGCCTGAACATCCCTATCATCGCCATCGTCGACACCAATGCCGACCCGGCCCTCGTCCAGTTCCCGATCCCGGGCAACGACGATGCCATCCGCTCCATCCGCATCATCCTCCAGAACCTGGTGGACGCGATGGTCGCCGGTCGCAAAAACTGATTCCGAACCCATCATCAGGCGGCCTGTCTCACCGGCGGGCCGCCTTTTTTCTCTCTACCACCAACCACATTTTAAAAAATGATCACCGCAGCAATCGTCAAAGAACTCCGCGACAAGACCAACGCCGGCATGATGGACTGTAAGAAAGTCCTCACCGAGACCAACGGCGACATCGAGGCCTCCATCAAGCTCCTCCGCGAGCGTGGCATCATGAAGTCCGCGAAAATGAGCGACCGCGCCGCGAACGAAGGCGTCATCACCGCCCGCGTCAATGGCGACGCCACCGCCGGCATCCTGCTCGAAATCAACTGCGAGACCGACTTCGTCTCCAAGAACGAGAACTTCCAGGCCTTCGTCGGAGACATCGCGGACGCGCTCGCCGCCACCACCGCTGTCGATCACGAGGCCGCCCTCGCCCACCAGCACGGCGGACAGTCGATCGACGAAGCCATCAAGGCCAAGGTCGGCGAAGTGGGTGAAAACCTGCAGTTCCGCAAGTATGTCCGCTACGACGCGGCTCCCGGCGGTGTGGTCGCCTCCTACATCCACCTCGGTGGCAAGGTCGGCGTGCTCATCGAAGTCGGCACCACCAAGGCGGAAACCAAGGGCTCGGACAGCTTCAAGGAGCTCATCAAGGACCTCACCCTGCACATCGCCGCCAGCGCGCCGAAGGGTCTTTCCCGCGACGACATCCCGCAATCCGTGGTGGACAACGAGCTGGACATCTTCCGCACCCGCCTGGTTGCCGAAGGCAAGCCCGCGAACATCATCGAGAACATCCTCAAGGGCCAGATCGGCAAGTTCTTCGCCGAAAGCTGCTTCCTCGAGCAAGGTTTCGTGAAGGATGCCGACGTCAAGATCTCCGCACTCTTGGAAAACAAGGGCAAGGAGCTCGGCGACACCCTCACCGTCACCCGCTTCGTCCGCTTCGGCCTTGGCGAATAAGTGACACGGGACAGGCGCTTCCGGCCTGCCACCCTTTCAAAAACACCCGTCTCCCTGTGGAGGCGGGTGTTTTTTTTGTTTCTCCGTGATCCGGAATCCGGACGGATCGCGGATTCCATCATGAAACCCGAAACCACCCTTCCCCCATGAACCGCCGCCACCTCCTCAAATCCCTCGTCCTGACCGCGCTCGGCAGCAGCCTCATCGCTCCCGGATCCAGCGCCGCCACACCGACTCCTGAAAAGACAGGAAAAAACAAGCCTCTCAAGGTGGGTGAGACCCTGCACTTCGACAAGGATCTCAGCATCAAATTTCTCAGCGTGAAAAAGGACCATCGCTGCCCCATCAACGCACGCTGCATTACCGCCGGCGACGCGGAGGTCCTCCTCCGTGTCAAGGTGGGCTCCGGCAAGCCCCGCATCGTCAGCCTTCATACCGACGAAGAACCGAACAGCCATGTTTTCGCGGTGAAATATCCGAAGGGCACCATGGGCATTCCGAAGTCCTATCTGGTCTCCATCGGCAGCCTCAATCCCTTGCCCTACGCCGGCAGGAAAACCCGCCAGAGCGACTACCGCCTCCGGCTGGCCATCTCCACCGCCGTCTGATTTCGCACGACAGCCGCCGCCATAACAATCTCTCCCCAGAGACCGGCGGCGTCGGGCGATCCAAATGAAAAACCGGAGCCCTCGCAGGCTCCGGTTTTTTTATTCAGGCGGGCGTCGCTCAAGGACGGAGCACGACCCGGTAGAAGGCGCCGCTTGGCGGTGGCGAGGGATCGGTGAAGCTCGCGGTCCCAGGCGTGCCATCGATGCCCGCGACGGGGCTCACGGTCTCCCAGCTACCGGCGGCCAGGGTGGTGCTGCGTTGCACGTCGAACTTCACCCCCACCGCGCTCGGCCAGGAAATCAGGCCCGCGGCCGAACGCGTCGCGGCGAACCGCGAGGCGCCGCTGTTGGGAACCAGTCCCAGGCGGTATTCCGTCAGATTGCTCGTACCGTCTCCATCGAAGTCGCCTGTGGCGGTTTGTCCGAGGCCGCCGAAGCTGGCGGTTTCCCATGTGTCGTCCATGCCGTCGGCATCGGCGTCGTTGCTCACCAACGGAATGAGGAACTCCGAAGGAGGGAGCGCTCTCGCGCTGATGCGGACCTCGTCGATGTAGCCGCCGAAGGGATCGGCATCCGCACCGGCCCACTTGCCGAGGCCGACGACCCATGGCGAGTTGACCCCGGCATAGTTGTAGAACGCCCCGTTGATGGCGGTGGTGGCTTCCAGCACCGGATTCGCATCCGCTGCTCCCTTGATCCAGAGTTTCAGCTCCGTGGCGCTGGCGGTCACCGTGGCGGAGAACCACGTGTTGGTGGTGATCGCACGGGAGCTGACGGCCTCCTTCGCCGTTCCCGCACCGTCGACAATGCCCGCGACGAGCTTGTTGTCCGTGGCCCGGATCTTCAGCGAGAAAGGCGGCTGGCCTCCGATCGGATTGCCGGTTTTCCCGATCACGACCTGCCAGGCATTGGTGACGTTCGTGTTGAAGCTGGCCTCGATGGTGAAGGCGCTGAAGACGTGGCTGTTCAGCTCCACGCCGCTGGTGGTATAGACGTTGTCCGTGATGAAAAGGTTCAAAGGGTCCCGGACGAAATTCAGCGAGGCCGTGTTCGCCGCCGAGGTGAGCGGAACCGTGGCGAAGGGAACCACCGTGGAATAAAGCGGGGAGGTATAGTCCCTCCAGGTCATCATGTGGTTGCCAAGGCCCGTGCTGTCCAGGACGGTATCCTTCTGGTTGCCGCCGCTGTTGTCACCCACGGGCACGACACCGGTCGTCCTCTCCTCGAAACGCCAGTAGGCGAGGGGTGGGAATGAGGTGGCAAGCAGCGGATTCGTATTCGCCTTGTATTCCATCAGGTTGGTGAAGCCATCCCCGTCCACGTCGTCCGCAGGAGCGCAACGGGCGGTGACGGCTTCCAGCCCCTCCTGGCCGACCCGGAAATATTTCACCTCCCAACCGTCCGCGATTCCGTCCATGTCGTTGTCCGGGGATGATGTCTGGACGATCGGGTTCGTGATCGGGAAGGCGGAGAACTCCTCGAGGTTGGTGAACAGGTCTCCGTCCGCATCGGCTTCCGGATCACACGCGGCGATCGAGCCGAAGTAATGGATCTCCCAACCATCGTTGATGCCATCCCCCACTCCGTCCGCATCGGTGTCCGGATAGCTGAAGTCGGAATTCGGAACGGTGCCGGCGGCGAATTCGATGGCATTGGAGTTGTAGTCGCCATCGGGATCTCCGGCGCCGGTCTGCTCCAGGCTGTTGAAATACACCATTTCCCACCCATCGCTGAGCAGGTCGTTGTCCGTGTCCGGATAGGAGGCCGCGTTGTTAGGGTCGGATCCGGCCTGATACTCCATGAGGTTGGACGACAGGTCGCCATCCGGATCGCCGCCCGCGAATTCGTCCAGGTTTTTGAAATGCAGCATCTCCCAGGCGTCCGGCATGCCGTCTCCATCACTGTCCGGATTGATGCGGCTGAGGACCCCCGTGGATTCCAGGAATTGGTATTTCCCGTCGGCGGAGGTCCAGATGTTCTCGTTTTCCGTGAAGCCGGAAATGTTGAAGGTGCCGCCGAATGTCTCGGCAAGCGAGGAGACACCCACCAGCGTCCAGCTGTTTCCCACCACGTTTCCCGCGGAAGAAAGATCGATATCGAAGGTCCCTTCAAAGACAAACGGCACGTTGGCCGCCGCACCGCTGATGGTGTTGTTCACGCCGGTGGCCCCGATCTTGAAGGCGAGGCTGCCGGTGGTGGCGAGAACCACCCCGCTCAGGCCGTTGACCGAGATGTTCCCGGTGTAGGTGTTCGCCGCGGCGAGGACCACCTGGCGTCCGAGCGTGTTGTTTGTCGAGAGGACGAGGGAGGCGCCGCTACCGGTGACCGGCGCGGAGACGGTGATCGTCGCATTGTTGGAGAAAATCGTGGATGCCGCGGTGCCGGCGATGGCGATGCCGTTTCCGGCGAGGATGAAGGGCGCGCCGAAATTGGAAGCGTTGTTGATGGTTCCGCCGTTGAGGGTGAGATTGTTGATCGTGACGGTGTTGATATTGGCCGCCGCATTCCCGCTCTTGTAGACCAGGCTTCCCGACACCGTCAGCGAGTCCCCGGCGAAGGGCAGGTCGGTGGCGGCATCCAGGGTCGTGCGCAGGGAACGGCCGGCCGGCACGGTGTAGGTATTTCCCGGCGAAGGTGCCTGGCCGTCCGACCAGTTCAGGGCCGCCGCATACGAGCTGGTGTTGATGGCGTCCCCGGCACCGGCGGCTGCGTTGAGGGTCACCTCGGCGCCATGGGCCGGATCGATGAAAACCAGCGCGGCGAAGGTGGCCGCGGCACCGGAGACACGGATGACGGAAGACCGGCATCCGGGGAAAACATGAGTATTGACCGATTTCATAATAATTACTTTTGAATATAACAAATGAAGGTCTCTGGCAGAAAACCTTGTTATACGTTGAGCAGAAAACAGGCCTAAAAACCCTATTAAATGCCACAAACCACCGTCACCACCCCGCGACATCCACAGAAAAGATAAATATATTAGATGATAAAAACCATCACACCTCACAACATATGTAATCATTCGATTCCCATATATAAGACACGATTCCACCCGCCTTCCCCGTTTTGATCCGAAAGCCCAGCGATCGCTCCATAAGACGCAAAAAAAGACCGGAGCCGTTTCCGGCTCCGGTCCAGTATTGGCAGCTGAGCGACCAGGTCTCAGGGCTGGAGCAGCACCCGGTAGAACGCGTTTCCGGAGAGCGGCGAATCATCGGAAAAATTCGCGGTGCCGGCGGTGCCGGGCACCGTGCGGACATCCACCCAGCTTCCGGCGGCCAGCGTCTGGCTGCGCTGCACGACGAACGTGACCCCCACGGCGCTCGGCCAGGTGAGTGTTCCATTGGCGGCCCTCGTCACGGCGAAGCGCGAGGTTCCGCTGTTCGGCACCAGCCCGAGGCGGTACTCGGTGAGGTTGTTCGTTCCGTCACCATCGAAGTCGCCGGTGGCGGTCTGCCCCAGACCGCCGAACCAGGTGCTCTCCCAGGTGTCCGCCATCCCGTCCGAATCGGTGTCTCCGGTTGCCTCGATGCGGGTGAGCACGCCGGTCGCCTCGTCGAACCGGTAGTTGCCCGAAGTCCACTTGCGTGTTCCGGGAGCCGCCGCATCCGCGGTGAAGCCCGTCACATGGAAGGTCGCGGAATAGGTCTCCGTCAGGGTGGCCGCGCTGACGAGCGACCAGTGGTCGCCCACCGCCGTTCCCGCCGAGCCGAGGTCGATGTTGAACGCGCCGTCGAACACAGCCGTGCCCACGCCGAGAACCGCGTTCGTGACGGTCGACGCACCCGGCTTGAAGGCGAGGCTTCCGGTGGAACCCAGCACGAACCCGCCCGTGACGTTCAGATTTCCGGTGAACGGATTCACCGCATTGAAGGTGACCGTGTTCGCCGTGCCGCTGCGGGTGATGTTCAGGTCCTTGTTCCCCGTGACCACCGCGTTGACAATGATGCTGTTGTTGTTCGCCCACAGTTCCGACAACCGGGTGATCCGGAACTCGCCTGCGAGTGTGATCGCGACGTTCGTGCCCGTCGCATTGTTGACGGTTCCGCCGTCGAGTCCGAAATGCGGGATGGTGACCACCCCGGTGCCCTTGACCACCAGGGTGCCGCCGGTGGTCAGGACCAGATTGTCACCGGCGAAGGTATACGGTTCCGCATCGCCCGGCGTGCGCAGGTTTTGGATCGCCACCAGATAATTGTTTCCGGCGGCCGGTGCCGCGGCGTTGCTCCAACCCGTCCCGGAATTGAACGAACTGGTGCCCAGCGGATCCGGCGTGACGAACAGGAAACCATCCGGCAGTCCGTCGCCGTTGGTATCGCCCGGCACGGAGGTGGCGACGGTGGGGTTCGATCCGGCCGTTTCCTCCGCCTCGTTCGAAAAGGTGTCCGCGTCCGGATCCCCGCCGCCGTTCTGGGCGGTCAGGTTGGTGAAGTATTTGATTTCCCACGTGTCCGACAGTCCATCTCCATCGACGTCATCCGGAATGGAAAGGGTGACGGTCGGATTCGACTTCGCCGTCTCCTCGGCTTCGTTGTTGAAGGTGTCGTTATCCGGATCACCGGAGCCGTCCTGGGCGGTGATGTTCCCGAAGAAGGAGATCTCCCAGGTGTCCACCAGACCATCCCCATCGGTGTCTTCGGAAACGGTCGGATCGGTGCCTTCCGTTTCCTCGGTCTCGTTGTTGTAGCCGTCCCCATCGGGATCGCCGGTGCCGTTCTGAGCCGCGACGTTTCCGAAATACGTGATTTCCCATGAGTCCTCCAAACCATCGGCATCCGTGTCATCCGGCGTGGAAATGGCGTTGTTCGGATTGGAGCCCGCGAGGTATTCGGTTCGGTTGTTGATGGTGTCGCCGTCGTTGTCACCCAGGCTGTTGGCGGCGGTCAGGTTTCCGAAATGGGTGATCTCCCATGCGTCCGAAAGGAAGTCGTTGTCACTGTCGGCGATGGTCGCGTTGTCGGGCCCCTGGTCGTGAAGCTGCTCGCGCACGGCGGGAACGAGGGAGCCGTTCCAGATCCGCACCTCGTTGTAGGTGGCGGATGCGGTGGCATCTCCGGGCCACGGAGAGTATCCCAGCGCGTTGACGACGTCGTTCAGGTTCACCAGATTGGCCGCGGTGTTGAAGCTCACCTTCGCCCCCCCTAGGTCCGCCGCGCCGGAGGGTGCCGAGTAAACCCTCACCCTCATCCGGCCGGAGTCGCCCGCCAGCGGCTCCAGCGTCATGACGATGTGGTGCTCCGTGGTGATGCCGTACGGCTGGATTTTATCCGGGCTGTTGGATACCACCCCCGTATCGACGATCTCGACCTGGTCGGAGGCATCGGCGGCGGCACGGGTCCACGCCATCATCAGGTATTCCGTGGTGCCCGAATGGAAATCGAAGATACGCCCCCAGTTTTGGATGGCATTCTGCCTGGCCCATAGCTCGATGGTCACCGGGGTGATGCCTTTCGGCAGCAGGTTGGACCCGAGCTTCACATAGTCAGCCGCCGTCCTCACCCCACCTGTCATGGTGATGCCGGTGGGGGTGGTGACGTCGTTGTAAGCCACGTCGTTGGCACCGACCTCGACGATGGTCGCCGGGCTGCCGCCCACGGAGTCGTTGAGGTTTCCATTGAAGCTCCAACGGTTCTTGAGCTTGGAGGAGATCGGCGTGGAAGTCGGATCGCTGGGATTCGTGTGCGCGTCATGCTCCTGCCGGTCCGTGTAGAGATCGCCATCGCTGTCCGCCGTTCCATCATGCGACAGGCTTCCGGCGAAGAAGGTGCGTTCCCACCCGTCGTTCATGTCGTCGAAGTCCGTGTCCGGCCAGTAAGTGGGATCGGTGGGAGATGTGTCCGCGAGGAATTCCTGCAGGTTGGTGACAAGGTCTCCGTCCGCATCGCCCGCCCCGTTCTGTGCCGTGATGTTCTGGAAAAAACCGATTTCCCAGCTGTCCTTGAGCCCGTCCGCATCCGTGTCCGGCCAGGAGCTGGCGCTGTTCGGATTGGTTCCCGCGGTTTGTTCGTCCACGTTGGACGCGCCATCCCCGTCCGGATCGCCGGAGCCCGTCTGGAGCTCAAGTTCCGCGGTGGTGGCCGTCCCGTCGTTGTTGCCGAAATACTGGTCTTCCCAAAGATCGGAGAGGCCGTCTCCATCCGTGTCGGACTGGAAGACGGAAAGCACGCCGGTGGCCTCGCTGTAGCGGTAGAACGTGGTGCTGTTGATCGGTTTTGTCCAAACCCGCGCTCCGACCGCCCCTCCATCGCTGGTGAAATTGGCGAGATTGAAGGTGGAGGTGTATGTCTCGGCGAGGGTGGAGGCCGCCACCAGCGTCCAACTGTTTCCCACCGATGTGCTGGCTCCCGCCACGTCGATGTCGAAGGTGCCGTTCAGGCTCAGTTTGCCGGTTCCTGTGATCTTGTTGCTCACGCCGTTCGTGCCGACGACGAACTTCCAATGGCTGGTGCTGGAGAGGTTCGTCCCCAGCGCGGTCCCCAGGTTTCCCGCGGTGGAAACAGTCATGCTTCCCGTGTAGGTATTGGCCCCGTTGAAGGTGAGCGTGTAGCCACCCGTGGTGGTCAGCGCTCCGGTCCCGGTGACAATCGAATCGATGGTGTAGGGGCTCTGGTCCGTCTGGATCGTCGATCCGGTGCCATTGACCGTGATTCCGCCGGCAAGGATCATGGTGTTGGTCGATCCGGCGCCACTGCGGACCAGGCCTCCGCTGAGGATCAGGTTGGAAATGGTGTAGGTATTGGTGGCGGCCGTTCCCTTGTAGATCATTCCTCCCGCCGTTCCGATTTCCAGGGACGCTCCCTGGAAAGTGTAACTTGCTCCATCCGTGGGAGTGCGCAGGAACACCCCGGTGTTGAGGTTCGCCACCACATAGGTGTTCAGCGCGGAGGGGGCCGTCGCATCCGACCAGTTTGTACCGGCATTGAAGGAGGTGGTGTTCGCGGCATCACCGGTGGCTTTCAAGGTGACCACCGCCGCATGGATCTGTCCTGTCGCAAGGGCTGACAGCGCGAAAATTTGAAATGGATTGGGTTTCATCGGGTTTGCATTTTTGGGAAACAGCCAATGGGGGACCGTTTCGATGGGGTCGCAAACTACGGGGTTGAATCCCGCCGAATCAATACGATGAAGCCCTTCCCCCCCTAAATGGGGGCGTCACGGAGCACCAGGAAAACCCGGAGCCAATCATTCCGTAAGTCGCTCGATTTTAAAATCATACGACACATTAAAACTCCCACACAATACCCTGCCACGCCGTAGGCGGAGCAGGCACGGGAGAGCGGCAGCAAACCACTACGGCCCGAGGAATTTCACTACCGCTTCCGTGCGGGTGCGGACGTGGAGCTTGTTGTAGATGTTGTCGATGTGCGAGCGGACCGTCTCAAAACCGATGCCGAGATCCCAGGCGATCTCCTTGTAGAGGCTCCCCTTGGCGAGGAGCTCCAGGATCTGCGTCTCGCGCGGCGTCAGGTTGTGGTCCTTGTTCCTGGGCGGTGTCTTGTGGAAATGCTGCACCACCTTGCGGGCGATGGCACCGGACATGGGAGAGCCACCGGCCAGCAGGTCTTCCAACGCCTCCAACAGCTTCACCGGCGCGTCCCGTTTCAAAAGGTAACCCGAGGCCCCGGCGGCCAGCGCGTCGAAGATGCGCTCGTTGTTGTCATAGACGGTGACCATCAGCACCAGCACCGCGGGATGCAGCGCCTTGAGCTTCGCCACACATTCGATGCCGGACATGCCCGGTAGCTGGATGTCCATGAGCACCACCTCCGGGCAGCTTTTCGCCAGGCCCTCCAAGGCGCTCTCGGCATTGGAATAAGTGCTCACGAGCTTCCACGGGGACGCGGTGACGATCTCGGTGAGGATCCCGCTCAGCGACGCGTCGTCCTCGACGATCGCTATGGTGTTGGATTTTTCAGCCATCGGTTATTTCTTGCCGGGCGTTTCCTTCACCCCGCAGCTCAGGACGATGGAGGTGCCGCTGCCGGGTGACGAGGAAATCTTACAGGCACCGCCGATTTCTTTAAACCGCTCGGCCAGATTGTCGAGCCCGTGCCCGCGCTCGTCGGTCGCGGGGTCGAAGCCCACCCCCGTGTCCCGGATGGTGATGAGGATTCTCCCGCCGTCGAACTCCATGGAGAAAAACACCTCGCACGGGCCCGCGTGGCGCAGGACATTGTGGAAGGACTCCTTCACCGCGAGAGCGATGTGGTGGCGCACATCCGAGCCGAGAGGCAGGGCGGGGAGAAAGGAAGGGATGTCCATCCGGCAGCGCACGGACGTGTCGCGGAACATTTCCTCCGCCAGCCGCGTAAGATGGGAAGCAAGGTGGTCCAGGGTGTCATGGGCCGGGTCCACCGCCCACACCAGTCCATCCATGGCGACGATGAGATCCCGCGCGGACTCGGTCATTTTCGAGAGGTGGCGGCGCGCGTTCTCCGGAGCCCGCTCGATGTCGCGCTGCGCGAGCGCGGCACTCATGTTGATGAAGGTGACGCGCGACCCCAGATCGTCATGCATGTCCCGGGCGATGCGGGTGCGGTCTTTTTCCAAGGCATTCTGGAAACGGAGCCGCTCCATCGAACGCTTCGAGCGGGAACGGTGGGATGAGAAAATCGCGCCCGCGAACAAGGCGACGCACGCCGCGGTCACCACCGGCAGGAACCAGACCTGTTGCCAGAACGGCGGATGGATCTTGATGGCCAGCGACAGCTCGTCGCTCGCCACCCCTCCCATGCCTGTCAGGCCTATGGCCCGGAACGTGTATTCCCCGGGCGGCACGTTCACGTAGGTCGCCCGATGGGTGCTGCCGCCGATGACGTTGTAGGCCTCATACCAGACGAGGGAATAGGTGACGGTATTCTGGATGGCCGGCAGCAGCGTCTGCACCGCCGTCCACTCGCCGAACTTCTGCTGGTCGCCGTCCACCAGGCCGATGCCGGGACGGTCCGGGCGCAGGATCATGCGTGCGATGGACGGGTCCGAGCCCCCCCGATGCCAGCCGGCCGGGGAGCCCGCCGGGGAGGTGGTGTAGGCATTGTAGGTGAACACCCCGTTCTCCAACAACGATGGATTCCCCTCCCCCGCCATCTGCAGGCCGATGTAGTCGATGGCGAAGAATCCGGTCGTGTCCCGCGAGCCGGAGTTCAGGATCAGCTTGAGCTTTTTCGCATTCGCGGGCAGGTAGACCGGCTCGACCCGCCTTGTCATGGCGGAGTCTTCCAGTGTCGTCTTCCACCCTTCGCTGCGCCCCACGGTGGGGAAACGGGACTGCGAGACGACGCGGTTGTTGGAGTCCAACGCCTGGAACACCAGCCCCATGCCGACCTCGGTCTCCTGCCATTGGTCATCCACCCCCTCCAGTTGGCAGCGCAGCTTCATGTCCACCGCCGTCTGCAACGATCCACCGGCGTCGCCTGATTCCGGCCGGAAGCCGAAATCGAAATCCAACCGGTGAAGTCCGGCGCTCAGCTCCAGCGGCTTGCCCGCGCCGAGCGGGATGGCGGACGACGAATCCACCAGCACATCGATCAATTCCAGATCGAACTCCGGCGGAGGGACCACTTTCTGCGCGTCCGTCTGGACATGCGCGGGATTCCTCCGCTGCTCGGGCGGGATGAAGAAAAAATCGCTGGGATGCCGCGCCACCCCGCTGATCCGCACCTCATCAATGAGCCCGGGAAAAGGTTCGGCCTCCGCGTTCCCCACGAATTCACGGGCTTCGTTTCCGATCGCGAGATCCCCCACCAGTCCGTTCAGATCACTGGAAAGCGTGCCGCTGCCGATGTGGTTCGCCACGACCGCGCCTCCGCCCACCCGGGTCCAGTAGAGCTTCAGGTTGTTCGCCGCGCCGCCGTTTCCATTGTAACTCACCGCGACATGGAACCAGTGCTCCGTGTCCGGCTTGTTGGGCCCGCTGGTGGGGATGGTCGCGATGGCCCCGCCGCTCGCGCCGCAGTGCGGCAGCGGGACGAAGACAAGGAAGCCCTCCTTTTCCATGCGGAAATTGAAGATCCGGTCCGCGCCGTCCCCCTCCATGGTCAGCAGGTCCAGTGCGATCTGCGTCGAGTCTTTCGGCAGGACGTCCAGCTTCACCACCATTTCATAGGTGAACGCTCCGTCCGGCCCGAAGTAACGGAAGCCCGCGGGTGCGTTGTCATCCGCCCCGTTGTTCAGCGAGGGTGCGGAGATCAGGATCGCCCCGCGCAGGTCGGAGGTGCCCGATGTTCCGCCGGCATTCGCATTGAATGAAACGGATTTCCCCAGTCCCGGCAGCGCCTCCTGTTCCGCCCTCGCCCCGTTGAGCAGCCCTACCATCGGCCGCCCCCCCGGTATTTCATCCGCGAAGGGTGGCCCGGATTCGTCCAGGTGCCACAGGTGCAGCGTATCACCGTCCGCCTCATACGGAGCCAGCTCCGCACGCGCGGCATGCATTCCGGAAAACATCAGGAATGTCAGCAGGCAATGATGCAGGAACGGGAACGGACGCACTTCTCGGGTTGTCGGTGATAAGGACCGGCGGGAAAATCCCACTTCCGGGAAACTGCCCGGCATGATCCACCGCGTCAAGGAAGCAGGGAACTCCGGAGTCCGGAGACGGCGGACATGAAAAACCCGTGGAAGGAACGATTCCTTCCACGGGCTTCAGAATGTCGGAAACCGCTGCGAAGGCGGGTTCTCAGCCTTCCGCCAACAGGTTGCGGAAATAGTCGATGGTCGCGTCCAGCCCCTTGTCGAGCGAGACGGTCGGCTGCCAGCCGAGTTCCGTCGTGGCGATGGTGATGTCCGGCTTGCGCTGTTTCGGATCGTCTCCGGGAAGAGGGAAGTGGGTGATCTTGGAAGGTCCGCCGACTTTCTTAAGGACGAGGTCCGCGAGCTGGAGCATGGTGAATTCACCGGGATTCCCGATGTTCACCGGACCAACCTGGGACGGATGGTTCATCAGGCGGATGAAACCTTCGATGAGGTCGTCCACGTAGCAGAACGAGCGGGTCTGGCTGCCATCTCCGTAGATGGTGATGTCCTTGCCCTGCAGCGCCTGGACGATGAAGTTGGAAACGACGCGACCGTCGTCCGGCAGCATGCGCGGACCGTAGGTGTTGAAAATACGGACCACGCGGATGTCCACGTTGTTCTGGCGGTGGTAGTCGAAGAAAAGCGTCTCCGCACAGCGTTTCCCCTCGTCATAGCAGGCGCGGATGCCGATGGGGTTGACGTTTCCGTGGTAGGACTCCGGCTGCGGATGCACGTCCGGATCGCCATAGACCTCCGAGGTGGATGCCTGGAAGACCCGAGCGCCGACCCGCTTCGCGAGACCGAGGCAGTGGATCGCGCCCATGACGGACGTCTTCGTCGTCTTGATGGGGTTGTGCTGGTAGTGCGGGGGGGACGCGGGGCAGGCGAGGTTGTAGATCTGGTCCACCTCGAACTTGAACGGCTCCGTCACATCGTGGCGGACGAGCTCGAAATACGGATTGTCCAACAAGTGGGCGATGTTGCGCTTCCGACCCGTGAAAAAGTTATCGAGGCAGATGATCTCATTACCTTCGTTAAGCAACCGTTCGCAAAGATGGGAACCCAAAAATCCGGCTCCGCCGGTGATCAAAATACGCATGCGCGCGATGTAGCAGTCCGCGTTCCGTGAATCAAGGTTGATTGATGTTTTTTGTTAGCATGAAACGGCGGGAATCCGTGTTTCCTGACATCTAACAAAGCCGAATCATGTCCTTGACGAATTGTCCCCACAGGAAAAACAACCCCCGGGTGGAATATTTGAAATGCCCGTCCTCGGTGAGCCGGATGATTCCGACCGCCAGATTGTGATCCACCTGCCTGCGCATCTCGCGCTCGATGCTGTCCTCGATCTCCTCCGGATCCGGCATCCGCAGGCGGTCGGCCGGCACGCGCATCCGCCCGAGGTATTTCTGATGGTCCGCGAGGATCTGGTGGAAGCAGCTCCGCTCGCACGGCACGTGGTTCCAGCTGACGCCGGGCGGGCACCGCAGGGTGGGGGCGAAGGGGAAATTCGTGGTGCGCCAGATTTTCCCATCCGCATCATGCGAGGTGATGGAGATGAACGCGAACGCCACATCGCTCTGTTCGCACAGGCAGACGGCGGCGACGGCCCGTTCCTCCGGATGCCAGAAAAGCTGGAAAAACTGCTGCATGCCCGCCCACTCCCAACCGCAGTCCGAGACGTGGTCGAAGCCCGCCTCCTCCATCGCCGCGGCGGCTTCGGTGGCGTTCGGGAAAAACGAGGGATTCGGCACCTCGCGGTGGTCCAGCCGGTTGTTCAGCGGCAGCCGCATCTGGCGGATGCGGGTGAGCAGCTCGATCCATGGCAGGAAAAACCACAGCGCCACGCCCACCGCCCCACCCCAAATGCTGCGGGTGATGAAATAGAGCAGACAGAAGCTCGCACCCAACATCGTCAGCGCACCAAGCTTGCGCATGGTGTTTCCGCGTCCCGATCGCAGTGCTATGGCAAGCACCGTCAGGCCGACGACAATCAGGGTTTCACGCATGGGAGAAGGGACGGGCTGGCACGTGCTACGACTCCCACGGATGAGGGGTCTGCGCAAGGGGTTGTTTTCACGCGATCAGGTAAGAAATGTCGTGCCGGTCCGGCCCTGCCTCGCGGGCACCGCATCTGCCGGCGGATGTTCACTCATGAGATCCATGCCTGTGCCAGCAGTTCACGAAGGCGCGCGGGATCGCTCGCCGAGGTTTTCGCGACAAATCCCCGCGCATGGGCGAAATGCACGTCCTCACAATTCCCGATCCTGGTGAAATCCAGACCCGGATGATCGTTGTGGCGGGACAAGCCGTATCCCGGGCCCCGGCGGTCCGGATAGACCTGCCCCACGACATCCGCACCCTGCGGGTGCCCCTCGATGAAGCGGGGCAGTCCGGAAGACGGCTCCTCGGGCATCGGCTCGGTGCGGGGCATGAACAGGACCTTGAACGAGCCCTGTGGCGTCGGGATCTCCCAGAATTCGGCGACCCGCGCGATGTGGTCCAGACGTTCCCGGAGATTTTTCAGATAACCCAGCAGATCCTCGCCGATCCATTTCATCACCTCCCACAACGGTTCTCCGGGCAACAGCTCCGACGAGGCGGCGAAACGGCGCAACAATGTGGTGTCGATGGGCGAGTTCAGCTTGAAAAGTGTCTCCCTCGGCAGACCTAGCCATTTCGCCGTCTCGATGGGTCCGCGGGTGTCGAACCACTCCGCCGGCTCCAGCCAGTCGCAGAATTCCCGGGCATCCTCGTACACTCCGAGGTGCTGCAGGACGAGGCTCAGCGCGCAGGTCGGCGGGTGGTCCTTGGGAAACTGGTGGTGGTCGAAATTCCCCCGCTCCGGCGCGTGCTCGTGCCCCACGTCGACCACCGCGACGGAGGGATCCGCCAGGTCCTCCGCGACCGGCTCGCGGCGGACCACGGGCACCGGATTTCCGGCAAGGAGCAGGCAGCAGGCGAGGAACTCGTCCTTATGCGAGCCGCCGGGATGGGTGAGGATTCGGGAAAATGTCATGCGAGGCGGGCAACTTACGGGAGCGGGAGACTAAATGGGAAGTTTTTTGAAATGGAGATTCCGCGACAGGTGACGGACTCCTGCGGACCAGAACTGGATTTTTTCCAACTCCTGTGCGAAATATGACAGAAACGTCACGTAACGCTCCGATGCGCGAAAAGCTGGTCATTTCATTGTTGGGATTTTTCCTCACCGCTCCGGTCTTCGGGGCGCCGGTGATCAGCGAATTCATGGCTGACAACGAAAGCACCGTGCAGGATGAAAACGGGGAATTTTCCGACTGGTTGGAAATTCACAATCCGGACGCCACACCCGTCGCCCTCGCGGATTGGTATCTCACGGACAACGCGTCGAACCTGACGAAATGGAGGTTTCCGGCAGTGACCCTCCAACCGGGGCAGTTCCTGCTGGTGTGGGCCTCCAGCAAGAACCGGCGGACGCCGGGGTCCCCGCTGCACACGAATTTCTCGTTGTCCAAAGACGGGGAGTTCCTCGGCTTGGTCAAGCCGGACGGAGTGACGGTGGCGCATTCCTACTCGCCGAAGTTCCCGGCGCAACTCGGGGATGAGGCGTATGGACTGAGATTCCAGACGACCACCCTGCTCCCGGCCGGGACCGCGGGCAAATATCAGGTCCCGACGGCGGCTGGCGTCCCTGCGGAAAATTGGAACCAACCGGGATTTGTCGATTCCTCGTGGGCGGGCGGGCAGAGCGGTTATGGGTTCGGCCTCAGCGTGCCGGGCATCACCGTGCGGCAGGTCGCGAAAAACGGCGGCATCGGCGGACTGGTGGACGCGCTCAACCTGGCATCCCTGCCGGAGAACGACCCACAGGTGCTGAGGACGGACAAGGGAATCTACCCGGTGGTGAATTTCCTCGGTGCCGGGTCGGAAGGCCGCTACGGCAACAACGAATCGCTGCCCAGCGGGGAGAATTACGTGGTCGTCGCTACCGGCACGCTGACCATCCCCACGGCCGGAACCTACACCTTCGGCCTGAATTCCGACGACGGCGGACGCATCCTCATCGATGGGGTGGAAATCATGCGGGACGACACTTTCCACGGACCGCAGGATTTCTTCGGAACCATCGGCCTGGCCGCCGGTCCGCACACTTTCGAAGCGGTGATGTTCCAAGGAACCGGTGGGGATTGCGTGGAGTTTTTCGCGGCGCCGGGGCAGAGGACGAGTTTCGATTCGAGCGCTTTCCGGCTCGTCGGCGACGTCGCGAACGGCGGACTGGCCGTAACGACCACTCCGGCGGATGCGAACGGGCTGGTGAGAACCAACATGCAGGGATCCCTCGCGGGTGGAAAGACCAGCGCCTACTTCCGCCTTCCCTTTTCCACGACCGGACCGGGAACCGCGACCGCACTCTCTCTGGTGATGCGGTATAATGACGGATTTTCCGCATGGCTCAACGGCCAGCCGGTGGCGGCGGCGAACGCGCCTTCCCCATTGCTGTGGAACTCGGCGGCGACAGCGGTGCGGTCCAACGCCCAGACCTTGCGACGGCAGGGATTCGACCTGACCGCGTCCCTGCCATCCCTCGCGAACGGGCAGAACCTGCTCGCCATCCAGGGGCTGAACGCCTCCACCGGAGCCGGTGATTTCCTTGTCCTGCCCGAACTGGTGGCGGGAAGCCTGGATGCGACCGCCGGTCCCGCCATCTATGGCGAGGGAACGGCGACGCCGGGCTGGCTCAACGGGCAGCCGAGTTCGTTGGGAAATGTGGCGCCACTGGCATTCGGCCGGGTGCGGGGCATCTTCACCACGGGTTTCAGCCTGCCCATCACCTGCGCCACTCCGGGGGCGGTGATCCGCTATACCACGGACGGCTCCACTCCGAGCGCCACCAACGGCACGCTCTACTCCGGCCCCCTCACCATTTCCAAAACGACGGTGGTGCGGGCCGTCGCGACCATCCCCGGCTGGCGGTCCGCGCCGGTGGACACCCATTCGTATGTTTTCCCGGCGGACGTCCTCGTGCAGTCGCCGACCGGCGCGGCACCTCCCGGGTGGCCCTCATCCAGCGGAACCTCGCAGATCATGGACTATGGGATGGACCCGGACATCGTGAACAACGGCAACCCGGACATCGGCGGCCCCGCCACGGTCAGGGCCGCGCTGCTTGCCCTGCCATCGGTGATGGTGACCACGGATCTGCCGAACCTGCTCAACATCGGCGGTTCGCAGGGGATCTATTCCAACCCGGGCAACCGGGGACTGGCATGGGAGCGCGCCGCGTCGCTGGAATGGATCAATCCCCCAAACGCGGAAAATCCGAACGGCACCAGCGAGTTCCAGATCACCGGCGGAATGCGCGTGCGCGGGGGATTCTCCCGCAGCACCGACAATCCGAAACACGCGCTGCGTTTCATTTTCCGGGATGAATACGGCGCGGGGAAGCTGAACTACCCGCTCTTCGGCAGGGATGCGGCGCAGGAGTTCGACAAGATCGACCTGCGCACCGCCCAAAATTACTCATGGTCGTTCGAGGGCAACGACCAGAACACGTTCCTCCGTGAGGAATCCTGCCGCCAGGCCCAGCTCGACATGGGACAGCCCGGATCGCATGTGCGTTATTTCCACCTCTACCTGAACGGGGTTTACTGGGGGATCTACGATCTGGATGAACGGACTGAAGCCGCGTTTTCCGAATCCTACCTGGGCGGGGACCAGGATGACTATGATGTGGTGAAGGCCGAGAGCGACGCGGATTTCGTCACGGTCGCCACGGACGGAAACCTCGTCGCATGGCAGGATCTGTTCACCAAGGCGAAGGCCACCCGTGCCTCGCCGACAAACGCGAACTACTTCAAGCTCATGGGCCTCGCGGCGGACGGAGTCACAACGACCTCGGACCCGGTCCTGTTGGATGTGGACAATCTCATCGACTACAACCTGATGACGTTCTGGTCAGGAAACCTCGACGGCTGTGTCTCCAATTTCCTCGGAAACAACCGTGCGAACAATTGGTCCGGCAGCCGGCGGCGGGATGGGAACCCTCGCAAGGGATTCCAATTTTTCGTCCACGACTTCGAACACACCCTTCTCAACGTGAACGAAGACCGGACCGGCCCCTACACCAACAACGAGATCGAATCCAACGTCTCTTATTATAATCCGCTCTATATCCACCAAGATCTCATCTCGAATGTGGAATACAAGATGCGCTGGGCCGACCGGGTGCACCGTCACCTTTTCAACAATGGCGCGCTGACACCGGAGGCGTGGCAGAACCGGATCAACAAGCTCGCCGCCTTCGTGGATCCCGCCATCGCTGCTGAAAGCGCCCGCTGGGGAGATTCCAAGACCCATCCGCCCCGCACGCGGCAGAATTGGATCAACGCGCAGAACACACTCATTTCCTACCTCACGCCGAGGAACGGGATCGTCCTCGGCCAGCTCCGCGCCGACGGCCTCTACCCCTCGCTCGACGCTCCTGTCCTCAGCCCTTACGGCGGCTACCAGCCCAGCGGCGTGGAAGTCGCCGTCCAAGGCCCGCCCTCGGCCACACTCCACTACATGGCGGACGGCAGCGATCCGCGGGCCGTCGGCGGCGCCCTGCGCTCCGGCGCGCTCACCTATACCGCCAGCACCACCAGCGAAGACCTCGTTCCATGGTCCGCCAGCGGCTGGAAATACCAGGGAAATGGCAGCGACCTCGGCACGGCATGGAGGAACGACGGTTACAACGACAGCTCCTGGCCCACCGGCACGGCGGAACTCGGCTACGGCGACAACGACGAGGCCACGGTGGTCACCTATCCCGGCCCTCTGAAACCCGCGACCTGCTATTTCCGCCGCACCTTCTCCGTCACCGATCCCGACTCGATCACCAGCCTCGCGCTCACCGTCGAGTATGACGACGCCTACGCCGTTTATCTCAATGGCAACCGCATCGCCGGGAACCTCCCGACCAATCCCGCCTACAATTATTATACCGGAAATCCCATCGAGGACACCATCACCCCTCCCATCGCCATCCCGCCGGGGGCGCTCCGCGCGGGCGGCAACACGCTCGCCGTGGAAATCCACCAGAGCGGCGACGGCAGCAGCGACCTGAGCATGAACCTCTCGCTCGTCGCCACCCGCTCCACCACCTCCACCCCGCTTGTTCTGACCGGCACCGGTCCCCGCACCGTGCGTTTCCGTGCGAAGAACGGCAGCACCTGGAGCGCCCTTTCCGAGTCCACCTACCAGCTCGGCACCACCGCCCCCACCCCTGCCAATCTCGTGGTTTCGGAGATCTCGTATTTCCCGCCGCCACCGGATGGCGATGCGGAATTCATCGAGCTGTACAACCCCGGCACCACCACGGTGGACCTCGCCGGAGCGCGTTTCACCGACGGCATCGACTTCACCTTCCCCGCCGCCTCCACGCTCGCTCCCGGAGGACGCGTGCTCATCGTGCAAAACATCGCCGCCTTCCAAAGCAAGCACGGCACCGGCAAACCCATCTCCGGGATTTTCCAGAATGAAACCGCACTCTCGAACACCGGCGAGCACCTCCGTCTTGAAACACCCTCCGGCGGCGTCCTGCTGGACTTCAGCTATGGCATCGATTTCCCGTGGCCCAGCCCTGCCACCGGCCACAGCATGATCCTCCTGAATCCCGCCGACCCGGAAAACCCCCTCTCATGGCGGCCCAGCGCCCAGCTCAACGGCAATCCCGGAAGCGGCGACTCCTTCACCCGTCCGCCGGGCCAGAGCCTGCTGGACTACGCCCTCTCCCAACCCGGTCCCGCGCTCGATACCACCGGAAACTTCACCGTCACCCGCCGCCTCGGAGCCGATGACGCCACCCTGGTGCCCGAGTGGTCCACCGATCTGATCGAATGGAAAACCAACGCCCTCACCTTCACCGCCGAGACTCCCAACAGTTCGGGCACCTCCAAACTCACTTGGAAACTCGATCCGCTGCCGGAGGAGAAAACGTTCATCAGGCTGCGGGTGGTGGAGAAGTAACATCTTCATCATTTGACTTCATGCCGACTTTTTGGCACGTTGTCGCATCGTGAAAGGACTCGAACAAATCACCAAAGACGCGATGGATCTGCCGCCCCGGCAGAAGATAGCACTCGCGGGATTTCTGCTTGAGACCACATCCATCGAGAACGATCCGGATGCCGAAGCGGCATGGGATCATGAAATTGGCGAACGCATCCATGCCATCGATCAGGGCTGGGTTACCGGCGTTCCATACTCCGAGGTGATGACGGCGGCGAAGCGACTCCTGGCGCAATGACGATCCGCTTCATCGACGAAGCATTGGAAGAATTCCTCGACGCTATTTCCTATTACGAAGAAGCCGGATCCGGGTTGGGTGAACGATTCCAAAATGAAGTGGATCGATGTGTTTCATCGATCGCCGCTCGTCCGGAAATCTATCGAATCCGCTCCGGAACCCATCGACGCATCAATCTCAGGATGTTTCCCTATTACATTCCATATGTGATTAAAAATGAAATCTTGTGGGTGCTGGCTGTCGCGCATTCCAGCCGCCGCCCCAGCTATTGGATTTCACGGCGAAAACCGGTTGACTGATTCATTTCGATAATCGCGCCGAAATTTCATCGGGCTTCCATCAGGGATTCACAAGACCCGCCCAGTCTGTGAATCATCCATGAGTCCCACCTTCCGATCCACTTTCCCGCGGCAACTCGGTTTCTGGACGTTTCATTGCAGCGTGAATGCCTTGCCCAGCTTCTTCGTCGCCATGTTTTTCAGCGATCTATACAAGAATCCCGCCGCGGTGATGGCCATGCTTTCCGTCATAGGGATCTTCATCCTGTCGTATGCGGTCCTCACTTCGTTTCCGTCTCCCCTGTCAGATGAGCGCCACATTCTGGCCCGGGCTCTGAAAGCGGGGGTCGAGGCTCGTAGCTGGTTCTCCGTTTTTATCATCCCCATTCCATCTCTGGGTGGGCTTCTGATTCTGCCGGATGTCTGGTGCGGCTGGATTTCGGCCATGATCGTCGATTTCGGAGCCCGTCAGGTCGGCTGCAGGGCCCGGCTAACAGATTCCCCCCAATTCAGTCGGATTTGCCGAAATGTTCATCACCACGGTGATTCAAGGCGTGATTCTTTCCTTCATCGTCCTCCTCTTCTGTTTTTGCGCCCTCATGGTCCTCCAGGCCCGCGACCGCCGGGAGTTTTTCGCAAGCGAGGAGAAACGGCGTGTCGCGAGGCACAGGGACCGGCACCCCGGCCTGCCTGACATGGATGTCTGACATGAAACCCTCCGCTGGCGATTTCACCCGCCTTTCATCAAGACTTCACCGGGGCCTGCCAGCCTCTGGGACTTCCATGACCGACACCACCTTCCGATCCACCTTCCCCCGGCAACTGCGCTTCTGGGCGTTTCATTGCTCCCTGAACGCCTTGCCGAGCCTGTACATCGCTCTTTTCTACATGGGATTACGGAACAACCCCGGAGCGATCGCGGCAATGGCTGCAGCGATCGGCACCTTCATCCTGCTTTACGCCACACTCACCTCGTTGCGCGGTCCGCTTGCCGATGGCGGGCACATCCTTTCACGGTCGCTGCGGCTGGGTGCGAAAATCCGGGGGTGGATCTCCGCGCTCTCGCTGTTGTTAATATGGACGCCTGCCATATTTTTCACTCCCGACACATGGTGCGGGATGCTTGCCATGAACATTTTCAACCATCTGGCTCCCTACGCCGGTTACACCAGCACGTTCGGTGGCACTCCATCGTCCGATGCCAGCAGTAATTTCTTTCCCGTTTACAGCGTCACCCTCCTTGAAGGGTTCATCCTCTCGTTCCTGCTCCTGCTGGTGTCCTTCTTCTCCATCCTTGTCATCCAGGCAAGAGACCGCCGGGAATTTTTCTCCGCCGCACGGAAGCAGCGGTTCGCCCCGCTCCGGAATCGCAGCCCTTTGCCACCCATGGCCAAACGCCCGCAGAAGGCATCACAAGGACCACCTGCTGAATAGAAGGGCAGCGGGGGTTTTCGGAATTGCCAGCCCTCACTGCGGGCGATCTGGGACGAAATGCTCACACCCACCGGGTTGCCTGAAAAACCGGATACCATTGAAGCAACGACCTAGCGACCGCTCCGGTGAGGTTTGGATCCGGCGGCTCAAGCCGGGGAATTCGAATTTTTCGTCACGCGGATTCGATTTTTCCCGAATCCCGCCTTGCCATTTGCGGTAAAAACCTGCATAGCCCGCCCCCCTTCCCGCCGAAGGCCGCACTCATCACTTGTTCCCATGTCCTTGAAAATTCGCAATCTCGCCATCATCGCCCACGTTGACCATGGGAAAACCACGCTCGTCGACCAGCTTCTCCAAGCCGGTGGAACCTACCGTGAGAACCAGGCCACACAAGAGCGCGCCATGGACTCCATGGACCTCGAGCGCGAGAAGGGCATCACCATCAAGGCGAAGAATACCGCCATTCTCTGGGAAGGCTACACCATCAACATCGTCGACACCCCGGGCCACGCCGACTTCGGTGCCGAGGTGGAGCGCGTGATGAAGATGGTCGATGGCGTTCTGCTCGTCGTGGACGCTTCCGGCGGCCCGCAGGCGCAGACCCGCTTCGTGCTCCGCAAGGCGATGCAGGAAGGCCTCAAGCCGATCGTCGTCGTCAACAAGATCGACCGCCCTCTCGCGACTCCTGAAAAGGTCCACGACCAGGTGCTCGAGCTCCTCATGGACCTGGACGCCGATGAGGACCAGTTCAACGCGCCATTCTGTTACGGCTCCGCCCGTGACGGCTATTTCATGGACAGCCCGGATGACGAGCGCAAGGACTGCATCCCGCTCCTCAAGAAGATCATCGAACACATCCCGGCTCCGAAGGCGGATCCGGACGCTCCTTTCCTCATGCTCGTCTCCAACATCGAGTGGGACGAATACGTCGGCCGCGTGGCCGTCGGCAAGGTCCTCGGCGGCAGCGTGAAAAAGGGCGACACCGTTTACCTTCTCCGCGAGGACGGTTCCAAGGTCCAGTCCAAGGTCATGAAGACCTTCACCTACTCCGGTCTCGCCACGGCGGACTCGGAAGGCTGTGGCGCGGGCGGCATCGTCGGCATCGCCGCCGGCATTGAAAACATCGCCATCGGTGAAACCATCGCCGGCACTCCGGACCAGGAACCGCTTCCATTCGTCGCCATCGACCCGCCGACGGTCTCGATGCAGTTCTCCATCAACGACGGCCCGCTCGCCGGCAAGGAAGGCAAGCACGTCACCTCCCGCGCCATCCGCGAGCGCCTGATGCGCGAGCTGAAGACCAACATTTCCATCACTGTCGAGGACACCGACACCTCCGGTGTCTTCAACGTCTCCGCCCGTGGATCGATGCAGATCGCCGTCCTCGTCGAGCAGATGCGCCGTGAAGGATTCGAGGTCCTCGTTTCCCGTCCGGTCGTGATCTTCCGCCGCGACGACGCCGGCAAGCTCCTCGAACCGTTCGAAACCCTCTACGTCGAAGCTCCCGGTGACTACACGCAGGGCATCCTGAAGATCCTCATGAACCGCAAGGGCCTCATGGAACACATGGACACCGAGGCCTCCGGCCGCGTGTTCATCCAGGCGACCATCCCGACCCGCGGCCTCATCGGCTTCGAGACCGAGCTCGTCAACCTGACCTCCGGCCACGGCATCATGTCCCACCTCTTCAAGGAATACGCCCCGCACGCCGGCGACATCCAGAACCGCACGACCGGCACGCTGGTTTCCATGGATTCCGGAGCCGCCACACCGTTCTCCCTGCAAACCTTGGAAGAGCGCGGCATCCTCTTCGTCGCTCCCGGCGACGCGGTCTACGGTGGCATGCTCGTGGGTGAGAACCCGCGCGTCGGCGACCTTCCGGTAAACCCTGTGAAGGAAAAGCACCTCGACAACATGCGTTCCTCCGGCAAGGACAAGACCTCCAAGCTCACGCCCGCCCTCCGCTTCTCGCTCGAGCGCGCCATCGAATACATCGATGCCGACGAACTCGTGGAAGCCACCCCGCAGAACATCCGTCTCCGCAAGCGCATCCTCGACGCGAACGCCCGCAAGCGCGCCGCCAAGGGACCGAACGTGGAAGACCGCAGCAACCGCGGCTGATCGTGGCGGCGGCATCCAACCGCCGGGCCTGTTTTCAAGAAAGCCTCTCGTGCGAACGAGGGGCTTTTTTTGTGTTTCTTATCCCGACCGCGGGCAACTTCCGCCGGTCACCAGGAGGTTGCCCGCGGCTTTTCGATGACAAACTTTCCCTCCGTGTTTTTGACGAGCCGCCACAAAGGAACACCATGACAGCGGTGAAGAGCGTATTTCAAAAAACGCGACCCATACCCATCGCCGAAAAAATAGTATTTCGGAGGATTGCTCCCCTTGGGCGGCAGCCCGGGCGGATTCGCGACGAATGCCTTCAAGGGTTCTTCGAAAACCCGCGAGGATATCAGGCCCATTGCTGAGAACGCCGCCGACAATCTCCGGAATTCACCGCCTTTGATTTCCTCAATCAGGAAAGCCTCCGTCGCCGGGCCGTCAAGCTCGTGCATCGCCTTCGCCATGGAGGCGAGCCACCATTCCCCGATTCCACCGTTGATCGCTTTCAAATACCCGTCCCTCAAAAAACTCCATTGAGACACATCACGTGTGGCTCCCATCGATTTGATCGCCGACACGAAATCATATTTCGACCTCTCTCCGCGATTGCCCTCTATGTCCATCATCATGGACTCCCGCAATGCGGCTGTGGAAACATGAAGCGTTTCGGTTTCTGCCCACATTTTGTCCAGATCCCGGTCTTCGTTCTCGAAAAACGGATCGGGCCCCCGCAGCAACCGATGGATGGCTTTGAAAGCCACATCCGATGGATCTCGATTCGCCACCTCCAAAGCTTTTCCCAGCAACTCAAACCGATCCCCTTTCGAAATCGCGTCAAGGCACGCGGTGTCGACCGATGGATCGTTCATTGAAATCAAGATTTCGAATTCCTCCCGTGTATAGGCGCGCATGCTTTTCCTCCGATACTCGTCCAAGGTTTGCGACCGGAGCAACGCGCCGAAAAGACCGAACCGCTTGTTGAGGAACACACTTTCTCCCGTGATTTTCACCACCTCCTCATCCCCGCTGCCGAGCATTTCCCCGATCAGTTCCCCGCTGGTGGATGGGTCTCGAGCCAAAATGGACGCGGCCTTCCTGCGGAGGTTCGGATTGTCACTCCGCAATCGCTCCGACAGTGCCGCCGGATCGTTCAGAAGGGGCGGATCGCCTTGGAAGCCATTCTTTCCATAGTCCAGCACCGCCACCCAATCCTGTCTGTCCCGAACAAGGCCCAGCAGGTCTGCGAACAGCAACATCCGGCGATCACGCTCCGTTTGTTCCTCCGACTTGTTGATCAGATTCCGCCCGTTTGCCGCCTGCGGCGTCTCAAGAGGAAACTCCCGCTCGATCAATTGACAGGAAACGGCCGCGAGTTTGTCGTCGCGGATTTTTTCAAAAGCTCTGAATACCCCCAGAATCAATTCTTTCCGAATCCATACCTTCGCGCTTCCCCCAAATTGTCCACATCCAACCGAGCCAGCCCGATAACGGCAGAAGCCCGTTTTCACAAAGTCATGCCCGCAGGCCCTCCCATTGATCTCTTCGTAGATCATCAGCCTTCCTTTCGAAAACTTCGCGAGCCGGGGTTCCTCCGCCGTGTTGTAAAGATACCTTATCAACTGATGGCTCTTCCCATAGGGAATGCCGAGAATGGAGCGCTCCACCCCCGATTTCGTCGCCAGACAGCGGGAGCAGACAGAAGAATAGGAAAGGGTCTGCTTTGTGGACATCACCGCCAACCCCATGATCACGGCCAAGCCTCCCCACATGAGAATCCGCAGAATAATCTTCCACCAGTAATTCATCAAATCACTGATATCCTGTTTCCACCGCTTGCACAGAAGAATTGGAGATTGGCAACTATCAGCGGGAGCGCCGAACTCATTCCGCGCAGCCATTTCCAGAGCAGCAGCTGCCGCCTCCTTCGGACACCCGCGTGGTATGGAATGCGAATGCATGCAGCGCCGCCATCCTGACGACTGCTCCGCCGGGCATCCTGTCCGGCGGAAACTCACCGGGGGACAGGATGTCCCCGGCAGGCAGCGCTCGGGATGAGCGCGCTCCTCACCATTCCCCGCCCACCGCTTTCGCCAGTTGCACGGACAAGGCCAGGCGTTCGGCGCGGACGGCGTTGCCGAGGCGTTCGGCTTCGAGGCGGGTTCTTTCCGCGTCCACCACATCGAGGTAGCCGACGAGGCCGGCGTCGTAGCGCTGGGTGGAGAGATCCGCGGTCTCGCGGGCGGCGGCGGTGGCTTCGTTCTGGGCGCTCTGGCGGCGGACGATCACCGAGGAGGCTTGCAGGGCGTTCTCGACCTCACGGACCGCGTCGAGCACGATCTGGCGGTATTCCGCGCCGGCCGCCTCGTGAGCAGCGATGGCGGCATCCCTGCGGTCGCGCAGGAATTTCTGATCCACGATGGGAACGGACACATTGGGTCCGATGGCCCATACCAGTGCGGAGGATTTGAAAAGCTGGCCACCCGACCCTGCTGAGAATCCTCCGCTGCCGTTGATTTGAAACGACGGGTAGTAGGCTGCGATGGACGCACCGATGTCCGCGTTCGCGGCGGCGACACGACGTTCGGCGGCGCGGATGTCGGGACGCTGGAGCAACACCTCGGACGGCAGGCTGACGGGAACGGATGGAGGGCCGGGCAGTTCGGTTTTCGCGGGAAGGGACAAGCCGCCCGCCGCACGTCCCGTGAGCACGGCGATCGCGTTCTGCAGCTCGATGCGGTCCTGGTCCAAGCGGTATTTCTCCGCCTCCGCCGTCGCGACCTCGCCGCGCGCCCGGGAAAGATCGAGCGCGCTGATGGAACCGGCGCCTTCCTGCTGGCTCATGATGTCGAACCCTTTCCGCCGCAATTCAATGGTCCGGGCGAGCAGGTCGCGGTCGGCATCGACCGCCCGCAGCGCCCAATACGTCTGGGCGACCTCCCCGACGACGGTAAGCCGCAGCGCGCTGAAATTTTCCTGACTCGCGTCGGCCAGGGCGTTGGCGGATTCCACCTGGCGGCGGACCTTTCCCCAGACATCGAGCTCGTAGGAGAGATCCCCCGGAACACTGACGTTGTTCTCCACCCCGTTGTCGCGGGACTTCGAGCGGGAGGCGGACGCCCCGATGTCGATGCTCGGGAAATAGCGCCCCCGCGCGGCCCGGCTGAGCGCGCGCGCCTGCTTCACACGGGCGGCGGCTCCGGTCAGTTCCTGATTGTTCGCCAGCGCCTGCTCCACGAGACCATCGAGGGTTCCGTCGTTGTAGAGTTTCCACCAGGAACGGGGTTTCGGCAGCGAATCCGGCGAGCGCTTTGTCCAATCCACCCCGCCGTTCGAGAACGACACGGGAAGATTGATGACGGGCGTCTGATGATCCGGCCCGAGAGGTTTGCAGGCGGCGAGAAGGAGGAATGTCAGAAGTGAAAATGATTTCATGATTGGATTTCCGGTTGTGGTTTCTTCACGCCCACCCTCTCGAGCACAACGTAGAAGATCGGGGTGAGGAACAGTCCGAAGAACGTGACGCCGATCATCCCGGCGAACACCGCGACGCCCATCGCCGTGCGCATCTCCGCGCCCGCGCCGCTTGCGACGACCAGCGGGAACACACCCGCGATGAAGGCGATGGAGGTCATCAGGATGGGACGCAGGCGGAGCCTCGAAGCCTCGACGGCGGCCTCGACGACACCCTTGCCTTCCTCGCGCAGCTTCACGGCGAACTCCACGATGAGGATCGCGTTCTTCGCGGCGAGGCCGATGAGCACGATCAGGCCGATCTGCGTGAAGATGTTGTTGTCGCCATCCGTGAGCCAGACGCCCGTCATCGCGGCGAGCAGGGCGGTGGGCACGATGAGCAGCACCGCGAAGGGCAGGCGGAAGCTCTCATACTGCGCGGCCAGCACCAGGAACACCAGCATGATGCTGAGCGGGAAGATGACCATGCCGGTGTTGCCCGCGATGATCTTCTGGTAGGTCAGGTCCGTCCAATCCAGCACCATGCCCTTCGGCAGTGTCTCGGCGGCGATTTTCTCCATGATGGCCTCGGCCTGGCCGGAGCTGTATCCGGGGGCGGGGCCGCCGTTGATCTCCGCGGCGGAGTAGCCGTTGTAGCGCATCGCGCGGTCGGGACCATAGGTCTCGTTCACCTTCATCACGGAGCCGAGCGGCACCATCTTGCCGTCCAGGTTGCGGGTCTTGAGCTTGGTGATGTCCTCCGCGTTCGTGCGGAATTTGGCGTCCGCCTGCGCCACCACCTGGTAGGTCCGGCCGAAGCGGTTGAAGTCGTTCACATAAAGCGAACCCAGGTTGATCTGCATCGCCTCGAAAATGTTCCCAAGCGGCACGCCCTGCTGCTTGGCCTTTCCGCGGTCGATCTCGGCCTCAAGCTGGGGCGTGTTCACGGTGAATCCGGAGAACGCGCCGGCCAGTCCCGGCGTCTGGTTCGCCTTCGCGACCAGGGCCTGCGTGGCGGTGAAAAGCTCGTCGTAGCCGAGGCCCGCACGATCCTCCACGTAGAGTTTGAAGCCGCCCGTCGTGCCCAGTCCGTTGACCGGAGGCGGAGGAACGACGGCGATGAACGCGTCCTGGATTTCCGAAAACTCCTTGTTGAGCTGCGCGGCGATTTCCGGACCGGACATGCCCTCCCCCTTGCGGTCTTCGAAGGGCTTGAGGTTCACGAACGCGATGCCGGAGTTCGGGCTGTTGGTGAAGCCGTTGATGGAAAGCCCGGGAAACGCGATGGAGTCGCTGACGCCGGGGTGCTTGAGCATGATGTCACCCATGCGCCGGATGACCGCGTCCGTGCGCTCCAGCGAGGCACCCTCCGGAAGCTGGGCGAAGGCGACGAGATATTGCTTGTCCTGCGCGGGCACGAAGCCGGACGGCACTTTCTTGAACACCAGGAAGGTCAGGGCGATCAACCCGGCATACACGATCAGCGCGATGGCGCTGCGGCGGATCAACCGCGCCACCCCGGCGGAGTATTTTTCGGAAGCCCACTCGAAGAAGCGGTTGAACGGGCGGAACAACCAGCCGAGCCCCTTGTCCATGACCTTCGAAAGCCCGTCCTTCGGCGCATGGTGGTCACGCAGCAGAAGCGCCGCGAGCGCGGGGGAAAGCGTGAGCGAGTTGAACGCGGAAATCACCGTGGAGATCGCGATGGTGATGGCGAACTGTTTGTAGAACTGGCCGCTCAGGCCGCTGATGAAAGCCGTGGGGATGAACACCGCGGACAACACCAGCGCTGTCGCGACGATGGGCCCGGTCACCTCTCGCATCGCCCGCCGCGTGGCCTCCACCGGTGAGAAACCGAGGGCGATGTTCCGCTCCACGTTCTCCACGACCACGATGGCGTCGTCCACGACGATGCCGATGGCCAGCACGAGGCCGAACAACGAAAGCGCGTTGATCGAGAAGCCGAGCATGTGCATGACCGCGAAGGTGCCGACCAGCGAGACCGGCACGGCGGCGAGCGGGATGATCGAGGCCCGCCAGGTTTGCAAAAAGAGGATCACCACCAGCACCACCAGCAGGATCGCCTCCAGCAGCGTGTGCACCACCGCGTCGATGGAGTGCCGGACGAAGACGGTCGGGTCGTAGGCGATCTTGTAGTCGAGGCCATCCGGGAAATCCGCCTTCAGGGTTTCCATGGTCTTGCGGACATTGTTGGAGAGCTCGATGGAGTTGGAGCCGGGAAGTTGGAAAATGGGAATCGCGACGGCGGTCTTGTTGCTGAGCAGCGAGCGCAGCGCGTATTCGGACGCGCCGAGTTCGACGCGCGCGACATCCCGCAGCAGGGTTCGTTCGCCGTGCTCGCCGATTTTCACGACGATCTCCTCGAACTCCTGTTCGGTGACAAGACGCCCCTTCGTGTTGATCAGCAGTTCGGTGTCCGCCGACTGCGGGTTCGGCTGCTGGCCGACGGCTCCCGCCGCGACCTGGACGTTCTGTTCACGGATGGCCGCGACCACGTCGCCGGAGGTCATCCCGCGCGCCGCCACCTTGTTCGGATCCAGCCAGATCCGCATCGCGTAGTCGCCGGAGCCGAAGAGCTGCACCTGGCCGACGCCGGGCAGGCGGGTGAGCACGTCACGCACCTGCAGCGTCGCGTAGTTTCTCACGTAGATGTCGTCGAAGCGGTTGTCCGGCGAAAGCAGGTGGACGACCATCGTCAGGTCCGGCGAACTCTTGATGGTGGTCACGCCCAGCCGCCGGACTTCCTCCGGGAGCTTCGGCAGCGCCTGCGCCACGCGGTTCTGCACCTGCACCTGCGCGTCGTCGGGATTCGTGCCGAGCTTGAAGGTGACCGTCAGCGTCATCACGCCGTCGCTGGTCGCCTGGGAAAACATGTAGATCGAGTTTTCCACCCCGTTGATCGATTGCTCCAGCGGCGTGGAGACCGTTTCGGCGATGGTTTTCGGGTTCGCGCCGGGGTAGACGGCGCGCACCACGACGGTGGGAGGAATGACCTCGGGATACTCGCTGACCGGCAGCGTCCAGAGGGAGATCGCCCCGACGAGGAAGGTCACGATCGATAGCACGCCCGCGAAGATCGGTCGTTTGATGAAGAAGTCTGAGAAGTTCATGGCAGAAAATGGGCGTGGTTCGCCTGTGATTGGTAAATGAGGGGCTCGCCGGGGGGAGAGGGGGGAGGATTATGGGATCACTGGAGCTGTGGATCGACCTTCGCACCGGCGGCCACGCGCTGGAGGCCGTTGGTGATGACGCGGTCACCGGCGGCGATGCCTTCGCGGATCACGCGCTTGCCGTCGACCACGGGGCCGAGTTTCACCGTGCGGTAGGCCACCGTGTTGTCCGGAGCGACGGTGAAGACGTATTTCTGGTTCTGGTTGGTGCCGATGGAACGCTCGTTGACGAACAACGCGGGCTCCGGGGCGCTCACCGGAAGCCGCACGCGGGCCGACAGGCCGGGGATGAGCTTGCCGTCGGGATTCGGGAAAACCATCCGCAGCACGAGGCTGCCGGTGCCTTGATCGAGGCGGTTGTTGGTGGACTCGATGTAGCCGCGCCGCGAAAACTGCTGCTCGTCGCTCAGCTCCATTTCCACCGGCACCCGACCTTCCGTGGTCACGATCCGGTTCTCCCTGCTGAGACGGTTGAAGGTCAGCAGCGTCGCCTCGTCGATGTCCGCATAGACGTGCACGTCGCCATCCGAAACGATGGTCGTCAGCAGGGTGCCGCTGCCCGGCGAGCCGGAAATCAGGTTGCCGGCCGTGACATACGCCCGGCTGACCCGTCCGCTGATGGGGGCCTTCACCTCGGTGTATTCAAGATCCAGCCGCGCGTTCGCAAGCGTGGCTTCGGCTGCGGCGAGGTCCGCCTTTTCCTCGGCGAGCTTCGATTCACGGACGTCCGCCTCCTCGATGGAGACCGCGCGGGTGGCCAGCAGGTCGGTGGTGCGCCGCGCCTGGTTCTCCGCGATCTTCACCCGGACCCTGCCCCGCTCCACCACCGCCGCGGCGATGTCATACTGCGCCTTGTACCAACGCGGATCGATACGGAACAACACCTCCCCCTTCGCCACCGTCTGGCCCGCCTTCAAACGCACCTCCTCGATGTGTCCGGAAACCCGTGGCCGCACCTCCACCGACTCGATGGCTTCGACCCGGCCCAGCAATTCCTGATGATCCACCACCGTCCGCTGCTCGACGGCGGCAATGGTCACCTTCGGCGGCGGCATGGCGACCGGAGCGCCGCCTTCCTCGGCCGCGGTGGCACGATTGGTGAAATGATAGGTGACGGCTCCGAGGCCGCCCACCACGGCGAGGGCGGCGATCGGTGACCAGAAGCGGGAGATGATGATTGGATTCATGGCGATATTCGTAAGCGTTTGATTTGTAGTTGACTATTTAGTAAACAATAAATTGCGAAAATTTTTTAGCCAGCGGTTGCCGCCTGATAACCGACGAGCATGTTTCTCGATGTCTCGGGCAGGCTTTGGAGGTAGCTGAGATCGTTGTGAATGCGTGCCTGGGCGAGGCTGCCCTCAAAAAATGAGAACAGGCATTTCGCCATTTTCGCGGCATCGCCAGGAGCGATCAGCCCCTCCGCCTGCGCGTCACGAATGGCGGACTCGAAGTAACGAAGCTGCTGGCCGAGGATCTCCCGGGCCTTTTCACTAACGGCCTCGTCCTCACTGCTCGTCTCGGAACCTACTGAAAAACAAGGACAACCCAGTACCTGACCGTGTTCCTCCTGAACCTCGATCTGGCCTTCGTAAACCGTCCTCATGAAATCCGAAATGCGGTCCAAGGGCGCGGACGAGGCGGAGAAAATCTTGTCCCATGTCTCTTTCCCACACGCATACCAGCTCTCGTGGAGGGCAGCGGCGGCGAGGGCGGACTTGGAGTCGTAGAAGTAATAGAAGCTCCCCTTCTTGACTCCGGCCTTTTCGCAGATGGCGTCAATGGTCAGCACGCCGTAACTGCGCTTCCAGATCAGATCCAGCGCAGCCTCCAGCAGGCGTTCTTTGGCGTCGCTCTTGCGTCCCATGCGTTTTTAATAGTTTACCTTTTAGTCAAATTCAAGGGATTTTTTTCGGAGACGTTCCCCAGCGTCCACGAAACTACCCGATTGAGTGGTGGAAAGGATTCAAAATGAGTCGTTTCCGCTCCCCCCCGATCATGGGGGCAGCTTTCCCTTGGGAGGATGAAGGTTCCGGGCGATGATCCAACCACTGATCCACGGGCACCCAACCCGTTGCCCCCTCCTTTTCCAGAGGCGGCCCCCCGGGGTCTGAAACCCACTGAAAACCCGCTTCTCTCCATGACCCCGCCCTGCCGTATTGTCTCCACATTTTTCAAGGTCGCCCCGCTGCTGTGGCTCGGGAGCGTCGCGCCGTCGCAAGCGCTGAGCTACACCATCGGCTACGTTTTCGAGGACAATGCCGCGAAACGCGCGGAAATCACCGCCGTCATGAACGAAGCGGTGGCCATCTACAACGCCCAGACCAACATCGACGTCAACATCAACGTCGCGTGGCATCCCGGGGTTCCAACGGCTGAGGCGAGCTACAACGGCGAACTGAAATTCGGCGGTTCCATCAGCACGCAGGTCGCCCTGCACGAGATCGCCCACTACCTGGGCAGCGGCACCACGTGGCAGTGGGAGAACCAGTTCGACGGCGGTGGCATCTGGACCGGTGCCGCCACCCGGAACCTCATCAAGCTCTACGATGGTCCGGGCGCGGAGCTGCGCCGCTCCGGCGTCCACTATTATCCGTATGGCTTCAATTACGGCAGCGAGGACAACCCCGTTGCCCGCCTGCGCCTGCCCCGGCTCATCCAGGCGATGCGGTTCGACATGGGCTTCCAGGATGGTGATGGAGACGGCATGTCCGACGAGTGGGAGCGCTACAAAACCGGCTCCACCGCCCAACCGGCGGCCGGTGACATGGACGGGGACGGCATCTCCAACTACGACGAATGGTGGACCGAGAGCGATCCGGCCCGGGCCTGCCCGGTGAGAAACGGCCGCACCTACGTCCTTCGCTCCCGCCTCAGCCAGAAAGTGATGGAAGCCGCCGACGCCACCGCGGGTGCGAACGTCCGGCAGAACCCTCTTTCCGGCTCGGATTTACAAAAATGGACCGCCACCTACGTCGGCGGAGGATACTGGAAATTCCTCAACGCCGCCAGCGGGAAGGCCCTCGAGGTGGCCGCCTATTCCACCGCGGCCGGTGGAAACATCATCACTTGGAACGACACCGGCGGGACGAACCAGCAGTGGCGCATCCTCCACTACGGCGGCATCTATTCGAAGCTCTTCAACCGCAACAGCTCGAACATGATCATCGACGTGGAAGGAGGACCGAACGCCACCGGCAATGGAACCAACATCTCCCAATACTATGATGACATCAACGCGCTGAACCAGGAATGGGTCTTCGACGAGGTCGCCCCCCCCGAGCCGCAGGGCACCCTGATGGCACAATTCAAGCTCGATGGCAGCGCGCGGGATGTCAGCGGGCGCGGGCTTCACGGCACCGTCTCCGGCGGCGTGAGCTACTCGACTGGGCGGGTGGACGCCCAAGCCGCGACCTTCAACGGCACGAACGGATCCATCGAGTTCCCCGCGCCGGTGGACACGAATTTCACCCTCGCCTGCTGGGTGAAAACCTCCGCCACCGCGGGAACCGGCCAATGGTACCAAGGCATGGGCCTCATCGACGGAGAGGTCGGCGGAGTCGCCAAGGACTTCGGACTCGCGCTCGTCGGCAACAAGGCCGCGTTCGGCGTGGGAAATGCCGACATCACCATCACCTCCACCGTCGCCATCAATGACAACGTCTGGCACCACGTGCTCGCCACCCTCGACACCGGCTCGGGCGCGATGAAACTCTACGTGGACGGCTCGCTCCAGGCCAGCGGCAACGGTCCGACCGGAGCCCGCACCGCCCCCGGCAAAATGCGTCTCGGCAGCATCGGGGGCGTGACGGGTTTCCTGAATGGCAGCTTGGATGAAGTGCGGATCTACAATAGAATCCTCGGTCCCGCCGAGATCACCCACCTCGCCACCGTCGGCCAAGCCGTCGTCGCCCATTACCCTCTCGATGGAAACGCCGGCGATTCCAGTCCCTTCAACAACCCCGGCACCTCCACCGCCATCACCTACGTCCCGGGAAAAATCGGAAGCCAGGCAGCCCAATTCGATGGCACCGGCAGCTTCATCCGGATCCCCGCCACCGCCAGCGGCGATTTCACCCTCAGCTGGTGGATGAAAACCACCGCCACCGGAGCCACCGGCCAATGGTATGCGGGAAAATCCATCATCGATTCCGAAATTCCCGGAGCCGCGGCGGACTGGGGCGTCGCCCTCGTCGGCAACAAGGTCGGCTTCGGCATCGGCAATCCGGACAAGACCATTCTCTCCACCACGGCCGTCAACGACGGGCTCTGGCACCATGTCACCGCCACGCGCGTCAGCGCGACGGGTGCGATGAAGCTCTACGTCGACGGCCAGCTCCAGGCCAGCGACACCGGACCGACCGGACCACGCAACGCCGCAGGAGGCATCCGCCTCGGCAGCACCCTCTACGGCGGGGCTTTCTTCGCCGGGGCCATCGATGACCTGAAAATCTTCAATCATCCGATCACCACCCCCGGTGACATCTGGCGGAACCTCCACTTCCAGGACCCGGTCAATTCCGGCGCGGCCGCCGATCTCGCGGACCCGGATCACGACGGCATCCCGAATCTGGTCGAGCGCGGCCTGGCCCTCGATCCCACCGTGCCAAATGCCGCGTCCGCACTGCCTGTCATGGTCAAGGACGGAGAATTCCTCCGGCTGACCTACACGCGCAGCCTTGCCGCCACCGATCTCCAGTGCCAGGCCTTCTGGAGCAGCGATCTCACCACCTGGTCCGGCATCGGCATCAACGATCAACCCATCTCCACCCAATCGACGTACCAGATCCGGGAAGCGAGCATCCCTTTGGGCAATCTGGACCCGGCCCGCGGGTTCATGCGCATCCAGGTGAAATAGAGCGGTCCAAGGGCGCGGTGGACATCATGCCGGTTTCCATACCACCGGAGGGTCGGACTACGGCCGACCTGTCAGACGCCGGGCTGGCGCGAATGTCGGAAAGGCCGAACCGCGGCGGCATTCTATTGCTTCCCGTCGTTGCGGCCGGGCCGGCCGTAGTCTGACTCTCCGATTCCTCGACCGTCCTTCGTGATGGGATCGAAACGACCTTTTCCCAAGATCACTGGTTCCAAGCCAGCGAGGAATTGTGACTGATCACCGTGTAATTCTTGCCCTCATAAGTGCCGTTGGCGGTTTCGGAATAACCCGCCACGCTCAGCACGAACAACCCCTTGCCCTCCGCTGTGAATTTCACCACGCCCTCGGCATCCGCCTTGAGGTCGACTTCTTTTCCATCCGGCTTGATGAGTGTCAGCTCGGCTTCCGGCAACGGTTTGCCTTTGAAATAAACCGTCGCTTTTCCACCTTCCGCAGCAGGCACGATGTCCAGCACCGAGACAGGTGTCACGGCCGCACCAGCCACCTGCCAACGGGCGTAGAACTGCGGCCAGCGGGCGCTCGCGGGCTTCTTCTCCGTCGCGGGCTTTTCCATCACGGGGAATTTCGTGGAGATCACCGATGCTTCGGCAGGCTTGGCATCCTTGAGCAGGAAGAAGTCGGCCCCTTTCTCGACCGTGATCTTTCCATCCTTGGTATCCGCCACCTTCGGCAGTTCCAACTGGTCCAGGTAGCCGGGGGATTTCTCATACTCCGTCCCGACCTCGCCGAACCTTACCAGGAGTCTTCCCTCCAGCGTCTCGATCCACACCGAGTGGGCGGATGCGGCATTCATCGAAAACGCGGTGATTGCGGCGAAAAGGACCCGGCGGGAAAAGCGGAATGGCAGGTTTGGAATGAAAGTCATGGGGTCAGACTATCGGACGCGCACGTTTCCCCGCCAGCGGCTGCTTGCGTATTTTCGACTGTCGGTTGCGCAGGAATCAAACCAACATCCCCGGCATGAGTTCCTCCCGCTGGTGCGATTTCGACAAATTGACCGCCACCGTCAGCAGCCAGTTCCACGGTGGTCCGCACTCGGCCCATGGACCGGATCACTGGAGGCGCGTCGAGCAGAACGGACTTTGGCTCGCCACCCAAACCGGCGCTGACATTCTGGTGGTGCGGTTGTTCGCTTGGTTCCACGATGCGAAAAGGGAAAACGAATACACCGATCCACAACACGGTCGCCGGGGCGGAGAATATGCTGCCAGCCTGCGGGGCGTGCTCTTCGAGCTTGATGACGCCGCTTTCGAATCATTGGTTTATGCCTGCACCTGGCATACGGACGGAGAGTTTGCGGAGAACCCGACCATCGGCACCTGCTGGGATGCGGACCGGCTGGATTTGGGACGCGTGGGGATGATCCCCTCCAGCAATTACATGAGCACGCCTTTTGGAAAGGAAGTCGCGGATGCCGGATCGTTTTATCCGTTTCTGGACAGGATCCGGCTATCGTCAGGAGACTATGAAGCCACGTGACCGGGTGACGGTTCCAGTCCAGATGTGAAGGGTGATTTCGCATTTGTGGTCCGGCCTTTTGAGACGTTTTCCGGACGCACGGAAGATGCCATAAATGGCAAGACTACGTGCAAAAAATCACTCCTCCAACCACCGCCCGAGCGCTTCTTCCAAGTCATCGGAACGTTTCACATTGTAGGATTCTCCGGCGGCCACCGTGATCCTGCGGCCCGCGCTGTTCTGGAAATGCAGCAGCACCGGCGTGGTTCCGGGGTGCTCGGTGAGGGCGACCTTGATGTCGATGAGGTCGCGCTCGCTGTGGCGGGTGGTCCAGAGCATGAGCTCGACCGGTCCCTTGTTGTTGCCCGACGCACGTCTCGCCTTCAGTTCTCCCACCTCGTTGCCGGTGATGCGGCGGCCCCCGGTGCGGTCGTCCACTTGGATCGCCCCCTTGAGCCTGATGATTTTCCCGGGTTCCAGCAGACCAGCGTCACGCGCGGGGACGAAGGTTTCCCCCCACAGCATGATTTCCGCGCTGCCGGTGAAATCTTCCAGGACCAGCACTCCGAAGGGCTTCCCGGTCTTCGTGGTCTTCGCCTCGAGCGAGCGCACCATGCCCGCGAAGGGGAATTTCTCGCGGGGATTGCTCAGGTCGAGATCGTCGATGAGCCCGAGTTTGCGGTATTTGCTGGAGTCGATGACATTGCGGAACTTGTCCAGAGGATGCCCGGTGACATAGAAGCCCAGCAGCTCCTTCTCGTGGGCGAGGCGCTCGTCCTTGCTCCACTCCGGAACGGCGGGTTCCGAGCGCTGCGACTTTCTCTTCGCAACGGGGGCGGCGAAATCCATCGCATCGAACATCGAGACCTGGCCGGACGCCCGGTCTTTCTGAACCAAGGATGCGGACGCGACCACCTGCTCGAGCCGCGCGCAGATCCCGGCCCGGGTCTCCTCGGTCCAGTCGAGGGCTCCGGCCTTCGCGAGGTTTTCGAGGATGCGCTTGTTCACGGCCTTCGAGTCCAGGCGCGAGGCGAAGTCGTCGAGGGTGTTGAATTTTCCGTTTTTCTCACGATCCGCGATGGCCAGGGCCATGGCTCCTTCCCCGCAGTTCTTGATCGCGGCGAGACCGTAGCGCACGCCCTTGGAGCCGTTCGGAGTGACCTCGGGAGCGAACCGGAGCTGGGACGCGTTCAGGTCCGGCGGCAGGATCTCGATGCCCATGCGGTGGCATTCGGCCACGAAAACGCCGATCTTGTCGGTATTGTTGATTTCGTTGGAAAGCAGCGCGGCCATGAACTCGACCGGATGGTTCGCCTTCAGGTAGGCGGTCCAGTAGGAGATGTGGCCGTAGCAGGCGGAGTGGGATTTGTTGAATCCGTATCCCGCGAACATGGCAATCTTGTCGAAAATCTGGTCGGCGAGCTTTTTCCCGATGTTGTTGGTCTTCTCCGCGCCCTCGACGAATTTGGCGCGCTGTTTTTCCATTTCCACCGGGTCCTTCTTACCCATGGCGCGGCGGAGAAGGTCGGCACCGCCGAGCGAGTAACCGGCCAGCACCTTCGCCGCGTTCTGGACCTGCTCCTGGTAGATCATGACGCCGAATGTGTCGCCCGCGACGGTTTCCAGCAACGGGTGCTCGTACATCGCCCGCGTGCGGCCTTTTTTCACGTCCAGCATCTGGTCGATGAAGACCATGGCTCCCGGGCGATAGACGGCGAGAAGGTCGATGATGTCGTCGATTTTCTCGATGGCATACTTGCGGCAGGTCTCGACCATGCCGCCGGATTCAAGCTGGAACACGCCCATCGTCTCGCCGCGGTTGAGGAGTTCGAAGGTCTTCCAGTCCTCCAGGGAAACCTTCTCGATGTCGAAATCCGGCGTGTGCCTGCGGATGTGGTTCACCGCCTCCTGGATGACGGTAAGGTTCTTCAGACCGAGGAAGTCCATTTTCAGGAGACCCACGTCGGTGATGGCCTTCATGTCGTACTGGGTGACGACTTCCCCTTCGTTTCCCCGGGTCAGCGGGACGTGTTCGTCGAGCGGCCTGTCACCGATCACGACACCCGCCGCGTGGACGCCCACGTTCCGCGCGAGTCCCTCCAGCTTGGTGGCGTAGCTCCAGAGCTGCTGGTAGGTGGAGCTGCTCTCGATGAGTTCCTTCAGCTCGGGCTTGGACTCGTATTCGTCCTTGAGCTTGATGTCCGGCTTCGCCTCGATGAGCTTGGCGATGCGGTCGCCCTCGCCATAGGAAATGCCCATGACGCGGCAGACGTCGCGCAGCACGCTCTTCGCGCCCAGCTTGCCGTAGGTGATGATGTGGGAAACGCTGCGCTCGCCGTATTTCTCCCGGACATACTGGATGACCTCCGTCCGGCGGCTCTGGCAGAAGTCGATATCGACGTCGGGCGGGCTGACACGCTCGGGGTTGAGGAACCGCTCGAACAACAGGCCGAACCGCATCGGGCAGATGTTGGTGATCCCCATGGCGTAGGAAACCAGCGAGCCCGCCGCCGATCCCCGGCCCGGCCCCACCGGAATGTCATTGTCCCGCGCCCACTGGATGAAGTCGGCGGTGATGAGGAAGTAGGAGGCGAAACCGAGTTGGTTGATGGTATCCACCTCGTATTTCAGACGATCCGCGATTTCCGGGCTGTTCGCCCGCTCCTCGCCGTAGCGGCGGACGGTGCCCTCGCGGCAGACACGCATCAGGTATTCCTCGCGCGGGCTGCCGTCCGGCGTGCCGAACTGCGGGTATTTTTCCGAACTGGTGGAATCCAGCTTGATGCTGACATTGCAACGTTCGGCGATTTCCAGAGTGGCATCGCAGGCACCCGGAATATCGGCGAAAAGCTCGCGCATCTGTTCGGCGGTCTTGAAATAGACCTCCGGCGTGTAGTGCATGCGGTTTTCATCGATGAGCAGGTGCCCGGTGCCGATGCAGATCATCACGTCGTGCGCCTCGTGATCGTATTTGTTCAGGAAATGGACGTCGTTCGCTGCGACAGGCTTGAGGCCGAACTCCGCCGCCAGCTTCAGCAACGACGGCGTGACAAGACGCTGGGGTTCAAGACCGTGGTTGTGGATTTCCACGTAGGTATTCTCCCTGCCGTAGATGTCCACCAGTTCTGCCAGCGTCTCGCGGGCCTTTTCCTCGTCACCGGCGCGGAGCCACTCGTTCACCGGGCCGGAAATGCAGCCGGTCAGACAGATGACTCCTTTGGAATATTCGCGCAACGCGTCGCGGTCCACACGCGGTTTGCCGTAGTAGAGCCCTTCAAGGTTTCCCTTGGAAACGAGCTTGCTGAGGTTGTTCCAGCCCTCGTTGGTCTCCGCGAGCAGGGTCATGTGGGTCGCTCGTTTTCGGCCCACGAGGTCCTTCTTGTCCTCCATCTTCCCCGGCGCGAGGTAGATCTCGCAGCCGAAGATGGGTTTCACCCCGGCCTTCTTGCACTCTTGGTAGAACTTGATCGCACCGTAGAGGTTCCCGTGGTCGGTCATCGCCACCGCAGGCATTCCGAATTCCTTGGCTTTTTTCGCAAGGTCCTTGATACGGACCATGCCATCCAGCAGGGAAAACTCGGTATGTAAGTGAAGGTGTACGAAAGAATCTGACATCGGGACGGCGCGAATCTAGCCAGACCGCCGGAGAGGGCAAGCGGCGGCTGGCGCGAAATTACACTCCGCGGTTTCCTGTCGAAAGCACGGGGGTCTGCGTGCCGGGATGGTCCTCCGCCGCACGATGGCCGTATTGCAGCCAGCGGTAGGCCACCACCCACGCCAACGACGCCACGGGGATGGCGAAAAGCAGTCCCACACAAAGGGCCAGCATGCCCGCCAGGATGATGAAAATCGTCAGCAATGACAACACGAACAGGCTCAAACGATTGTTGGTGGTGAGGGATGAGCTGTAGCGGAGGGATTCCAGCACCCCCAGATTCCGATCCACGATGGCGGCCCGGTAAAAGCCGAAACGCAGGGCCAGGTAGATCCCGGGCACGATGAACAACAGGAGTCCGAGTCCGACCATGAGCGAGTAGAGGATGGTGGCACCGATCGCCGGAAGCAGTTTTTGTCCTTCACCGAAAAGCATGCCGATGGAAAACTCACGACCTGAAACCAGATTCAGGGTGATGCGGGTGAATCCCAGCGAAAGAAAGATCGCCAGCACCTGGTTTCCCAGAAAGTTCAGGGGACTGCCCGTTTGATAATAATAATTCGACGTGAAACCGCTGCTTCCGTCGTAGACCTGATGGGTCGTTTCCCCCCACCCCATGGCGACATCCACCGCCCCTAAAACGCTGCCGACCGCCATGGTTATCGCGAAATAGATGATTCCGATCAGCAGGATCATCCCGAAATTCCTGACCGTGAGATCCAAGCCGCGTTTCGCACAGGCCATCACGTTGATCGGATCGCTGCCGGGAGGTATCTCATCCAGCGCCACACCCGCCTCGCCCGGGACCGGTGGAATCCATGAGCTGGCCGGAGTGCTGTAAGGGTCCGCCGTCCGGGTCGAGAATTCAGGAACCTGCGCCGCCGGAAGCCAATCCCTCATCGTCGAGGTCCAGACCAGATCCTTCGCCGGATCCAGCGTGCCATTTTGCAGCAGCTCCGCCAGATGCCCGCGGCTCACGGGTCCGTTCTGTTTTCCGTCCTTTGCGTAGTACCAGTCGCTCATCGGTTGATGCAGTAGCCGATCCACCCTTTGTTAGCAAGAACCGGACCGCCACAGGGGGAACAAATTTGCCGGAACGGGGAATGGGTTTCTCTTGATAGCCGGTCTGGTTCCGTGGCGTAGTTTGCGAACCATGAAAAAACTGTTTACCATGTTTGCCGTGATCGCCGCGCTCGTCGCGCCGCTGTCTGCCGCAGGAACCGAACCGGGCTTCGTCTCCCTTTTCGACGGAAAAACCCTCGACGGCTGGAAGGTCAACGAGTCCCCCGAAGCCTTCTCGATCGAGGATGGCGCCATCAAGGCGAACGGCGACCGCTGCCACCTTTTCTATGACGGCAAGGTGAACGACGGAAAATTCAAGAACTTCGAGGTCCGCCTCGACGTGATGACCCGCAAGAATTCCAACGGCGGATTCTTCATCCACACCACCTTCCTCAAGGAAGGCTGGCCGAGCGGCTACGAGGTCCAGGTGAACAACACCCAGAGCGATCCACAGAAATCCGGCGGCCTCTACAACACCGTGAAAAACCTCGAGGCTTTCGAGGACGACAAGTGGATGGAATACGTCATCATCGTCAAGAACGACAAGGTGAAGATCAAGGTGAACGGCAAGGAACTCGTGGACTACGAGGCCAAGGAAGACAGCAAGCTCCTCCCTGACGGCGGCACCTTCGCCATCCAGGCCCACGACAAGGGCAGCACCACCCTCTACAAGAACATCCGCGTCAAGGTCCTGAAATAAGCACCTTCCGCGAAACCGGCGGGTCGTTTTTGAAAAATCACGCTTGAATGCCCAATCCACCGGGGTTGCATTCGGGCGTGAACGACCTGCCGCAACGCTCCCTCCACGACCTCGGGTTTTCCGAGCTGTCCGAAGCGTTGGGCCGTGGCGGCGTCATCCCCCACCACACCAAGGCCTTATGGCGCGCCCTGCACCGCGAGGGTGAACTGGATCTCTCAAAGCAGGATTTCTCCCCGCCGCTCGCACGCTGGGTCGAGGAATCCGTAGGCGAAGGAAAACCGTTTTTCCTGGATGCCCCCACCGTCGTCGACGAGATCCGCAGTTCCGACGGACTCACCCGCAAGTTTCTTCTCCGCCTGACGGACGGCCAGACCATCGAGACCGTGCTCATGGGCTACGACGGCCGCCACACCGTCTGCGTCAGCACCCAGGCCGGTTGCGCCATGGGCTGCGTCTTCTGCGCCACCGGCCAGATGGGATTCGTCCGCCACCTCCGCCCCGGCGAGATCGTCGCACAGGTGCTCCACGCCCGCCGCGTCCTGAAATCCATCAATCCGGAAAGGCGCGTGCGGAACATCGTCCTCATGGGAATGGGCGAACCGCTGCACAATTACGATTCCGTCATCAAGGCGCTCTCCAGCATTTCCGACGTCCGGGGTATCGGCATCGGTCCGTCGAAAATCGCGATCTGCACCGTCGGCGTCGTCCCGAATATCCTGCGGCTCGCCGAGGAAGGCCAGCCCTACCGGTTGGCGGTCAGTCTCCACGGCTCCACCGAGGAGGAACGCTCCGCGCTCGTCCCCGCCAGCAAACGCTGGTCGCTCGCGATGCTCGTCGACGCCTGCCGGAAGTATGGAGAAATCACCGGCAAGCGCATTTTCTTCGGCTGGACACTCATTGCGGGCAAAAACGATTCGCCCGAGACGGCCCGGCGGTTGGTTGAATTGCTGAAGGGAATCGACGCCCACATCAATCTGATCCCGCTGAACCCCACCGGCGGCTTCTCCGGCACCGAGAGCGATTCCGGCCACGAGTTCCAGAAAATCCTCCAGGCGGCCGGTTTTCCCTGCACCTTCCGCCAGCGCCGCGGCATCGACGTCGCCGCGGGCTGCGGCATGCTGAAGGCGGAAAAGCGCGTGAGACAGCCTGCCCCGCTTTCGACCGCTTCAGATTGATTTCCTTCATTGGCCAAACCCACGAAAAAAATGCGGAACCTCGGTCCGCATTCCCACGGGTTTTTCGGATCACCCGCAGGCAGGGATTTCCAAAATCGTCGGAAAGGTTGCCGGAGCCTGGCTCTGAATGTGGCGAAATCGACTCTTAACAACGTTAATTTAACCTTTCCCAACTGTTAGGCGTCCTCCGACACCCCTCTTTGTGACAGGATAGTCACAGTAGCACCCTTGAGACAGCCCGCCGGGAACCATGAGACTTCGCGCCTCAGCCCCTCCGGCACCCGCATGTCCCGTCTCCTCCCGTCATCTTCATTTTTCACGGCCTTCTGCATCACGTTCGTGTTGCACCTGTCGGCACATGCGCAGGTACTCAACATCCGTGAATATCGCGTCACGGGCCCGGCGCGGCTGCCGCGGCTGGCGGTGGAGGAGGCGGTGTATCCGTATCTCGGGCCGGGGCGTTCGGCGGATGATGTGGAGGCGGCGCGGGTGGCCTTGGAAAAGGCGTATCACGACCGCGGTTTCCAGACGGTTTCGGTGGTGGTGCCGCAGCAGGATCCGCGGCGCGGGGTGATCCGGCTGGAGGTGGCGGAGGCGAGGGTGGGGCGCCTGCGGGTCAATGGCGCGCGGTTTTTCCTGCCGAGCCGGATCAAGGCGGACGCTCCGTCGCTGGCGGAGGGGAACGTGCCGGACATGAAGCGGGTGGAGAAGGAGATCGTGGCGCTCAACCGTCTGGCGGACCGCCGGGTGACGCCGGAGCTGCGCGCGGGGGTGGTGCCGGGGACGGTGGACATCGATCTGAACGTGGAGGACAAGAATCCGCTGCATGGTTCGCTGGAGCTCAACAACCGTTACAGTTCGAACACGACGCCGCTGCGGTTGAACGGGTCGCTGAGCCATGGCAATCTCTACCAGCTGGGGCATACGGGTGGTTTCAATTTCCAGGTGGCCCCGGAAAACACGGATGACGCGAAGGTGTTCTCGGGTTATTATCTGGCGCGGGTTTCGGACAGCGTGAGCCTGATGCTGCAGGGCACCAAGCAGGACAGCGATGTGGCCATCGTCGGCGGCTCGGCGAGCATCGGCCGCGGCCACACGGTGAGCCTGCAGGCGCTCATCGACCTGCCGTCACAGGACAAGTTTTACCAGACGCTGTCGCTGGGCCTCGACTACAAGCATTTCTCCGACGAGGTCGTTTCCCTGGGGAAGAAACAGTTCACCATCGATGAAACCGCCATCGAGTATTGGCCGCTTTCGGCGAATTACGGGGCGACGTGGCTGGCGGAGAAGGCGTTCACGGAGGCGAATACCTCGCTGAACCTGCACCTGCGGGGCATCGGCAGCGGGGAGAGGGATTATGCGAACAAGCGTTACAACGCGGACGGGAGTTATGTGTTCCTGCGCGGGGATGTGGCGCACACGCGCGATCTGCGGGATGATTCGCAGCTTTTCGGCAAGGTGCAGTACCAGCTGGCGGACAAGCCGCTGGTGAACAACGAGCAGATCTCCGGCGGCGGCCTGGGGACGGTGCGGGGTTACCTGGAGGCGACGTCGCTGGGTGACAACGGTGTCTTCGGCACGGTGGAGTACCGCACGCGGCCGCTCACCGGCGGGTCCGAAGCGAAGCCTGGGACGACGCCCAACGAGTGGCGGTTCCATGGTTTCGTGGATGCGGGGCTGGTGGGGATTTATGACCCGCTGCCGGGCCAGCGGAAGCGTTTCGGTCTGGCCAGCGCGGGCGCTGGGACGCGCTTCAAGTTCGCGGATCATTACAACGGCTCGGTGGACCTGGCCGTGCCTTTCATCAGCCAGACGGACACGGAGTCCGGAGACGTCCGGGTGACCTTCCGTGGCTGGGCGGACTTCTGACCACCCCTTGCCCGCATCCGCCGACCTCCTTCATTTTCCTCATTTTTCCCACATGAAACATCCCGCCCTCATTCTCCCCGTTTCGCTTCTGCTCGCCCATGCAGGCATCGCCGCCGGCGATGCCGGAGCCGCGTGGTGGAACCCCGCCTGGACGAAGCGCCAGACGCTCACGCTCGACACCTCGGGTGACGCCGCGGCTCTTCCCGGATCGCCCGGCACGGCCACGGTGCTGGTGCGTTTGTCGGACGGGAACTTCCCGTTCGCCAGCGCCCGCGAGGATGGCAGCGACCTGCGCTTCATCGCCGCGGACGGGAAGACGGCGCTCAGCCACCAGATCGAGAGTTATGACAACCTGCTCAACGAGGCGTTCGTGTGGGTGAAGGTGCCGGACATCGGGGCGTCGGGGAAGACGACGATCCATCTTTATTCCGGCAATCCGGCGCCGGACGCCGGCCCGAAGGCGGCCGAGGCGTATGACGCGGACACGGCGCTGGTCTGGCACTTCGCCGGACGTGGCGCGGCCCCGGCCGACACCACGGGGAACAACAACAGCGCGACGGCCCCGGCGACCACGGCGGAGGGCTCGCTCATCGGCAACGGCCTGCGCCTGCTGGCCACGCCGGTGACGCTGCCCCAGTCGCCGTCGCTCGAGTGGAAGGCCGGCCAGGCGCTGACGCTCTCCACCTGGATCAAGCCCGCCGCGCTGCAGGACAACGCGGTCCTGCTCAGCCGTGGCGAGGGTGCGTCCTCTTTCCAGCTCCTGCTCAACCAGGGGGTGCCGGTGATCAGGCTCGGCACGCAGGCCAGCGCCGCCGGAGCGCCTGTCGCGGCGAATACCTGGAGCCACCTTGCGCTCGTCGCGGATGGCGCGAAGCTGCAGCTTTTCGTCAACGGCGCGCCGTATGCCACGCTTGCCGCCGGCCTTCCCGCGCTGGCGGCGCCGATCACGCTCGGCGCGGAGAACTCCGGGTTCGCCGGCGAGGTCGACGAGTTCACGCTCTCCACCACCGCGCGTTCCGAGGCGTGGATCAAGCTGGCCGCGGTGAACCAGGGTTCCACGGACGCGGCCCAGCGGACCGTGGTGCTGGGAGCCGGCGAGGGCGGCGAGGGCGGCGAGGGCGGCGGCGAGCAGAGCCACCTCATGGAGCACCTCTCGCTGTTCGGCGACATCGCCAACAACATGATGTTCGACGGCTGGATCGCCATCGGCGTGTGCGCCATCATGATCGTCATCGGCTGGACGGTGGCCGTCCGGAAATTCCTTTATCTCAACTCGATTGAAAAAGGCACCAAGGTCTTCCTCGAGCGATGGAAGCACCTGTCCACCGACCTGACCGCGCTCGACCACGGCGACCGGTCCAGCATCAGCACGCTCGGCGGCAAGACCGGCGAGGACGAGCAGCACCTCATCGAGAGGTCGCCGCTCTACCACATCTACCAGATCGGTTCCGAGGAGATCCGCCACCGCCTCGACAAGGGCGACGCCCGCGGGCAGGGGCTCAACGGCCGCTCCATCCAGGCCATCCGCGCCAGTCTGGACGCGGGGCTGGTGCATGAGAGCCACCGCCTTTCCGACGGCCTGGTCTACCTGACCATCAGCATCGCCGGTGGTCCGTATGTCGGCCTGCTCGGCACCGTGGTGGGTGTGATGATCACCTTCGCGATCATCGCGAAGTCCGGCGAGGTGAACGTGAACTCGATCGCGCCGGGCATCGCCTCCGCGCTGCTGGCCACCGTGGTGGGCCTGGTGGTGGCCATCCCCGCGCTGTTCATCTACAGCTACCTGAACGGGCGGATCAAGAACTCGCTGGGCCTCATGCAGGTCTTCATCGACGAGTTCGTCGCCAAGATGGCCGAGTTCCACAGCCCCGCCGCCGGCGCGGACACCAACGGAGGTTCTTCTCACTGAGGACAGGTCCCATAGGACCCATGGGACCTATATCCTCCTCTTACCATCAACCATCAACTTCCAACCCTCAACCTCTTCCATGGCCTCCGCCGACGACAAAAGCTACGACGACATCAACGTCACCCCGATGGTGGACCTCTATCTGGTGCTGCTGCTCATCTTCATCATCATGACCACGGCGGGCGTGCAGGGGGTGAAGGTGAACCTGCCGAGCGCGAGCAAGGCGTCCTCGCCCAAGCTGGAGGCGCCCAAGACGCAGGCCATCACCATCGACAACCAGGGCAACATCAAGCTCAACACGTTCACCGTCACGCTGGCGGACCTGGAGACCAAGCTCGCCGCCATCAAGGCCGCCACGCCGGAGGTGCCCGTCGTCGTCCGCGGCGACCGCGCCAGCCAGTACCAGGGCGTCATGGACGTGCTCGACGTGCTCGGCCGCGTGGGCATCACCCAGATCGGCCTGGCCACCCAGCCGCCGAAGTAGAAGCACTGAATCACAAGCATTGAATTCGAAACGAAGAACAGGCCTCCGCCTTCTTCCTCCAACTCTCAACCATCAACCATCCACTCTCCACTTCCTCCCACATGTCCCCACGCCCGCCATTCCCGCCGCCCGCGCGCAAGCCGTCCAAGCACCGCTTGCTGATCGGCATCATGCTCGCCGTCGTGCTGGTGGGGGGGCTCTTCTCCTTTTTGCTCAACGGTGGGAAAAACACGCGCAAGGCCGTGCCGCGCCAGGAAGTGGTCACCATCACGCTGCCACCGCCGCCGCCGCCACCGCCGCCGCCGCCGCCACCGAAGGTCGAGCCCCCGCCACAGGAGGACAAGCCGGAGGAGGAGCTCGTCGAGGAACAGCCCGTCGACCTGACGCCGCCGGACGAACCGGCGGAGGCCCCGCCGTCCGAAGACCTCGGCACCAACATCACCGGCGGCAACGGTCCCGACATGGGGCTCACCGCCGGCGGGGGCGGCGGCCGCGCCGGAGGCGGCAAGGGCGGCCTCGGCGGCGGGAACAAGTACGCCCGCTACTCGCTCTCCGCCAAGACCTCCATCGAGAACGCCCTGAGGAACGACCCGGTCACCCGCAAGGCCGTCATCAGCGGACTGACCCTCGAGTTCTGGCCCGGCGCCGACGGCACCATCACCCGCGCCCGCATCATCGGCTCCTCCGCCGGTTCGGATCTCGACCAGGCCGTCAGGCGCGTCCTCACCGGCCTGCAAACACCGCCCGCGGCCAGCGCCGCCGAAATGCCACCCTCCGTCAAAATCCGCATCAAAGCCCGCAAGCCCGGCAACTGACACCTTTTCCCGTTCCCCATGTCTTCCATCCGCCCCATCGCCGCCACCCTTTTGCTCGCCCTCGGCACCCCGCTCCACGCGCAGGAACCCGACATCGGCAGCGCGCCCGCCAACCCCTCCGAAGACGTGCCAGCTACGGAAACTCCCGTACTTCCACCCGGAGCCGCGGAGGAGCAGCCCGCCGCCCCCTCCACCAACGTCACCGTCAACCTCATCGCCCGGCTCGTGGAAAAAGGCATCCTCGGCAAGGAGGAGGCCGCCGCCATGATCCAACAGGCCGAGGCCGAGGCACAGCAGGCGCTGCAAGCCCAGCAGGCCGCCGCGGCCGCCGCCGACATCGCCGCGCTGCCGCCCGAGCCCACCGCCGACGAGATGCGCGTCAGCTACATCCCCGAGGTGGTGAAGAACAACATGCGCGACGAGATCAAGCAGGAGCTCCTCGCCGAGGCCCGCGAACAGAAATGGAGCGAGAAACGCTACCCGGAATGGACCGATAAATTCCGCCCCTTCGGCGACCTGCGCGGCCGTTACGAAGGAGTCTATTTCGGCGAGGGCAACGACAACACCGGCGCCTTCCCCAACTTCAACGCCATCAACACCGGATCGCCCTTCGACACCTCCGGCACCCAGTTCTCCCCGCAATACAACGTCGACCAGGACCGCGAGCGCACCCGCCTGCGCGCCCGCGTCGGCACCGACATCATGCTCGGGGACGGCTTCAACGGCGGCCTGCGCGTCGCCACCGGCGACACCAACAGCCCGACCTCGCCCAACCAGACGCTCGGCGGCTCCGGCGGGAATTTTTCCAAATACGCCATCTGGCTCGACCGCGCCTTCCTCAGCTACGACGCCGGTCCGGGCGATGGCGAGGAGCTCGTCTTCCTGATGGGCCGTTTCGACAACCCCTTCCTCTCCAGCGAAGTCCAGTGGGACGACGACCTCGGCTTCGACGGCCTCGCCGTGCGCGGGAAAGTCAGGCTCAACGACAAGGCCGGCACCTTCTTCACCGCCGGCTACTTCCCCGTCTACAACACCGACTTCAACTTCGCCTCCAACCAGCCCTCCAAGTTCGAAAGCACCGACAAGTGGCTCACCGGCGCGCAGATCGGCATCGACTGGAAGATCACCGACGACCTCACCGCCAGGTTCGGCATCGCCTACTACGACTTCAGCAACATCTCGGGCAAGCTGTCCGACCCCTACACCCCGCTCACCGCCAGCGACGCCGGCAGCACCGACGGCACCCGGCCCGGCTTCGCCCAGCGCGGCAACACCTACATGGCCCTGCGCGACATCGTCCCCACCGCGGCCAACGACTTCGGCACCAAATACCAATACCAGTACTACGGCCTCGCCTCCGAATTCCGCAACCTCACCATCACCGGCAAGCTCGAATACGACGCCTACGACCCCGTCCGCCTCGCCCTCGCCGGAGAAGTCACCAAGAACATCGCCTTCGACAACGGCGCCATCGGCAAAAAGGCCGTCAACAACCGCGGTCCCGGCTCCGCCGGCAAGGCCGGCGAGTTCGAAGGCGGAGACACCGCCTGGAACCTCGCCTTCACCGTCGGCAAGCCCGCCATGGAACAATTCGGCGACTGGCAGGCCGGCTTCGGCTACCGCTACGTCGAGAGCGACGCGGTCGTCGACGGCTTCACCGACTCCGACTTCGGCGGCGGAGGCACCAACGTCCAGGGCTTCCTGCTCGGCGGCAGCATGGCCGTCAGCCCCGCCGTGCGCGTCGGCCTCAAATGGATGAGCAGCGACGAGATCATCGGCTCCCCGCTGAGCACCGACACCCTGCAGTTCGACATCAACGCCAAGTTCTAACAACCGGTCATGAAACTCCTCAAAGCCATCCTCCTCCTCGGCGCCGCGCTGCCCTCGCTCCTCCACGCCGCCGAAGAACCCGATCCGGGCCTCAAGCTGCGCGAGCAGCTCCGCGCCGTCACCCTCCAGCTGCGCACCGCCCAGACCGAGGGAGCCAACGCCCAGGCCGCCGCCGCCGCCGCCGACCAGAAATCCAAGGACCTCGCCGCGAAGATCGAGACGCTCGAGAAACGCGGCGCCGCCCTCGAAAAGAAAGCCCTCGCCGACAAGACCGCGTCCGAGCAATCCACCGCCGCGCTTGAAAAGAAGGTCGCCGACCGCGACGCCAGCCTCGCCCAGCACAAGGAAGCCCTCCTCAAATGGAAGGACGGCTACGAAAAAGCCGCCGCCACCGCCACCGCGAAGGAACAGGAACGCGCCCGCCTCGCCGGAGAACTCACCGCCGCGAAAAACACCCTCGCCGACCGCGAGCGCAAGAACATCGCCCTCTTCAACACCGCCACCGAGATCCTCGACAAGTTCGAGAACTACTCCCTCGGCAAGGCCCTCGCCGCGCGCGAGCCGTTCATCGGCACCACCCGCGTCAAGGTCGAGAACCTCGTCCAGGGCTACAAGGACCGGATCCTCGACAACCGCATCGCCGCCCCCGCCGCCGGCAAGGCCCCGTGACCGTGACATGCCGGAAAGCATATCTTAAAAACATATCATTAAAAGATGACATAAAGATGACAAAAACATGATGAAGGTGATCCAAGGCCGCCCCCGGCGGCGGATCATCCGAGTTATGGAAAGACAGGGCGCGCGCTCCCCCGCCGGAGCCCGCGCTCTTCCCGCCGGAAACAGGGAAAACCATCACACCCCGCCACCCGCCATCCGGCGGAAGCCCCTCCGCCGATCACCGGCCATAAGTCACCCGGCCACCGGCCACCCGGCACCCCTCCAACCACCGCCGCCCGACGGCACCCACTCTCCACCGCACCCCGGCCCACCAGCATGAAACCCCGCCGCCACCACCGCGCCACCGGCCTCTTCGGCACCACCTTCAAATACGGCGTCCCCGTCTTCATCGGCTTCACCTTCGCCATCACCGGGCTCACCGCGGACGCCGGAGACATCCTGCGGGGAGGCAGCCCGCGCTCCGGGAAATCCGCGCGCGCCACCGCCGGCGCGCCCACCCCCGCCGCCACCGACGCCGCGCGCGCCAGCGCGAAAGACACCCTCGCGCGCACCACCCGGACCCTCGCCGCCGTCCGCAACCTTCAGAACGCCGCGCGCGACGCCGCCATCCGCAACGGCGCCAACAACCTCGGCAAGAACCCCAACCGCCCCACCGTCACCCTGCCCAACGTCCCCAACGGCCTCGGCGCCGGCGGGCTCGACCTCGGCACCGTCACCGGCGCGCACAACCCCGTGCAGGCCGTCAAGGACGGCAGGACCACCGTCACCATCAAGCAGACCACCCAGCAGGCGCTGCTCGGATGGAAGACGATGAACGTCGGCAAGAAAACCACGCTGAACTTCGACCAGAAAGCCGGCGGGGCGGACGCGGGCAAATGGATCGCCTTCAACAAGATCACCGACCCCAGCGGCAACCCGACGCAGATCCTCGGCAACATCAAGGCGGACGGCCAGGTGTACATCATCAACCCGAACGGGATCATCTTCGGCGGCGGCAGCCAGGTCAACGCGCGGGCGCTGACGGCGTCGAGCCTTCCGATCAACGACAACCTCATCGGCCGCGGCCTGCTCAACAACCCGGA